>NZ_JBBBDZ010000008.1:0-254323 GCF_037153935.1 Mesorhizobium sp. CCNWLY176
GCGATCTTGTTCGCGGTGATTGCACCCGCCGCGATCATGCCAGCCGTGATCGAGTTTGCCGCGATCTTCCCGGCCGTAATAGCACCGTCGACGATCAGTTCCGCGTTTGCGCGCCGGAAAAGCCCGACATAGCCGACGCGCCAGGTGCCGGTAATAGCTGACGGCAGGTTGACATCGACCTGCGCAAAAGCGGCACTGGTGACGTCCGGAATGGTGATGTTCGCGGCCAGACGCACATAGTCTGCGCCGGATTGATCGGCCGGGAACGTGATTGCTTGCGTCGAGACAAACCCGCCGCTCTTGTTGGTGAGGCGGACCCGGACCTGAATGATGCCGCTTGCCGATACCCGCTTTGCCACGCCGACAAGCAGGAACTGGTCACCGGGCGCGACTTTGATGAAGTTGGTGCTGCCTGCTGCAACTGCGGCAGCGCCGGTAACGGCCAGGGAATAGCGACCACTGAATGAGGTACCTGCGGACACATCGTCATCGACAATCGTCGCGTTGGCGCCGAGCGTCCACGCTGCACCCTGGTTCTCGAAAGATGGTTCGATTGCGAGATTTGTATAATCCGTCAGGATCATCTCACGGGCGGTGATCGTGCTGGCGACCAGCTTGTCGCCGGTAATGGTGCCCGCTGCGATCTTTGCGCCGGTAATCGAGCCTGCCTGGATTTTGACGGCGGTGATCGCGTTGGTCGCGATTTCTGTTGCAGTGACGGAGCCCGCCGCGATCTTGGCCGTGGTGACGGAGTTCGTAGCGAGCTTGTCAGCGATGATCGATCCATCGACGATCAGTTCCGCAGTCGACTTGCGACGAAGCACCAGCGCTGCGGCGCGAACGGCATTCGTGCTCGGCACATTGTTATACACAACGAAGCGGCCACGACGCGCCCCGGCGACTGCGGGGATATTCACCGCGACGTCGGTCATCGCCGTGTTTGTCGTATTGCCGACCGTATAGGAGTTGAGCAGCGTCAGCGCGCCGGCAGCATCGACAGAGAACGTCTGAAACACCAGCGTGACATTGCCGCCCGAAAGGTTCCAGATAGTGCCCTTGGCGTAATGCTCGACAGTGTCCTCGATCGGGATATACCCTGTCGTGACATAGGTTTGCGTTGCAGGCGTGTTCGGGACAGCAAGGAAGTTAAGCCCGGTCTGGCCGCTGGCCGATGCAACGAATGAGTAGCCCGTAGCCGTTCCGCTGTAGAACGCCGGATCAACCATATCGTAGTCGGGATAAATGTTGCTGTAGTCCTGAAGGAAAAGCTTGCTGGCGATGATCGACTGAGAGGCGATTTCTGTAGCACTTACAGCACCAGCCGCGATCTTGCCGGCAACGATAGAGCCAGCAAGGATCTTGTCGGATGTCACCGCATTGGTGGCGATCGAATTCGCAACGACCGCGCCGGCCGCTAGCTTGGGCGTCGAGATCGCCCCATCGCTGATCTGGGTCGACGTGATCTCACCAACAAGATCGCCGGCAGCCGTGGCGGCTGTGAAGCCTGCCGCGCCCGAAGGCGAGCCGGTATGGCGATAGAGCTTGCCGTCCGTCGTCAGGAACACCATACGCCCGGCGAAATTACCCGTCGCCGGCAAGGCAGGAAGTATCTCGACCGGACGAATGCCAGAAGCGAACTTCGAGATGGTAAGAGCGGCATCCTGTATCTTGGCGGCAGATACCGCCCCGGAAGCCAGGATCGCTTCAGTGACAGCGCCGACCTGAAGCTTTGCCGTCGAAACGGCCTCGGCTGCCAGTTTCAGTTCGGTGACCGCCTCATTCTCAAGCTTTGCCGCATCGATCGCCGCGTCCGCGATCTTGTTGCGGATGATGGCATTGTCGAAGATATCGACAGAGTTGATCAGCAGTTCGAGCGTGGTAACCGCCAGCCAATCCGACCAGAGGGTTTCGCGATCCGAGCGCGGCAAATACCGGCCCCGAACCTGATATGCCGTCAGCGGCAGAAGGTTTTGCGATATGAGGATCGCGCCCGCCTCGGGATTGTCTGTTCGGCCCCGATAATCGACGGCAAGATTGCTTGCTTTGCGAACCTCGAAGGCGACCGCTTCAACGTCGCGCTGATCACCGTCCCAAGCCAGGAGGATTGCCGGGCGTCGTTGCATGCCTGTGCTGTCAGTGATCGATGAAGCCGTGGCGAACCAGTCAATGATCGGCTGCGGAACGGGCCGGTTAACCTCCATCAGCTGCGGCTGGAGAAAGTTCAACGACGATAAACCGCCTGCGACCTCCACCCTCTCCGCATAGAAATTGCCCCACAAACAGATGCAGGCGACGCAGGCCTCCCAGAACTCGGCTGCCGACATGTCCGCGTTCGGGCTGTCGTGGAGCAAGCTGTAAAGGGTATGACTGTTGTCAGCACTTCTCCGGCCCTTATCATCCTTGCGGTAGACGCCGAGCGGGAGGGTGCCGATCGTCTCCGAAAGAAGCCGAACGCAAGCCCACACGGTCGCGAGTTGCATCGCGACGTTCGGCGTGATGGTCTTGATCTCCGGCCGGCTGGAAGTGTCTTCCGTCAACTTTGCCTGGTAACGGGAGCCTCCGAAGAGAAGGCTGCCGAACCAACCGTTCAGTCCGAACACGGCCATCAGACCACCATCGCATTCTTGATCAGATCGTCGATGTCCACGGGAACGCCTCCAAGTTCGTTGTCGGCCGCCCCGGTCGCCATCGCGATCGTGACGATACCGTCGATACGGCCCCTGCTCCGCTGCTTGTCGAAAGCGCGGTTGCCTTGGCCGTCACTGTCCAGAAACGCATTGCCGGCGCACATGTAGGTGACCGGCGAATTGTCGATCTCGATCGTCTCGGCAAGGATTCGATCTTCAAGCTTTTCGACCGAGCGCGGCATGCAGAGCGCGCGATCCTCGAATACGATGCGCTTGCCCTGGCCGTGAGCGACGAGCTTCAGCCCGACGCCCTCCGGTTCGCCCGGTCCCTTGTATCGCCAAACCGGGAAGCCGATGGCTTCACATGCCGCGATGAAGTCGGCGATGCCAGCGCTGTCGAACGCGAGGAACTCGACCTCGTGCTCGGCGCATACCTGTTTCACCTGTTCCGCAACGAACGTTTTGTCGATCACGGCGCCAGGAACCGCGGTGAAGTCGACTTTCGGATCGGCAGCCCACTCGACATACTTCGCGTTGTCGGCGAGCGCCCGCTCCTTCAAACCGCTCTGCGTGGTCCAGTACCAAGTCTTGACGGCGACTTTTTCGTCGTCGCCACCCCAAGCCGCCGACAGTGCTGTCAGGTCGTTCTTGTCCGAAAGGTCCAGCGAGAGCCAGCACTTACGGCCCTTCTGCCTGACGGGGTCAACTGGCACCTGCACGGCCGCCCAAGCCTGCTCGGCGATCCAGAAGTCAGTCGATCCAATCGGGATGCCGAAATAGAGCCGCTTGACCGAAAACGCGGTCGACAGCAGCACACGCGCCGTGTTGACCTCGCCGCGGATGTTTTCGATCGGGAAGGTCGTGCCGAGCGCCGGAAGGGCTTTCGGCCAGCAATTCTCATTATCGAAAACCGTCTCCCGGTCTTCCTTGTCTACGCGGGCGATGAAGGCGAATGCGCTGTCGTCGTCGACGTCACCCTTCACGACCCGCTGATAGTGTTCGCTATAGTCGGTACCGACGATCTGCGTCGATGCCGGCGTGTTGGTCCCGAGGATCATGATCGCGTCACCCGGCATCTTGGCGATGGCGCGCTTCCATGTCTCGATCGAGTCGTTTGCCTTGAACTCATGTATCTCGTCAGCGAGGATCGCCGTCGGTCGCGGCCCGGAGATGGATTCCCCGTTGGCCAGCGCCTGAAACTTTGATCCCGTGTCGAGGTGCTCGATCTTCCAGGCGTTGTCGCCCTCCCCGCGAATGACGACTTCGCCTCGGTTTTCAAGCGTGTCTTCGGCGTCTATTTCTTCGCCGTCCGCCGCCGGCACTGGCGCCCGGCACATGGCGACAGCATCCTTGAACAGCACATTCGCTGTCTTGCGGTCCTGGCCGATCGAGTAGACCTCGGATCGAGCAACGCCATAATACCCAAGCAGATACAGCCCGATCGCCGCCATCCACGGCGACTTGGCCTGTCCTTTCCCAGTCTCGACCCATGCCGATCGGAAGCGCATCCTACCGGTGGAAGTCCGCCAGCCGAAAAGACTGCCGGTGCAGAACACTTGCCAGGGCAGCAGGTTGAAGGGCCTGCCCTCGTGCGCACCCGCGGTGATGCTCAAGACCGCCGGCGGAAACCCGATCGCCCGAGACGCCATCTCCGGCCGCCAGTGAAGGCCACGGCCCGGAGCGTCGCGCAGATCCTTCAGATGGCGTTCGGCCGCAGCGATATGGTGTTCGCCTGCGACAATCCTTCCGGCTATGACGTCAGCCGCATACCGGCTCGTCGGGTCATTTTGAAACTGGTCGGATATAGGCGTCCGCCGCCCTTGGACTTTTCTTGCCACGAACCACCTTTGTCGCGTTGCCACGGCGAACCGGCGCAAGGCCGAGCTCGGTTTCGAGGGCTCGGATGGTCTCGCTGGCCTGCTTCATTACCGACCAGTATGGGTTCCACTGGCCGACCTTCGCCTTCTTGTTGGTCGGCTTCAGGATCGGGCCGTGCTCGGCAACGTGTCTCGAGGCGCGCTCGTACTGGACACGAAACTCCACCAGGCGACGGATCGAATGCCCGTTGGAGACCGAAAGCGTCACGGCGTCTTTCAGCTCGCGAATGACGATCCCCCACTCCTCGTGCGCCGCCGCAATGTCGAACTCGTCGGCATACAGCGACGCCCAGTCCGGCTCGCTCGGCGTGCCGTCACCGCCGGGAATTGCAGTCATTTCCATCGAATTTTCCGATCATCCCCCCCTTCCAAAATTGACCTCAGTGCGAACGCATGGGGGACGCGGGTCTCTGAGAGAACGGCTCTGGACTTTTGACCCGCCCCCCGTACGCTTGAATTCGACAACGCAAGGTCAATTGGTATGCATCCCAGCTTCGCACTGACGATCGAAACACTGCACCCGTCTTACGAGAAGCTTTTATCCATGACGCCTTGCCGCGACGGGGCGTTGCCGAGAGACATGCCCCAGAGCGGTGTCTATCTATTTAGCGAGGACAATCGCCATCTTTACATTGGTAGATCGAACGGCTTGCGTGCACGGTATGGCAGGCACTGTCTTCCTGGTGCCACGCATCGCATGGCGGCCTTTGCCTTTCGTCTTGCCCGAGAAGCAACCGGGCAGACTCGGGCATCGTATCGAAGTGACGCCAGTAGCCGTTCTGGGCTCATTTTGCAGACTGAGTTTGCGGAAGCGTTTAAGGGAGCCAAGGCGCGCATCAGGCGGATGGACTATCGTTTCGTCGAAGAGACCGATCAGACACGACAAGCGCTGCTTGAAATTTACTGCTCTGTCGTCTTGTCCACGCCGTATAACGACTTCGGCACACACTAGCGATTCCACGGATGATCCGGGTCGACCGGCCGACCGTGAATATCCGACCCGATCGCATAACCTCGTGCTTCCTCCTTCTGAATCAGCGCGTCATGATCGGTCTTGCAGACGCTTTCCGTGTTCTCCAGGCAGAAGAACAAGCTCTCGTCGCCCTTGTGCGGCGTCTTGTGGTTGACCACCGCGGCGCGCGGATGATGCCGGTTGCCGGTGATCAGTAGGCAGCCGCACCGCCGGCAGGTGAACAGGTCTCGCACCAGCGCCTGCCGACGGATACCGTGCGGACCACACCAGCGCTTGTCTCGGTAGAGTTTGCGATAGGCCTCTGCTTCTGGCCGGCGGAGGTGCGGGCGCTTGTCGGTCAGCGCCATGTGTGATTTCCTTTGATTGTTTTTTCAGACGTGAGGGCAACCATGGCAATCGACATCATTAGGAGTGGTTCATTCAGTGATGGGTTTGAAATTGGCTATCGCTCAATTCGCGGGACCGCAGCAGGAATGCCCGGAACCCCGGGTCAGCCAGGCACGCCAGGCCATCTGACCCCATTTTTGGTGGGCGTCAGAAGAGGCATCGAGATTGCCCTCGACAAACACATTCACGACCTCTCGATTAGCTCAATCCCAAGGCCCCATCTTGCCCTTCGCGAGCGACTGGGCGAAGCTCTCATGACGTGGGTTGGGGAGGATTGCCATGAGCTTGCGAACGATCGGCCTCGATGAGTTGAACAACTTCCAACTTGATGAAAAGGGCCGCCTCTATTGGAAAGGCGAGACTGTCATTCTGGAAAAGAAGGTCTCCTTGGAAACCTACCAGATTGTTCTTCTGACTCTCGGTACGGTGGGGGCGCTGCTCGCGGGTATCCACCCGTTCGGTCAATCGTTCGGCTGGTGGTGATCTGGCCGGCTGGACCGCACGCTTTCCCATGTTCGTACGCAACGGTGATGCACAATGGTAGGAACGCTTCAACCTGGCTGGGTGAAGGCCGGGATCGCCGCTGCCAAAGACAAAGATGCGCAAATTCCGTGCCCAGAGTGCAGTGCTAACCTCGAAATTTTTGATACTGCGGCGAACAACGCCTTATTTGAGCGTCACATGCGGTGTCTGAGGTGCGGGGCGTACAACTCACTTCGCATCGACGCATCTCGCCGGGATTGACCCGCTCGCTTCCCACCCCGGCTTAGCCTCGTCCGTCCGCCGTCCTGATTGCCGCCTGCAGGCCAATATGCTTTTCTGCAGCCATGCCAAAAATGACTAGCAAAATGGGTTACAAACAGCTCCTCGGGAGCGACATCACGCTGTTGTCGCGTGATCGGCTGCTAGTGGATAGAATCTAACGCATGGTACCCTCCCACGAACCGGTCCTTCCGGCTCGCGGTAGGTCGCCGGTGCCTTGCCCATCAGCAAAAATTCCGAATGCCGCGAGAGGGTGGAGGCTGTGTGGAAACGGGCTGATCTGGTAACGGTCCCACAAGGATAGGAGGTTTCGGAGAATGCTTAAGGTGCCCGCGGCTAGTGAGCTCGTCTATATCGGCCCACCGCCGGGCTGGGACCCCTCGTCAAGGCTTGCCTTTTATGGCGAAGAGGAAGCAGAGCAATACCATCACCAAAATGCCAACGTGCAGTTCAGGGTTAGAGACAAGAGCCGTGTCGCGTCCTGGGTTGAGAGATTCAAGCAATTCGGGCTGAACTATATCAATTTTGAAGGCGAGCTCAGCGCTGAACTTAGCACCCTTTTTCCCGAGATCGCTTTCGGCTTTTCGATGTTCGGCACCAAGTCGAGCTGCAAATCCTATGACGGGCCGCCCTGTAGGCTGGACTATATTTGGCTCGACAAGCATCCGATCTATTTCACGCGAGTCGATTTTCCGTCTTTGCGCTTCCTGTCAGCCCGGGCCGATGGCAGTGGCAAGCTTCGCGCGTTCATCGGCGACAACGCCTCGTTGGAACATCTGGGGATCATCGGCTATGATGAGGAGGTCGTGAACAGTTGTGGCAGCATTTGTTCCATCCAGATCGCCGACACAAAGATCGAAACTGTAAACCTGATGTCAGATAATCCAAATATCACGACAGCCTGGCTTCATAACTTGTCAGGGCTCTCCACTATCGCGTTCCTTGAGAAGTGGCCATTTTTGAAACATTTGAAGATTTTCTATTGCCCGAAAGTGACGGACTTCAGCCCTCTGCTCGCATTGCCAAATCTGGAAAAAGTCGAGGTTGTCACTAACAAGCCGCCGAAGGATCTGAGCTTGCTCCTCGAACTCCGGAAGCGCGGCGTAGAGATGGGCGGCGGCTTGCGATTGCGGGACAATAGCTGACCTGCGCAGGAAGTGCCTGCGGACTTCTATGCCATCTTGCCCTTTGCCAAGCCATGCGCGAAGCTCTCATGTCGAGGATTGGGGAGATTGGCATGCCGATCGTTCGCGTTGAGATCGCCAAGGGCGTTGCCTCGGTCGATCAGAAGAAAGCTGTCATCAAACGAATGACTGATGTGCTGGTCGAAGAGTTGGGACGGAACCCGGAATTCGTCTTCGTCGTGATCGACGAGATCGATACCGACAACTGGGGCCGCAAGGGCCTGTCGCTGACAGAGCTGTGGCAACAGGCCGAGGGCGAGAAACCCTAGTCCTTTCATGCCGCCGCCTTGTCGAGCCGCCATCAGAACCGACGCTCTCCAAGTTTGAGCCCGGCGGGACGACCACTTCCCTACGCTGCTGGAAATATCTGCTGCAGCACGACGGACTGTAATCCACCTGGTGAAATGAAAAGCGGCTGGGAGCCAAGCTTTCGCCTACTCACCAGCCGCAACACCCATGCGGCGTGGAGGATTACGCGCAACGGGCAATGCAAGATAATCCGGCGTCCGCAGAAGCTGCTATAGATTGTTGTGAACCTCTGTCAGTAATCGTGACTGAAAAATAACCGTGCGGCGGTTGACCTTAGCGCGATATTTTTTGTCCCATGCGCGCGCCGGGGGTACAATCCATACGAGGAACACATGAACTCTATGAAAATTCTACCGGCGCTCGGACTTTTTCTTATGGCCCTTGCCGGCTGCTCTGGTAGTCAGAGCGAAACGGCCGCACCAACGACAACCATGACGCAGCCGGCACCTATCGCACCTACCGCAGGCACTACGGCACAGACCGGTCCGGCGGGGACGGCTGCACCAATGGAATAAACCGTTGAAAGCGGCGGGGTCGACCATACTACCGGGCGGCGGGAGACATTCTGCCGCCGTCAGAGCCTGCACTGCGGCTATTCGCGCATCAGTTCTGGAAAACCCTGATGATCAAACCAATGCTCGCGGTCCTTCTCTAACGCTTCGCGCCCAACCAGCATCAGCGGGAGTACGCAGGGCTACCCATGTAAGCGTCTGGGCGCAAAGCACCCGGATACCGGGCTATCTGCATTGAAAATTACAATTTTCAACGCCAAGATATCCACCCAGTGCTTCTAGAAGACAGCAACCAATTGATATCATTTAGTAATACTGGCCAAGATTTTTTGATAAGGTTATCCATCGACAAGTGCCGGCATGAGCAGAATCGCTTTGCGGCCCAACTCAGAAAGCTCGTCTGCGCGTTCATTGCCAACGATGCCGACGTGGCCTTTCACCCATTCCAATGTGATCGGAACCAGCGTCAGCGCCTCGTCGAGCGCCTGCCATAACTCCAAGTTCTTGACGGTGCCAGCAGTTTGGCCCCGCTTCCAGTCCCAGCGCTTCCATTTGTGACGCCAATTGTTCGAGCCGTTCACGACGTACAGACTGTCCGAAAACAGCCGAAACGGCTCTACTAAGCCGCGATTGGCAAACCACCGCAACGCCATAAGCGCGGCCGTAAGTTCCATCGTTTGATTGGTGGCCTGAAGGTCGCCGCCGCACTCGGAATGGATCTCGGTTCCGTCTCGATAGACCGCGTAACCCCATCCGCCGATTCCGGGGTTCGGGTGGCAGGCGCCGTCAGCATAGATGACGAGACCCGGAGGCACGGCGCGCTCGTATCGCGGAAAATCCCGAGTTCGCTCTCGAAAAGTATTCTGTTGTGAAAGACTTTTCGGTGCCGAACGGGAACCAGCATCCCGCAGTTCCGACGATGAACTGCGGGGGACACTGGAACCAGTGAGAATCGTCTTCTCCATTCGCTGTAAGACGGGAAAGCACGCCGCACCTTTAGGCGGAAACTTGAATTTCGTACCGAGGAGTCGTTGCGCCAAATATGCCGCCTGGCGATCGGATTTCAACGAATCGACATCAAGCCCGCGTCTCTGCAGCCAAGACCGCAACACGGCCAACTCGTCGGGAAACTGGTAAGCATTGCCGTATCGCCCGATCATGCTACGCCTCCAGGCTGCTGGTCCCGGAAGTGTCGGGACTGCAGTTCAATCTGCACTGCGTCAAAGAAGGCGTTCAGTTCGGCCCGGATTGCGTCCGCTGGCATCCCGCGGGCGTCAAGTTCGGTGCGCAAATCAACGATGAGGTGTCGCCAGAACATCGATGCTTCATCGCCATGGATGCAGGTCAGCATCTCAGCCGTCCTGAGAACTAGGCTCCGACGCCGCGACAGGGGAAAGGCTATAATGCGATTTGGTGGACACCAGTTGAGTAGGGAAAGCTGATTCACGGAACTGCCCTCCTGCGTGTTTCCGGTTCAAGGCGATCTTGTTCTTTCTCTGGATCTATCTGGATAAAGGTTGGTGGATTAGTGTGACGAGCCTCGTCATCAACATAGGTGACGGGCCTCGTCATCGATTCAGTGACGAGCCTCGTCACCGATCGCTTCTTCTTTGGAACCGATTTCCCCTGTAGTTTTGCGGCTGAATTCTTTGCCACGATCACCGCATGAGCCCACTGGAAATCGAGCCTGATAATCAGGGATCGGGGGTCGGCGGCTTGTCCGAAGAGTGGGGCCAATGGCCCCTTCTTTTGCAGGTGGATCGCTCCAGCCCCGTGAAGCACACCGAGCCATTCGGACACACGCTCCGGAGCAGAGTTCAGACGCCTAGCAAGCTCCTTGCGCGAGGGCCACGCCATGCCCTTCTCTTCGTTGTAGTAGAATGCCGCTAGCGCCAATCCTGTCCGAATGGCGCCCGTCTTTGTTTTCAAGACGGGCGAAGAGACCAATGCCTCAAGCCACATAAACCGCAGCGCAGGAGCGGCCGTCACGCAGCCGCCCTCCCCTCTGGAAACGTCAGGACGTGAACGCGCTCGGCTGCACCGTCTATGACGTTCTCGACCGTCAGTAGGAGTTCGGTAAAGCCGTTTGAGATCCTCGCCCCGTCCATGGCATGGTGAAGCGCCTCGCAAAGTGCTGCAGCGCGATAAAGCTCGTCTCGAATGTCGCTGAGGACAGTCGGGTCGATTGAACGTGGGTTGCTCCACGTGATATGCTTCCTGTCGTTCATACTGATCTCCTCCTTGGAATCGATTGAACCGTGACGCGGGTCGGTGCCAGCCGATGCCGCGTCGTTTGCTTTCTGGATGGCAATCATGCAGCCACCTTCCCGATGGTCGCGCGCAAGCCAAGCTTTTCAGCCAGCGGTACAACCGGCACCATGATCCGGCCGCCGATCTTGATCGTCGGAATGTCGCCAGCCTTCGCGGCTTCATAAGCTGCGTTCCGCGCAAGCCCGAAAAACAGCCTACCGGCGTCGGGGACCGAGATAGTCGGTCGGGACAGTGCTTCGTTTAGGGTCATTGTCTATCCTCGTTATGTGCGTTTCGTGTGCACGAATGAGAATATGACGTGACGTTAAACTACTTGCAACACATTTGTGCGCACGATATGTACTTTTCCCGGAGTGTGTGCGAATGGCCCGGCCAAAACTTGGCAACAGCGAAACCGAACGCCTGCATGTGAAGATCACGGCGGACGAGATTAGAGCGATCGATGATTGGCGCTATGCGAATAGAGTGCCGTCGCGGTCGGAAGCCGTGCGCCGACTCGTTCAGATGGGTCTATCGCTCGACTATTTTGCCGGCAGTCAGGTCGCCAATCTGTCCCCGCTCCTTGAATTGGTCGACGAAAAACCAAGGTCGCCTAGCTCTGAGGATCTTAACAGGCTGCGCGCATTCCTTACCGACGCTCTCGTTACGATCAGTCGAGCAAGACGTTACGCGATGGACCCTAGAATTGAGACGATGCTTGAACGCGATGCCACTCTGAAGAAGCTTGCTATCGAAGGGGAGCAGGACGAATGAAAGGCCACGTCACCGAGCGCAGCCCCGGCAAATGGGCGATCGTCCTCGATATCTATGACGAGAAAGGCAAGCGTCGGCGGAAGTGGCACACCTTCCACACGACTTCGAAGCGGAAGGCTGAGGAAGAATGCTCGCGGCTGATCACGGCCATCAAGAGCGGCAACTACGTCGAGCCGACGAAGCAGACGATATCCGAGTACCTGAACGAATGGCTGAAGTTCGTGAAGCCGTCGGTCGCGCCGAAAACCCATGAACGCTATGCGGAGATCCTGCAGAAGGGCGTGGCTCCTCTCCTGGGCGACGTGACGCTCGCGAAGCTCAAGACTGACCGGATTGACGGCGCCTTCGCCAAGGCGCTCACGGAGGGCCGCCGGGATGGCAAGGGAGGGCTTTCGCCTCGCACGGTCCACCACATGCGGCGCGTGCTCATCAAGGCACTTAATCAGGCCGTGACCTGGGATCGCCTGACGAAGAACCCTGCTGTCGCCACTACCCCGCCCAAGCTCGAGCGCAAGAAGATGCTGGCCTACGACGCCAGCCAGACGGCAACGTTGATCGACGAATTGCGGCCGACGCGGATGTTCATCCCTACCCTGCTTGCGGTCATGTGCGGATTGCGCCGCGGCGAGGCCCTGGCATTGCGCTGGCGGAATGTCGATCTCGAAGGCAAGTCGATCGCTGTGATCGAGAGTGCCGAGCAGACGAAGGACGGTGTCCGCTACAAGGAGCCGAAATCCGGCAAGGCCAGAACCGTTGCCATGTCGTCGACTGTGGTCACGGAACTCAAGGCGCACCGTGCGCGGCAGGCAGAGGAACAGCTACGCCTCGGCGTTCGTCCGGAAGCGGAAAGCTTCGTTGTCGCCCAGGTGGACGGCAGCCCGCTACAGCCGCGTTCCCTGACGCACGAGTGGGTGCGGGTGATCGGAAAGACGTCCCTGCCCCGGATACGCTTCCATGACCTCAGACACACCCACGCCTCGCAGATGCTGTCTTCTGGCGTTCATCCGAAAATAGCGAGCGAGCGACTCGGCCACTCGACAATCGGGATCACCCTGGATCTATATTCCCATGTGATGCCCGGAATGCAGGCAGATGCAGCAGAACAGGTTGACGCAGCGATCCGGAGCGCGGTAAAGGCGAAGCCGTAAAAGGCGTTCGGTAGCAATTCGGTAGCAGCGACCTGATTTAAGGTTGGCAGAAAGCTGAAAAAGCTAATGAAATCAATCCTTGGAGGGATGGCCGAGCGGTTTAAGGCACCGGTCTTGAAAACCGGCGTGGGTGCAAGCTCACCGTGGGTTCGAATCCCACTCCCTCCGCCAATACGCCCGATTTCCGATCGCCCCGGCCAGTGACCACTTGACGCATGCGGACTTCGCACGCTAGGCCCGTGCGTCACTAAAGCTGAAAAGCGAAAGGCGCCGACAGATGGAAGTTTTCACGGCTGCGGGCTTTACCGCGCTGTTGCAGGTCATTGCCATCGATCTCGTGCTTGCCGGTGACAATGCGATCGTCATCGGCCTTGCGGCGGCGGGTTTGCCGGCTGAACAGCGCAAGCGCGCTATCCTGATCGGTGTCATCGCCGCAACCGTGCTTCGTATCGGATTTGCGGCCATCACGGTGAAACTCCTGGCCATCGTCGGACTGCTGCTTGCCGGCGGCATCCTCCTGCTGTGGGTGTGCTGGAAAATGTGGCGCGAGCTGCGCACATCGCATGCCGAAAGCGACGCGGCCAACGAAGCGCTATCCAATTCCGATCTCAACGCGGATGGCTCGGTTGCCAAGGGCGCGCCGCGCAAGACCTTGATGCAGGCAGCGATCCAGATCGTAATAGCCGACGTTTCCATGTCGCTGGACAACGTTCTGGCCGTTGCAGGTGCTGCGCGCGATCATTTCACCGTCCTCATCATCGGCCTGGTGCTTTCGATCGCGCTGATGGGCCTCGCCGCCAGCTTCATCGCCAGGGTGCTTCATCGCTACCCATGGATCGCCTATATCGGCCTTGCGATCATTTTCTATGTGGCGGTGGACATGATCTATCGCGGCTACTTGGAGGTATCGCCTCTCCTGCCGAATCCACTGTAGCGGCAAGCAACGGTCGGCACTGAAAATATCGGCGTCGCATGACGCCGATATCCATTCTGCAAAAACTGTGATATTGCGCCGCAACTTGTGAGCCTGATGCTGCCGGAGGCGGTCGGTGCAGGCTCTTTTGTCGTTTCAGCATGATTGCCATATGCCGGGCCTGCCCCATGATGGTTCTGCTGCAGAATTCGGAAATTTACCTATGTCAGCGCCCCGCGTCAGTTTTGTCAGCCTTGGATGCCCCAAAGCCCTTGTGGACTCCGAGCGCATCCTCACGCGGCTGCGCGCCGAGGGCTATGAGATTTCGCGCAAGCATGACGGCGCCGATCTGGTCGTCGTCAACACCTGCGGCTTTCTTGATTCCGCGCGCACCGAGTCGCTCGACGCCATCGGCACCGCGCTGAAGGAAAACGGCAAGGTCATCGTCACCGGCTGCATGGGCGCGACGCCCGAACTGATCCGCGAAAAGCACCCGAACGTGCTCGCCATCACCGGGCCGCAAGCCTATGAGAGCGTCATGGCGGCTGTTCATGAGGCGGCACCGCCCGCACATGATCCCTATGTCGACCTGCTGCCGCCGCAAGGCGTGAAGCTGACGCCGCGCCACTACGCCTATCTGAAGATTTCCGAAGGCTGCAACAACCGCTGCACCTTCTGCATCATCCCCGACCTGCGCGGCGATCTCGTGTCGCGGCCGGCCGCCGACGTGCTGCGCGAAGCAGAAAAGCTGGCCAAGGCCGGCGTCAAGGAAATCCTCGTCATCTCGCAGGATACGAGCGCCTATGGCATCGACATCAAATACCAGACCAGCACCTTCCAGGATCGCGAAGTCCGGGCAAAGTTTCTCGATCTGTCGAAGGAGCTTGGCGATCTCGGCATCTGGGTGCGCATGCATTATGTCTACCCCTACCCGCATGTCGCCGATGTCATTCCGCTGATGGCCGAGGGAAAAATCCTTCCCTATCTCGACATCCCTTTCCAGCACGCCTCGCCGCAGGTGTTGAAGAACATGCGCCGGCCGGCCCATGGCGAAAAGACGCTCGATCGCATCCGCGGCTGGCGCGAGGTCTGCCCCGATCTTGCCGTGCGCTCGACCTTCATAGTCGGCTTTCCCGGCGAGACGGACGAGGATTTCGAGATGCTGCTCGACTGGCTCGACGAAGCCAAGATCGACCGCGCCGGCTGCTTCAAATATGAGCCGGTCAAAGGCGCACGCTCTAACGACCTTGGCCTGGAACAGGTGCCGGAAGAGGTCAAGGACGCGCGCTGGCACCGCTTCATGCAGCGCCAGCAGAAGATTTCGGCAACGCAACTGCAAAAGAAGATCGGCAAGCGCCTGCCCGTCATCATCGACGAAGCCAACGGCACGTCGGCCAAGGGCCGGACCAAATACGATGCGCCCGAGATCGACGGCTCGGTCCATATCCAGTCACGCCGTCCACTGCGCGCCGGCGATATCGTCACGGTCAAGGTCGACAGCGCCGACGCCTATGATCTCTACGGCTCGGCCGTCTGAGACGTCGTCAGCTTCTCAACTCTTGTAACGAAAAAGGGCGCCGTGAGGCGCCCTTCCCTTATCCGATATCGGCCTGCGCCGTTATTGCGGCAGCTTGTCGTCAACGCCCTTGACGTAGAAGTTGAGGCCGAGAAGCGTGCCGTTGTCGGCAACTTCGCCAGCCTTCAGCCACTCGGTGCCGTCCTGCTTGGTGATCGGGCCGGTATAGGGGTTGAACTCGCCGGACTTGATCTTGGCTTCGGTCTCCTCGGCCAGCTTCTTCACGTCGTCGGGCATGTTGGTGTAGGGCGCCATGACGACGTTGCCTTCCTTCATGCCGTCCCACACGTCCTGCTGCTTCCAGGTGCCGTCGATGACCGACTTGATCTGATGAATGTAGTACGGACCCCAGTCGTCGACGATCGAGGTCAGCTGCGTGTCCTTGCCGAAGGCGATCATGTCGGACGCCTGGCCGAAGGCCTTGATGCCGCGTTCGGCGGCAACCTGCATCGGCGCGGTCGAATCGGTATGCTGCGTGATGATGTCCGCGCCCTGGTCGATCAGCGCCTTGGCAGCGTCGGCTTCCTTGCCGGGATCGAACCAGGTGTTGGCCCACACGACCTTGACCTTGAAATCGGGATTGACCGACTGCGCGCCGAGCATGAAGGCGTTGATGCCGAGCACCACTTCCGGGATCGGGAACGAAGCGATGTAGCCGGCGACGCCAGCCTTGGACATCTTGGCGGCGATCACGCCCTGCACGTAGCGGCCTTCATGGAACTTCGAATTGTAGGTCGAGACGTTCGGGTGCTCACGCTTGTAGCCGGTGGCGTGCTCGAACTTCACGTCAGGGAATTTGCCCGCGACCTTGTTGGTTGCATCCATGTAGCCGAACGAGGTCGTGAAGATGATGTTGCAGCCCGAGCGCGCGAAACGTTCGATGGCCCGCTCTGCATCCGCGCCTTCCGGCACGCTTTCGAGATAGGCGGTTTCGAGCTGGTCGCCCAGTTCCTTCTCCGCCTGCAGGACGCCTTGGTGATGCTGATAGGACCAGCCGAAGTCACCGATCGGCCCGACATAGATGAAGCAGGCCTTGGTCTTGGCTTCCGCTGCCATGGTGCCAAACGACAGCACTGCGGCTGCCGCGGCGATCGACAGAATGGTTTTTCTCATTGAGTTCATCCTCTTAAGGTTGCCTGGGGCAATACCCGTTTTTTATAGTTAGCGATCAGGCACAAACGGCCGCCCCAAAGAAGCCGGTGTGTTTACCATCGTCAGTCGCCGGTTCCTTGAGATTAGAACAAGAACGACGATGGTTGCCAGATAGGGAAGCGAAGAAAGTAGCTGCGAAGGGACACCTATCCCCAAGGCTTGCGCGTGGAGCTGGCCGATCGTCACCGCACCGAACAGATAGGCGCCCGCCAGCACCCGCCATGGCCGCCAGGAGGCGAAGACCACCAGCGCCAGCGCGATCCAGCCCCGCCCCGCCGTCATGTTCTCCACCCATTGCGGTGTATAGACGATCGAGAGATAGCCGCCGGCAAGACCCGCGCAGGCACCGCCGAACATCACCGCGAGATAGCGGATCAGGACGACGTTGATGCCGAGCGCATGGGCGGACGCATGGTTGTCTCCAACCGAGCGCAAGGTCAGGCCGGCGCGGGTGCGGAAGAGAAAATAGGCAACGCCGGCGGTGAGCAGGATCGACAGGTAGAATATCGGATCCTGACCGAAGAACAGCTTTCCGACGAGCGGAATATCGGTCAGCACCGGAATGTAGACATTGACGAGCTTTACGCCGGGAAAGCCGACGAAACCCTCGCCGAGCATGCCCGAAAGCCCAAGCCCCAGCAGCGTCAGCGCGAGACCCGTTGCGACCTGGTTGGTGACCAGCGTCAGGGTCAGGAAAGCAAACAGCAGCGAAAACAATGCGCCGACGACGATCGCCGCCAGAAAGCCGAGCCATGGCGAGCCGGTCGCAAGGGCGGCGGCGAAACCGGTGACGGCGCCCATCACCATCATGCCTTCGACGCCGAGATTGAGCACGCCGGAGCGCTCGACGACCAGCTCTCCGACCGCTGCGATCAGCAGCGGCGTTGCGGCTGTTGCGATGGTGATCAGGATGGCTTCAAGCATTCCCATGGGAAACCTCCGCCTTGCTCAGTGCTGAACGAACGATGCGGATGCGATAGTGGATGAGCGTGTCGCAGCCGAGCACGAAGAACAGCAGCATGCCCTGGAAAGCGCGCACGACCTTGTCGGAAACACCAATCGAAATCTGCGCCGCCTCGCCGCCGAGATAAGACAGTGCCAGCACCAGCCCAGCCGCAACGATGCCGAGCGGGTTGAGGCGGCCAAGGAAGGCGACGATGATCGCGGCAAAACCGTAGCCCGGCGAAATGGTCGGGCGAAGCTGGCCGATCGCCCCTGACACTTCGGAAATGCCCGCGAGACCGGCCAGCGCTCCAGACACGATGAAGGCGAAGAACACCATTTTAGACGCCGAGAAGCCAGCAAAGCGCCCTGCCCGTGGGCTTTGTCCCAAAACCTTGACCTCGAAGCCACGCAGGGTTTTCGACAGCATAAACCAGACAAGGAGCGCGGCAACGAGCGCGAAGACAAAACCCCAATGCGCCCGGCCGGAGTCCGGCCAGATCTCCGGCAGGATGGCGTATTCGTGGAAATTGCGCGTTTCGGGAAAATTCATGCCGGCGGGATTGCGCCAAGGGCCGCGCACCATCCAGTCGAGGAACAGCTGCGCGACATAGACGAGCATCAGGCTGGTCAGGATTTCATTGGTGTTGAAGCGCGTCTTGAGCAGCGCCGGGATTGCCGCATATGCCGCGCCGCCGACCATGCCCATGATCAGCATCAGCGGCAGCACGATCCATGATTGGAAGTCAGGGTACATCACCGGCAGGATCGAGCCGGCCATCGCACCGATGATGAACTGGCCCTCGGCGCCGATATTCCAGTTGTTCGACAGGAAGCAGACGGAAAGCCCGACCGCGATCAGGATCAGTGGCGCTGCCTTCACCGCCAGCTCATGCAGCGACCACATTTCACGCAGCGGATCGATGAAATAGTAGTAAAGCGCGTCCACCGGATTCTTGCCGAGAAGCGAGAACATGATCGCGCCGGCAATCAGCGTCAGCGCCAGCGCGAAGAACGGCGACAGCGCGCTGTAGAGCGCGGATTGCTGCGGCCGTTTGACGAGTTCGATGCGCATCACGCCACCTCCGCCACGGGTTCGACATGGCCGGGCTCGGAGCCGCCCATCAGCAAGCCGATCTTTTCCAGCGTCGCCTCGGCTATCGGCAGCGGCTTCGACAATTCACCATTGTGCATGACGGCGATCGAGTCGGAGATTTCGAACAGTTCGTCGAGGTCCTGGCTGATAACGAGCACGGCCGAACCGCTGCGGGCAAGCTCGATCAGCGCCTGGCGAATGCGTGCGGCCGCACCGGCGTCGACACCCCAGGTCGGCTGGTTGACCACCATCACCGCCGGCTGGCGGTCGAGTTCCCGGCCGATGATGAATTTTTGCAGATTGCCACCGGACAGTGCCGCGGCCTCTGGATCGGGCGCGCTCTTGCGAACGTCCATGGCTTCGATGATGCGCTGTGCGGCTTTCACGATCGCGGAGCCCTGCACCAGCCCGAAGCTGCCCAGGAACGCCTTGCGATCGGTGGCATAGCGCGACAGCAGCAGATTCTCGGAAAGCTTCATGCGAGGTGCGGCACCATGCCCAAGCCGCTCCTCAGGCACGAAGGCGGCGCCCAGCATCCGGCGTCCGGTAATCGACAGATGGCCGGCATCCTTGTCACGAATGCGGACGGTGACCGCGTCCGGCTGCGTTGCCTCGCCCGAAACGGCCTCGAAAAACTCGCCCTGCCCGTTGCCGGCCACACCGGCGATACCGATGACCTCACCGGCTTTGACGGAGAGGTTGATGTTGCGCAGCGGGATAGAGAAAGGCGTCGCCGGCTTGCGTGTCAGATTGCGAATTTCGAGAAGGGTTGCCGCCTTGCCCGCGCCCTCAGCCGGCGGGCGGACGACCGACAGTACTTCGCTGCCGACCATCATGCGCGCAAGCGAGGACGCGGTCTCCTTGCGGGGGTCGCAATGGCCGACCACCTTGCCATGCCGCAGCACGGTTGCGCGGTCGCACATGCGTTTGACCTCTTCCAGCCGGTGCGAAATGTAGAGGATCGATTTGCCCTCGGCGCGCAGACGCTCGAGCGTCTCGAACAGCTTGTCCGCCTCCTGCGGCGTCAGCACGGAGGTCGGCTCGTCCAGAATGATGAGTTCCGGCGTCTGCAACAAGCAGCGGATGATCTCGATGCGCTGGCGTTCGCCGACGGAAAGGTCGCCGACGAGCGAATAGGGATCGAGCGGCAGGCCGTAGCTGTAGGACAGCGCTTTGGCCTTCGCCGCGATGGTGGCGATCGGCGTCTCGTCGTCCAGCGATAGCGCGATATTTTCAGCGGCGGTCAGCGCATCGAACAGTGAAAAATGCTGGAAAACCATGCCGATGCCAAGTTTTCTTGCGGCATGCGGGTTGGCAATGCGCACCGGCTCGCCATTCCAGCGGATTTCGCCGGCATTCGGCTCCAGCGAGCCGAACAGCATCTTCACGAGCGTCGATTTGCCGGCGCCGTTCTCGCCCAGCAGTGCGTGAATCTCGCCTTTTCCGACGGTGAGGTCGATGCCGTCGCACGCTTTCAGCGTGCCAAAGATTTTGGTCAGGCCGCGCACCTCGAGCAGGTTCGCGCCATGCGTCTCAAGGGTTGCTATCACAACGCCCCCATTGATGATTATTCTTTTATGTTCCCACGAGTATCGTAGGCGCGTGCGACGCACAACGCAAAGCGGCGCTGAACTTGAAAGAGCTTCAAGAATTTCAGGGGGATATCAGGGGATAAGGATGCTCGTTCCCGTCGTGCGCCGACCTTCCAGATCGGCATGCGCCTTGGCGGCATCCTTCAGCGCGTAGCGCTGGTTTATCTTGATGTCGACCACATCGCTCGAAACCACCTCGAACAAGGCTGCTGCCGACGCTTCAAGATCCTCGCGCTTGGCAATGTAGGTGAACAGCGTTGGCCGCGTAGCGTAGAGCGAGCCCTTTTGCGAAAGCAGCGCCATGTTGAAAGGCGGGATTGGTCCCGACGATTGGCCGAAGCTGACGAACATGCCGCGCGGACGCAGGCAGTCGAGCGAGCCGGGAAACGTGTCCTTGCCGACCGAATCGTAGACGACATCGCAGAGCTTGCCGCCGGTGATTTCCCTAACCTTCGCGACAAAGTCGTCGTCGCGGTAGTTGATAACGTGGTCGAAGCCATTTGCCTTGGCCAGAGCGATCTTGTCGGCAGAGCCCGCCGTGCCGATGACGGTGGCGCCGAGATGCTTTGCCCATTGGCCGAAAATGAGGCCGACGCCGCCGGCGGCAGCGTGATAAAGTACCGTGTCGCCGGCTTTCACCGGGAAGGTGCGGCGCAGCAGATATTCAGCCGTCATGCCCTTCAGCATCATCGCCGCCGCCTGCTCGTCACTCACCCCGTCAGGGATTTTGACGAGCTTTTCCGCCGGGATAACGCGCTCTTCGCAATAAGCGCCGAAGGGGGTCGAGTAGGCGATGCGGTCGCCTTTCTTCAGGCCTTCGACCCCATCGCCCGTTTCCAGCACCACGCCGGCCGCCTCGCCGCCGGGGATCAAAGGCAGTCCGGCCGGCGCCGGGTAGAGTCCGCTGCGGTAATAGGTGTCGAGGAAATTAAGGCCGATAGCGGTATGCCGGATCAGCACCTGCCCCGCGCCCGGTTTGCCGGCGGGAGCATCGTCATAAGTCAGGACTTCCGGCCCGCCATGGGCATGGACTCGAATGGCTTTGGACATGATCAGGCTTTCTTGGCACCGAGATTGGGAAAGAATTGCATGACGCCGCCGATGAAGAACAGATAGGCGCCCGTGACAGCAATGCCGATCTTCACCCACTCGCTGGCGTGCATGGTCTGCGCCAGTGCGATCGCGCCGAAAGCACACCAGCCGAGAAAGACGGCAAGGTTGAGGTCACGCATGCGTTGAACGCGCACTGGGTGCAGGAAGTTCATCGGCACGAATGTCATGATCGCAGCGATCACCACCACGGCGAACGACACCCATTCGCCCGGCTCGATGACGAACAGCGTGAAGACGAGCATGTTCCAGACGACCGGGAACCCCTTGAAGAAGTTCTCCTTCGTCTTCATGCCCGTATCGGCATAGTAGATGGCGCTGGAAACGACGATCAGCGCCGCTGAGATGAACGACAGATTGTCGCCCATGAAGCCGCGCTGGTAGAGCGCGAAGGCGGGTATCAGCACATAGGTGACGTAGTCGATGATGTTGTCGAGAAGTTCGCCAGACCATGTCGGCAGCACTTCCTTGACCTCGAGCTTGCGCGCGATCGGCCCGTCGATGCCGTCGACGAAAAGCGCCAGCCCCAGCCACCAGAACATGGCCGTCCAACGCCCCTCGCTTGCCGCGACCAGCGACAGAAAGGCCAGGAACGAGCCGGATGCAGTGAGTAGGTGGACGGAAAAGGCCTTCGCTTGCGGCCAGGTGACTTTTTTTCGTTTCACGGGCCGCGCCAGTCCAATTTGCAGATTTCGGCCGAACGGCCGGCGAAATTCCAGTTGCGGCCAAAGGCCCGCATCTTACTCTTGTCGGACTTCGCCACGATAATTTCCGGCGCGATCCAGTATTCTGAATTGGTTATCACCGTGTCGCCATCCCGGTTCTTGCCGGGGATAGGCGTCACGGCGCCGTCGATGATCCTGGGAATCTGGAAGATTCGCGTCTTGTCCTGCGTCTCGTAGGCAATCGGCACCTGCTCGACGCCGAGAAACTTTCCGACGAGGATCGACAGCAGCGAAGTCGTGCCGCCGGCCTTGCCGGTGAAAATCTTGGTGAAAGCTTTCGTGGCGTAGATCGACGCACGCTGGTCGACGAACAGCCCGGCCGTCCAGTTGCCACGGCTCATATAGCCGGGAATCTCCATAATCAACCCGAGGTTGAGGCCTGAGAGATCGACGTCGCCATAATGACCGGCATCGACGCGAAAGCCTGCCCATGTCTGGCAATAGCCTTCCGTCGGCGGATGACCGCCCAGCGACAGTACGCAAGGGCAAAAAACCGTGCAATTGCAGGAGAGTACAAGCTCTCCTTTCATTGCCCAGCTTTGGTCGGCCATGGAACGTCCCCTTCCCGGTCAGGCGGAACTTACAAGAAGCGCCACAGCCCAGACAAGCAGTATCGCACCCGCGAGGCGCGTTGGAAAACGCTTTGTCCCTTGTTTTTCAACCACGGTAAACACCGCGATCAAGGCCATCCAGAACAAATTCATCGTGCCAACCGCAAACATAACCAGCATCAGCGCCCAGCAGCAGCCCAGGCACCAGACACCCTGCTCCATGCCGAGCCTGAATATCTGCACTGGCTTCACGCTCCAGCGGGCGAAAAGAATCGAGAAAGGGTTGCGGCATTTCTTCAGGCAGGCCTCTTTCAGGCTGCTGAATTGATAGAGCCCGGCAATGCCCAGCGCCAAAGCACCGGCGATGCCACGAATGGGATTTAGCGGCTGAGTGCTGGCTGCCAGCGCATGAACGGCAAGCGTCAGGCCAGCGAACAGAGCCGATGCGGCAAGCCAGACGATGAGATAACCGGCGACCAGAACCAGGGGATGAACAACCGGCTCCCGCTTCTGCCGCGCGGTGTCGGCAATCTCGCAATAAGTGCGGATCATGGGTGCTGCAGAAGGCAGCATCATCGCCAGCGCCATCAGGAACCACATCAGCGTAAGTGCCGCATAGGCGGTCAATCCCGCTCCATCCAGTGGCGCGGGTGTCATGCAAAGCGCGAAAAACCGTTCGACAATGTCCGGCAGAGAAATGTCGGGCAGCATCCGCAGGAAACGATCGCCCGGCGCTGCACTGCCCGGATCGCGGCTCTCGGCGCTACGAACGGCCATGGCCGCAATCACCAGCCAGGACAGAACAACGCCGGCGGCAATCACGCCGTAAACCGCCCAGCGCGGACTTTTCGCGACAGTTGCAGCCGCGCGCCCTGCCCGGTCGAGATGGTCGAACCCGTCCTGATTGGTGCTCATGGCAAAGCGATGGGCTGAATCGCCACGTTGATCAAGCCTGATGCGCTGCTCTATATGAAAACGTCCGGCACGTTGCCGGCAGCGCACAATTTAGCCGGATCGCAGCCTTGAACCGAACAGATCACGTCAATGTCGTCGTTGCGGGCACCGGACCCGCTGGATTGATCGCGGCACTTGCCTTTGCCCATGCAGGCTTTGCCGTAAGCCTCGTCGGCCCCGCCGTCAGCGGCAAGGACCGCCGCACCACAGCCTTGATGACGCCGGCACTGAAATTCCTCGACACGCTTGGCATCACGGCTGCAATCGAGCCGAAGGCAGCACCCCTGCGCATCATGCGCATTATCGACGCGACGCGCCGTTTGATCAGAAGTCCGATCGTCACCTTTCACGCCAGCGAGATCGGCGAACCGCTTTTCGGGCTGAACATACCCAATCGCGACCTCAACGAGGCGCTTGAACACGCCGTTACGAACCATGCCGGCATTGCCTGGCACCACGCGCTGGTCGAGCGCTGGCAGATTGGCGCTGATACTGTGCTGGCCATCCTGTCCGACGGGACGGAAATATCGGCAAAACTGGCTGTCGCCGCCGATGGCCGCACGTCGCCTGCCCGCGAAGCCGCAGGCATTTCCACCTCAACACAAGCCTATCCGCAGGCCGCCCTGGTGATCAATTTCGGCCATACGCGCGGCCACGCCAACACTTCGACCGAATTCCACACCGAGACTGGCCCCTTCACGCAGGTTCCCCTGCCCGACGACCGCTCGAGCCTGGTCTGGGTCGTGGAGCCCGAAAGGGCTGAACAACTTGCGGCACTCGATGACGAAGCGCTGTCCGTCCGAGTCGAAGAGCGCATGCAGTCGATGCTTGGCCGGGTTTCGGTCGAGCCGGGCCGCCAGATCTATCCGCTCTCGGCGACGCTGCCGAAGCGGTTCGCGCAAAATCGCGTGGCGTTGGTCGGAGAGGCTGCGCATGTCTTCCCGCCGATCGGCGCACAGGGCCTCAATCTCGGCATCAGGGATATCCAGCAACTCATTGAGATTGCATCGATTCACCGCGAAGACCCCGGCTCAGCCGATGCGCTCTCGTCCTACGACGTAAAACGTCGGCCAGATATCCTGGCCCGCTCAGGCGCTGTCAGCCTGCTCAACCAGTCGCTGCTGTCGAATATCATTCCGGCGCAATTGCTGCGCAGTGCCGGCCTTGGCATCCTTGGCAGCTTCGCGCCCCTCCGCACGCTGTTCATGCGCGAGGGGCTGCGCCCCGGAAGCGGTCTTTCTTCTCTCGCGTCTTCGCTACGGGAACAGATCCGGCGGTAGCATCCCTGTCTTGATCATGTAGAGCAGCGCCGTCACCGTCCCCACGGACAGGCAGGTCGTGATCAGCACGCTGGCCGAAGCGCGCTCTACCCAGGTGTTGTACTGCTGTGCGATGACGAAGACGTTGGTGGCTGTCGGCAGCGCCGCAAGCAGGACCGCCGAGAACAGCCATACCTCGGAAAAATTCCCGACCCAGCTCAGAACGACGTAGCAGATCAACGGATGCAGGATCAGCTTGAGCGCGGTGATCGGTGCGATTTCGGTCGGAACCCGCTTCAACGGCCTCAACGCCAGCGTCACGCCCATCGCAAACAGCGCGCAAGGTGCCGCGGCGCGTGACAAATAGTCAAGAAAGCGCTCGATCGGCATCGGCGGGCGAAACTCGGCGTAAGCGGCGGCCACGCCGATGATGGTCGAGATGATGAATGGATGCAGCAGGATTTTCTTGACTACCCCGAACGCCAGTTGCAGCGGCGGAACCTTCTCGCTGCCGGCCAGCGCCATCATCATCGGCGCGACGGCGAAGTGGATGGTGTTTTCAAAGCAGAAGATCAGCGCGACAGGCACTGCTGCTTCCTCGCCGAAGGCCAGCAGCGCGATGCCCGGTCCCATATAGCCGATATTCCCGTAGCAGGCGGCCAGCCCCTTGATCGTCGCTTCCGCGATCTTTCCGCGCGAAAGGATCAGCGATCCGACGAACATCAGGGAGAAAACAAGGTAGGTCGAAAAGACCGAGCCGAAGATGTAGCTCCATTCGGTCAGCTTTTCGACAGGCGTCTTTGCCAGAAGCTGAAAGAACAGCGCTGGCAGCGCGACATAGATGATGAAAGTGTTCATCCAGCCGAGCGCCTCAATGGGCTGGCGCGTTATCCGCGCCACCAGAAAACCCATGAAGATCAGCCCGAAAAAGGGCAGAACCAGACCGATGACATCCGACATGATGATTGCTTATCCGAAACTCAGGCCCGCGCTAACCCGTTGTTCCTCAATGCGTCAACCCGTTTGGGATTGAATTGCGCCTCAGCCTGCGCCAAATAATGTGTGAGAGTTGAAAGCGTGATTGAAATGAAGACAGCAAAATTTGCGATCGGCCAGGTGGTGCGTCACCGTCTGTTCCCGTTCAGGGGCGTCATTTTCGACGTCGATCCGCAGTTCAACAACACCGAGGAATGGTATGAGGCCATCCCGGCGGATGTGCGTCCACGCAAGGACCAGCCATTCTACCATCTGCTCGCGGAAAATAATGAGACGGAATACATCGCCTATGTCTCGGAGCAGAACCTGCTCGAAGACGATTCCGGCGAACCGGTACGGCACCCGCAACTGCGCGAACTCTTCGACAAGACCGCGGACGGCCGTTATTCGCCAAAACATCACGCGCGCCATTGATGCCAATCGGCTTTTAATCGGACAAAAACAAAAAAAGCGGGGCAAAACCCCGCTTTTTTCTGATCAGAGAGTGACGACGATCAATTGGCCGTCTTCGCCTTGTCCTGCTCTTCCTTGAGCTTCTTGGCGAAGTCCTCGTTGTTCTTGGAGACGAATTCCTGGAGCTTCTTCTGGCGGTCCTCGAGATCGGACTGCTGCATCGCCGGGCCGTCATAGGCGCCGGTGAAGCCGGACAGCGAAACCTTGATCGGGTTCGGCTGGTTCTGGAAGTTGACGGAAGTCAGCGTCAGCTCCGAGCCCTTCTTGAAGGACGCGATGAGCTGGTCCGAAAGCTGGGCTTCGGCAACGCAGCGGTCCGGGAAGCAGATTACGTAGTCGAGCTTCTGCGCCTTGCCGCCATCGATCTGCAGGCCGATGCCGGGAGGCACGAGACGGCCGGTCGGGACGGTGACCTGGAAGACCTTGCGGTTCACCTTGCCCTTGAGCTCGATCAGGCTGATGCCGGTGACGAGCTGGCCGGAAGCGGCGGTGGAAATGTTCTGCACATTGCAGATGTCCACGTCTTCCTGCTTGGAACAAGCCTTGAACCAGCCCTGCGGAATCTGCGGCTGCTGCTGTTGTGCCGCGGCCGGCACGAGACCAGCGGCGAGCATGCCGACCACGCCTGCGGCCATGACCGAAAGACGGGCAGTGTCGGTTTTCAAGCTCGTCATCTATCAATTTCCTCTCAATTGTTCCCGGAACCGGCTCATGGCGCCGTTCGTAACCGCTACCTGTTGGCTAAATGAGGCAACAGCATGGCTTTTGCGGGCGTGTTACACCGCCTCGCGTTGCGAATCCAGCCCGTTTGCAGCGAATAACCGTGGCAATTCACCTCTAACCTCACAATAGTGCCGCCGTGATAGATTCTTATTCGAATCATCCAGTAATGTTCGAGTGAGGGCTATCTACCAATGCGCCGCATATTTCTATCGCTCTGTGCCGCCATGGCCCTGTTGCCGGCGCTTGGGGCTGCGGCACTGGCCGAGCCAAAGCACGCTGTTGCGATGCAGGGAGAGCCTGCCCTGCCTGAAGATTTTTCGAATTTCCCCTACGTCAATCCGGACGCGCCCAAGGGCGGCAGTGTCACCTATTGCGTGGTCGGCAGCTTCGACAACCTCAACCCCTTCATCATCAAGAGCCTGCGCACCACCGCGCGCGGCATGATCGACACGATCTACGGCAATCTGGTCTTCGAATCGCTGATGCAGCGCAGCATGGACGAGCCTTTTTCGCTTTACGGCCTGCTGGCCGAGTCGATCGACATGCCGGAAGACCGAAAATCGGTCGAATTCCACCTCAACCCGAAGGCAAAATGGTCCGACGGCGAACCCGTGACGGCAGACGATGTAATCTTCACCTATGAGGTTTACACGGAAAAGGGCCGTCCCCCATACAGTGACCGCATGAAGAAGATCGCCAAGCTCGAAAAGACAGGCGATCTCACCGTCCGCTTCATTTTCAACGAACTCGCCGACCGCGAATTTCCGCTGATTATCGCGATGACGCCGATCGTGCCGAAGCACTTCTTCAACAAGGAGACTTTCGACCAGACGACGCTGAAGCCGGTGATCGGCAGCGGCCCCTATCGCGTCGGGCAGGTGGCGCCGGGCCAGCGCATCGTTTTTGAGCGCAACCCCGACTACTGGGCGAAAGACCTGCCGGTGAAGCGCGGCATCGACAATTTCGACCGCGTCACGCTCGAATATTTCCTGAATGCCAACGCCATGTTCGAGACTTTCAAGAAAGGCATCTGCTCGACCTTCGCCGAGGCCGACCCGGTCAAGCGCGAGCGCAATTTCAATTTCCCGGCAATGACGGAAGGCAAGGTCGTCTCGGAAGATTTCGAGAGTGGATTGCCACCGGTGGTCAACGGCTTCCTGTTCAACACGCGGCTGCCGAAATTCTCCGACGTTCGCGTGCGCCGCGCGCTCGGCATGCTCTATGATTTCGAATGGGCCAACAAGAACCTGTTCGACGGCCAGTACAAGCGCACGGCGAGCTTCTGGCAGGATTCCGAGCTTTCCGCGCTCGGACGCCCGGCCAGCGAGGCCGAACGCGCGCTTCTTGCCCCCTTCCCTGGCAAGGTGCCCGCCGACGTCATGGACGGCACCTACCGGCCGCCTGTGACGGACGGCTCCGGCCGCGACCGCAAGGTGTTGAAGGCAGCGCTTGATCTCCTGGAAAGTGCGGGCTACCGCGTCGAAGGCGGCAAGCTCGTCGGCGCGGACGGCGAGCCGTTCAGCTTCGAGATACTGACCACATCGCAGACCGAGGAACGGCTGGCAGCACTTTATCAGCGCTCGCTGGAAAAGCTCGGCATCGACGTCAACATCCGCGCGCTCGAATCCGACCAGATCCAGATGCGCAAGCAGCGTTTCGATTTCGACGTGCTGTTCGGCTCCACCGGTTTCCTCGGCACGTTGTCGCCCGGCATCGAACTCACTTTCCGCTGGGGCTCCGAATCGGCGAACGTCCCCGGCTCTTTCAATCTGGCGGGCGTCGCCGACCCTGCCGTCGACGCGATGATCGAGGCCATGCTGCATGCCCGCGACAAGGACAGCTACGTCGCAGCCGTGCGCGCGCTGGACCGCCTGCTGATTTCCGGGGCCTATATGGTGCCGATGCAGCACAACAAGAAAGAATTCCTAGCCTATTGGGCCAATCTGGAACATCCGGCAAAGACGCCTATATTCGGGAACCAGTTCCCGACCTGGTGGCGGAAGCCGAATTGACGGCAGAGAGGATTTCCCGATGAGCGACGAAAAGCAGTCCATCACCATCGATGTCGTCTCCGACGCCGTCTGCCCCTGGTGTTTCATCGGCCAGAAGCGGCTCGACAAGGCCGTTGCCGCCGTGCCGGAAGTCGACGTGCAGATACGCTGGCGGCCATTCCAGCTCGACCCGACCATTCCGCTCGAAGGCAAGAACCGCAAGCAATACATGCTGGCGAAGTTCGGCAGCGAGGAGCGCTTGCGCCAGATCCACGCCAATATCGAGCCTCTGGGGGCTGCCGAAGGCATCGACTTCGATTTTGATGCCATCAAAGTTTCGCCCAACACCATCGACGCTCACCGCGTCATGCGCTGGGCCTCGGCTGCCGGCCCGGAAGTGCAGAACAAGCTCGCGCGGCGGCTGTTCCAGCTCTATTTCGAAGAAGGCCAGAACATCGGCGACCACGCTGTTCTGACCGAAGCCGCACGCGAGGCCGGCATGGACGCGCCGGTGGTCGAGGCGATGCTTGCCACCGACACCGACCGCGATGCCGTCGCCAACGAAGCCGCCATCGCGTCCCGCATGGGCATCACCGGCGTTCCCTGCTTCCTGCTCGAAGGCAAATACGCCGTCATGGGCGCGCAGGAGAGCGACACCCTCGCCGACGCCATCCGCCAGATCGCCGCCGCGAAAGCGCGCGGCGAGTTGGAGACGGCTAGCTAACAGCTTTCCGAGGGTTCATCTATTCATCGCCACGCCCGCATTTTTCGCCTGGCTATTGTCAAGGAACGTTCCTTGCTCATGCAAGGAAGCAATTCCCGCCGTTACGTTGGCCGCAAGACGCCGGTCGAACTCCTGTAGCGCGTCGCTCGAAGACGCTGCAGAGGCCATTCATAATCAGCTCATGTAAGCCGGCTTTCTTTTTGTAACGAAATGTTGCAGTACGTGAGTGGGTGCTCGGCAGTTTGTCGAGTTGGTTCGGGGGAACCGCATGATCGAAATTGCAGCGAACTCACGCGCTAAGGCGCGTGCGTCTCGAAAGCCGTCATCTGATGTGGTGATAGCACTCGGGATTTGTGGCGTACTGTTCGTCACCTTAGTCACTCTCTTTTCGCTGCATCAGCTCGGCTTCATTCACCGGGTCAATGCTGAGATTGCTCCGTATCAAAGCAACGCTGAAATGTTCCGCTGGCGATGCCCGGAGTACCGAAAGATCGACCAGCTCGGCGGCGGAACCTTGTGCGTGGTGGGCGCCCCGTGGAAGGCAGCGGAAAAGCGCGGCATCCTGTGGGGTGACAGCCATGCGCTGCACTTCGCTCCGCTGATGGATATCACCGCACGCAAGGCCGGAATATCTCTGGTCGTCTGGTATAAATGCCCGCCTTACATCGACCAATTGAATGTCAAACGGTGGAGGCCGCAGCAACCCAGCTACTCGGCCAATTGTGCAAAGAGCCGTGCGGCGGCGATGAACTGGATAGGCAAGTCCGGGGATGCAAAAGTCGTCGTTCTTGCCTCAGCTTGGTACGATGGCCTGTCGACCCTCTACCAGAGAGAAGGTGACAAGCTCTCGTTGACGAACGGTTTGAAGCTGGTGGAAATCGGCCTGGCAAAGGCTATCTCCACCATTGACCCGACGAAGCGCGATGTTCTCGTGATGGCTCAGTTCCCGCGTTTTCAAAACGCGCCGCAGCCATGCAACATCGCTCGTATTTCTGGCCTTCTGCGCAGGAAGTGCGACCCCTCGGCCCTTCAGATATCGACGGCTGAAACAAGGCGGTTGATGGACCCGGTGAACACAGCCCTGGAGAAGGCCGTAGCCACCACCAAGGCTCAACTCATCCAGACGAATGTCAGCGTTTGCCAGTCCGACCAGTGTCTCACACGCCTAAATGGTGAGTTCCTCTACATGGATGCTGGCCACATACGGCGTAATCTTACCCCGCAAACCCGTACGAGATTGGCGAAGATCCTGGGTCTCGATGCCGCATTCGCGAAGATCGGCCGGGGAGCGCTCGCCACCCCAACCGCCGGGCTTCAGATGTTTGGAGCACTGACGCAGGAGTAGGCCATGCGGTCACTGACGATCGGCTTGCCATCGCTGCCGCCGTGTGAAACTTCTAAGCCGCCTTCTCCACCAGCCTTGCCAACTGCGTCATCACTACCGCTGCGCCGGCGAGGCGCTTTTCGGCGTTGGGCCAATCGCGGATGAAGACGACGCTCTGGTCCGGCCTGATCTTGGCCAGGGACCCCTGCTCCGAGATGAACTTGACCAGACCCGCCGGATTGGAAAACTCGCGCTTGCGGAAGTGGATGACCACGCCCTTCGGTCCGGCATCGAGCTTTTCGACATTGGCCTTGCGGCACAGCGCCTTGATGAAGACGATCTTCAAGAGGTGCTGGACCTCTTCCGGCAGCGGGCCGAAGCGGTCGATCAGTTCGGCGGCGAAACCGTCGATTTCTTCCGGCGAATCGAGATCGGCCAGGCGACGGTAGAGCGCCAGCCGCAGTTGCAGGTCCGGCACATAGGATTCCGGGATCATCACTGCCGTGCCGACCGCGATCTGCGGCGACCAGCCGCCGTCGATGACCTCGCCGGTGCCGCGTATTTCGGCAACCGCCTCTTCCAGCATCTGCTGGTAAAGCTCGAAGCCGACCTCCTTGATGTGGCCGGACTGTTCCTCACCCAGGAGATTGCCGGCGCCGCGGATATCGAGATCGTGGCTGGCAAGCTGGAAGCCAGCGCCGAGCGTGTCGAGCGATTGCAGCACCTTCAGGCGGCGGTCGGCAGTGTCGGTGAGCTTGCGGTTGGCCGGCAGCGTGAACAGCGCATAGGCGCGCACTTTCGAACGCCCGACGCGGCCGCGCAGCTGATAGAGCTGCGCCAGGCCGAACATGTCGGCGCGGTGCACGATCAGCGTGTTGGCGGTCGGGATATCGAGGCCGGATTCGACGATGGTCGTTGAAAGCAGAACATCGTACTGGCCGTCATAGAAGGCGTTCATGATGTCGTCGAGCTCGCCGGGCGGCATCTGGCCGTGGGCGGTCGCGACTTTAAGTTCCGGCACAGATTCCTGCAGGAACTGCTTGATTTCAGTGAGATCAGAGATGCGCGGCACGACGTAAAAGCTCTGCCCGCCGCGATAGCGCTCGCGCAGCAGCGTCTCGCGGATGACCAGCGGGTCGAAGGGCGAAATGAAGGTGCGCACCGCCATGCGGTCGACAGGCGGCGTGGCGATCAGCGACAGTTCGCGCACACCCGTCAGCGCCAGTTGCAGCGTGCGCGGGATCGGCGTGGCCGAAAGCGTCAGCACATGCACGTCGCTCTTCAGCTCCTTCAGCCGCTCCTTGTGCTTGACGCCAAAGTGCTGCTCCTCGTCGATGATCAGCAGGCCGAGATTCTTGAACGAGATCGATGCGCCGAGCAGCGCGTGGGTGCCGACGACGATATCGACAGTACCTTCGGCGATACCCTTCTTGGTCTCGGCGAGTTCCTTCGATCCAACCAAACGCGACGCCTGCCGCACGACCAGCGGCAGGCCGGCGAATCGCTGCGTGAAAGTCTTGAAATGCTGGCGCGACAACAGCGTCGTTGGCACGACGACGGCGACCTGAAACCCTTCCATGGCGGCGATGAAAGCGGCGCGCAGCGCCACTTCGGTCTTGCCGAAGCCGACATCGCCGCAGATCAGCCGGTCCATCGGCCTGCCGGCGCCGAGGTCGTCCATGACCGAGTCGATGGCGCGCTGCTGGTCGTCGGTTTCCTCATAGGGGAAGCGGGCCGCGAACTCGCCATAGAGCCCGTCCGGCGGGTTGAGCGCCGGGGCTGAGCGCATCTGGCGCTCGGCGGCAATCTGGATGAGCTGCCCGGCCATTTCGAGCAGGCGTCGCTTGAGCCGTGCCTTGCGCGATTGCCATGCGCCGCCGCCGAGCTTGTCGAGCGGCGCTTCCGCCGAATCCGAGCCGAAGCGCGACAGGAGCTCGATGTTTTCGACCGGCAGAAACAGGCGGTCGTCGCCGGCATAGTGGATTTCAAGGCAGTCATGCGGCGCACCGACCGCCTCGATGGTGCGGAGGCCGACGAAGCGGCCAATGCCGTGATCGGCATGGACGACGATGTCGCCCGCCGAGAGCGAGGCTGCCTCAGCGATGAAATCGGAGGCGCGCTTGCGCTTCTTCGAGCGTCGCACCAGGCGATCGCCAAGAATATCCTGTTCGGCGACAACGACGAAGCCGTCCGTCTCGAAACCGGATTCGAGCGGCAGCACGGCAAGACCCGCCTGCCCCACCGTCAACGTCTCGACATCGGCAAGGGTGGCAACGGGCTTCAGATTGCCAAGGTGGTGCTCGGTAAGTATCTGGCCGAGACGGTCCAGCGAACCCTCGGTCCAGCCGGCGATGACGACGCGGCGCTTGGCGGCGCGAACGTCGCCGATGTATTTCACCGCCGCCTCGAAGACGTTGGCGTTGGGGTCGGCGCGTTCGAGCTCAAAACTGTGACCGGCCTTCGAGCCGCCATGCAGCAGCTTGCGGCCACCGGTGTCGGGAGTGTCGAAGGGCGTGAATTCGATTGCGGCATGGTCGGACAGCGCTGCCGTCACATCTTCGGGCGAAAGATACATTTTTGCCGGCGGCACCGGCTTGTAGGGCACGGCATCCTTCAGCGCGCCGTCGGCCTGCTGCCTGCGCGACTCGTAGTAATCGACGATCAGCGTATGGCGCTCGACAAGCGCCTCGCGGGCGAGATGGTCGAACACGAAGGGCGCGGTCGGCAGATAGTCGAAAATCGTCTCCAGCCGCTCGTAGAAGAAGGGCAGCCAGTGCTCCATGCCGGCGAAGCGGCGGCCTTCGCTGATCGCCGCGTAGAGCCCGTCATCGCGCGCCGGCGCGCCAAACGCCTCGATGTAGGAGCGGCGGAAGCGGCTGATCGCCTCTGGCGTCAGCGCCACTTCGCTCATCGGCTGAAGCGTGAGCGCCTTGCGCTGGCCGGTGGTGCGCTGGGTGGCAACGTCGAAGGCGCGGATCGATTCCAGCGTGTCGCCGAAGAAATCGAGACGCAGCGCTTCGGTCGAACCGGGCGCGAAGAGATCGAGAATACCGCCGCGCACGGCGAATTCGCCGACATCGCGCACGGTGGCGACGCGGTCGAAACCGGAGTTTTCGAGCCGCGAAATCAGCTCGTTCATATTGATCTGATTGCCGGACCTGGCGTGGAACGTCTGCGCCTCGATTGCGGCAGCCGGCGGAATGCGCTGCAGAAGCGCATTGGCGGTGGTGAGGATGACGGCGCGGTGCGGCTTCTTCGCCAGCGCGGTCATTGCCGCCATGGCGTCGAGGCGGCGGGCGGCGGCGTCCGCTCCGGGCGAGACGCGGTCGTAAGGCAGACAATCCCAGGCCGGGAATTCCAGCACCGGCAGTTCGGGGGTTGCGAAGGCAAGAGCCTCGACGATCGCCGGTAGGCGCTGGCCATCCCGCGCAACGAAGATCACCGGCGCGTCGGGCGCGGTCTCGGCCACTGCCTGCGCAAGCGCAAACGCCTCATAACCGTCGGCAACGCCATCGACGATGAACTGGCCGATGCCGCCCTTGGGCAGGCCGATTTTCTTGATCAGGCTCATTTCAGAAACTCATGGCCTGGCGCGACGCCAGTATCTTTCGGAACATCGCCGTGTCGTGTTCGGGCGGAATGGTTTGCTCGCCGGTTATCCAGGACAACAGGTCGGCGTCCTGCAGTTCCAGCACCGCGTCATATTCGTCCAGTTCGGAATCGGACAGTGCATGAATGGTGGTATCGGCGAATGCGCCGAGAATCAGGTCCATTTCGCGCATGCCGCGATGCCAGGAACGGAACAGCAGCTTGCGCCGGCGCGCATCGAGCCCCTCACTTGATCGCGTCATGCCTGTCATTGTTTCGCATTCCTGATTGCCGAGCGGCGCATATAGCGTGGATGACGCCCCCTGTCAGCCTTGCAACCGCTCTCGCAGTGCCTAAGAGTCTGTTGGCGATGAACATTCCTGACAACACCCCCCTCTGTCCTGCCGGACATCTCCCCCTCAAGGGGGGAGATCAGCCAACCAATTGGTTGCCGATCACTGTAAAAAAAGTCTCTGGCCCTGACGACAGCCAATCTCCCCCCTTGAGGGGGAGATGTCCGGCAGGACAGAGGGGCGCGCGAAGGCACACAGTCGCATCCGAACTTGCTTCCATGGGCTCGTGATGCGTCCCAATAGTCTCGACCCTCTGTTCGTATCCATCACCTCGCTTGCCGGCGTCGGGCCGAAGGTTGCCGAACTGATCAAGAAGGTCGTGCCCGCCGACATTTCGGATCGCGATGCCCGCGCCGGCGACCTGATCTTCACGCTGCCGCATTCGGTGATCGACCGGCGCAACCGGCCGGGCATCGCTTTGGCGCCCTCCGGCGCGATCGTGACGCTGGAGGTGCGCATCGATAGGCACCAGCCGCCGCCGCGCGGCAACAAATCCGTGCCGTACCGGGTCTACGCCTTCGACGACACCGGCGAGATTGCACTGACCTTCTTCCACGCCAATACCGGCTGGCTCGAAAAGGCGATGCCGGTCGGCGAGGATGTCGTCGTCAGCGGCCGCATGGAATGGTTTAACGGCCGGCCGAGCATGGTCCATCCCGATCATATCGCGCGCGTCGGCGACACGGAAAGCCTGCCGCTGGTCGAACCGGTCTATCCGCTGACGGCAGGACTGTCGGGAAAAGTGCTGCGACGCGCCATCGGTCAGGCGCTGGAGCGCGTGCCGGCTTTGCCGGAATGGCTCGATCCGGATGTCATGCGCCGGCAAAGCTTTCCCGCCTTTGGGGAAGCGTTGAGCCGCATCCACAACCCTGCCGATCCAATCGATGTCTTGCCCGACAGTGCTGCGTGGCGGCGGCTCGCCTATGACGAGTTTCTTGCCGGACAGATTTCACTGGCGCTGGTGCGCGCAACGGTGCGGCGGCTTTCCGGCCGGCCGCTTGCCGGCGACGGCCGGCTGATCGCTGCATTGCGAAACGCCCTGCCCTACAAGCTCACCCAATCGCAGAAGCAGGCGCTGGCCGAGATCGATACCGACCTGCAAAAGCCGGAGCGCATGCTGCGCCTGCTGCAAGGCGATGTCGGCTCCGGCAAGACGGTGGTGGCGCTGCTTGCCATGGCGCGCGCCGTCGAGGCCGGCGGACAGGCAGCCCTGATGGCGCCGACGGAAATCCTCGCGCGCCAGCATTTTGCCACCATTGCGCCGCTGGTTGAAAAAATGGGCTTGCGCGTTGCCGTGTTGACCGGGCGGGAAAAGGGTCGCGAACGCGCGGAAATCCTTGCCGGGCTGGAGAGCGGCGCGATCAACATCGTCGTAGGCACCCATGCGCTATTTCAGGAAACGGTGCAATTCCACGATTTGGCGCTAGCCGTGATCGACGAACAGCACCGCTTCGGCGTGCATCAGCGCCTCGCGATAACCGCCAAGGGCGACGCGCCCGATATGCTGGTGATGACGGCAACGCCGATACCGCGCACGCTGGTTCTGTCCGCCTTCGGCGACATGGATGTGTCGCGGCTGACGGAGAAACCGGCCGGCCGCCAGCCGATCCGCACCGTCACTTTGCCGCTGGAGCGGCTCGACGAACTGGTCGGGCGCATGCGCGATGCGGTCGCCGACGGCCAGAAAGTCTATTGGATCTGCCCACTTGTGGAGGAATCCGAAGAGATCAAACTAATGTCGGCGGAGGATCGTTTTGCCTCGCTGAAGCCGGTTTTCGGCGATGCGATCGGCCTGGTCCATGGACGCATGAAGGGCGCGGAAAAGGATGAGGCCATGCGCGCCTTCAAGGAGGGCGAGACGCGCATCTTGATCGCGACAACGGTCATCGAGGTCGGCGTCGACGTGCCGGATGCGACGATCATCGTCATCGAACATGCCGAGCGCTTTGGCCTCGCGCAGCTTCACCAGCTGCGCGGGCGTGTCGGGCGGGGCGCCAAGGCCTCGACCTGCGTTCTACTTTATAAAGACCCGCTCGGCGAAACCGCCAAGCGCCGTCTTTCGGTGATGCGCGAGACGGAGGACGGCTTCCGCATATCGGAAGAGGATTTGAAACTGCGCGGCGAAGGCGAGTTGCTGGGCACGCGCCAATCCGGCACGCCGGGCTTTCAAGTGGCGCGCATCGAGACGCATGCCGACCTGCTGGAAATCGCTCGCGACGACGCCCGACTGCTGCTGACGCGCGATCCGGACCTCAAGTCTGCGCGCGGCCAAGCGATACGGATGCTGCTTTATTTGTTCGGGCGGGATGAGGCGGTGCGGCTGCTGAGGGCCGGCTGAGCGACTTCCTCAAGCGTCGGATTGGCTATCGATACGAGTTTTTTGCCTTTTATCTTGACCATTTTCTTGCCCATGTCGGGCGTCACCAGCCCGGCGGAGACGATGAGCTTGGCGCCGTCCTCGATGCTCATGTCGAGTACGATGACCTGGGATTTTGGCACATACATCAGGAACCCGGTCGTCGGATTGGGCGTGCATGGCATGAAGACGGCAATCAGCGGGTCGTCATTCTGGTCGAGCTTGTCATTGATCTCGGTGCGTTTCTCGCCGGCAACGAAAACGATCGACCATACGTCCTTGCGGGGATATTCGACCATTCCAACGGTGCGGAACATCTCGTTCTTGTTCGAAAGAACCGTCTCAAAAATCTGCTTCAAGCTGCTGTAAATGCTGCGGATAAGCGGCATACGCCCAAGCACGCGCTCGCCCAGAGAGACGATCGAGCGGCCGATGAAATTCGCGGTCAGGAATCCGACCAGCGTAATCAGCAGCAACGCCACGATGAGGCCGAAACCCGGCACGGCGAACGGCAGATAGTGATCGGGATTGTAGCGATAGGGAATGTAGGGCTTTACCCAGGAATCCACCCAGCCGACGAAAGACCACGCCAGATAGGCAGTGATCGCCAGCGGCGCCGTCACGATGAAGCCGGTTAGAAAATAGTTTCGCAGACGGCCCATGCAGCACTTCCGATTTGTAGCTGAGTGTTGCGGTGCGATATCGCAACGCCCCCGCCATAGTCTTAGACCATCACCCCGAGCGGTGGGAATCGTTTTTGCGACCTGCCGAACACGGTTATGTCAGGACAGCACTCTATGTCCCAAGAAAGCACGTGACGGGTGATCGAAGGCATGGAATCCGGGGATTGAGAAGGCCGCTGCCGGTTGCCTCAGACAGCGGCGTTTTTCGTTATTCGACCGTCACCGACTTCGCCAGATTGCGCGGCTGGTCGACGTCCGTGCCCATGAAGACGGCCGTGTAATAGGCGAGCATCTGGATCGGTAGCGCGTAGACGATCGGCGTGATGATCTCAGGCATATCGGGCAGAATGATCGTTTCCATCGTCTTGATGCCGGCCTGATCCGCGCCTTTCTGGTCGGTAATCAGAATGATCTTGCCGCCGCGCGCCGCCACTTCCTGCATGTTCGAGACGGTTTTCTCGAAAATGCGGTCATGCGGCGCGATGACAATCACCGGCATGTTCTCGTCGATCAGCGCAATCGGCCCATGTTTGAGCTCTCCGGCGGCGTAACCCTCGGCGTGGATATAGGAAATTTCCTTGAGCTTCAGCGCACCTTCCATGGCCAGCGGATAGTTGGTGTCGCGGCCGAGATAGAGCACATGTTTGTAGCGGGAGAGTTCCCGCGCGATCTTTTCGATCTGCTCCTCGAGCTTGAGCACATGGTTGGCAAAACGCGGTGCTTCGGACAGTTCGCGCACCAGGGTCTTTTCCTGTTCGCGAGAGATCGTCCCGCGCGCCACGCCGGCCCGCACGGCCAGCGATGCGAGAACCGACAACTGGCAAGTGAAGGCCTTGGTCGAGGCAACGCCGATTTCCGGCCCGGCAAGCGTGGGCAGGATCACGTCGGATTCGCGCGCGATGGTCGATTCGCGAACATTGACGATGGCCCCGATCGGTACACCTGCCTTGCGGCAATAGCGCAACGAGGCCAGCGTGTCGGCGGTCTCGCCGGACTGCGAAATGAAGAATGCGGCGCTACTCTTCGAGATCGGCATTTCGCGGTAGCGGAATTCCGATGCGACATCGATATCGACCGGCAGGCGGGCAAGCCGCTCGAACCAGTACTTGCCGATCAACCCACTGAGATAGGCGGTGCCGCAAGCCGAAATCGCCAGCCTGTCGATCTTGGCGAAATCGAACGGCAGGTCGAGCGGTTTTGAGACGCCATCGGTGAAATCCACGTAATTCGCCAGCGTATGCGAAATGACTTCCGGCTGTTCATGGATTTCCTTTTCCATGAAATGGCGGCGGTTGCCCTTGTCGACCATGAAGCTGGTGCTGAGCGACTGCTGGCGCCTGCGCTCGACCGCGTTGCCGTCCATGTCGAAGATACCGACCTCGTTGCGGCGCACGACCGCCCAGTCGCCGTCTTCGAGATAGGTGATCGAATTGGTGAAGGGGGCGAGCGCGATGGCGTCGGAGCCGAGATACATCTCGCCGTCGCCGTGACCGACGGCCAGCGGCGGGCCGTTGCGCGCACCGACGATCAGGTTGTCGTCGCCCTGGAACATGATCGCCAGCGCGAACGCACCTTCAAGGCGCTTCAGCGCGTTATGGGCGGCTTTGACGGGGTCAGTGCCCCGCGCCAACTCGCGCGCGACGAGATGCGCCACGACTTCGGTATCCGTCTGGGAGACGAATTCGTAACCGTCAGCCTTCAACTCGTTCCGCAACTCCGCGAAATTCTCGATGATGCCATTGTGGACGACAGCGACGCCCTTGGAGAAATGCGGATGCGCATTGGTCTCGTTCGGCACGCCATGGGTCGCCCAGCGCGTATGGCCGATGCCGATATTGCCGTCGAGCGGCTCGGCGTTCAGCAGTTTCTCGAGGTTGACGAGCTTGCCCTCGGCGCGGCGGCGGCCAAGCTGGCCGCCTTCGACGGTCGCTACGCCGGCCGAGTCATAGCCGCGATATTCAAGCCGCTTCAATGCGTCGACGATAAGCGGCGCTACCGATGTCCGGCCGACGATCCCAACAATTCCGCACATGGTCCGGCTGCCCCTTTCCCGCAAACTTCCCCTGCCCGCTATCTAGTCAGTGTGGCGGCAGCGCGGAAGTCACATTCCGTATCCTTTGGTATCAGCTTTATGGCTATGGAGGATGACCGCCACAGCGTCCAGCGTAAGCGCTTCGAATAACCGTTCCGGGTTACTTTTTCGCTGCATTGGCGCGGCGTTCGCGCAATTCGCGTGCCTTGTCCGGCAGGGTCTTTTGCCGCGCGCGCCCGAAGGCCAGTGCGTCCGCCGGCACGTTCTCGGTGATGACGCTGCCGGAGGCGACATAGGCGCGCTCGCCGATGGTGATCGGCGCGACGAGCGACGTGTTCGAGCCGATGAACGCACCCGGGCCGATATCGGTAAAGAATTTCGAGTAGCCGTCATAATTGCAGGTGATGGTGCCGGCCCCGATATTGGCGCCCTGCCCGACGCGGGCATCGCCGATATAGGTGAGGTGATTGACCTTCGCGCCGGCCTCGATGGTTGCCTTCTTGACCTCGCAGAAATTGCCGACCTTGGCCTTTTCCCTAAGATCGGCACCCGGCCTCAGTCGCGCGAACGGCCCGACATCGGCGCTGGGACCGATAAGAGCCCCTTCGATGTGGCTGAAGGCGTGGATCTTGGCGTTTGACGCAACCTTCACGCCGGGACCGAAAAAGACACTCGGCTCGATGATGGTTTCCGCACCGATTTCCGTATCGTGCGAGAAGAAGACGGTTTCGGGCGCAATCATGGTCACGCCAGAGAGCATCATCTCGCGGCGCTTGCGCTTCTGCCAGATGCTTTCTGCCTCGGCGAGTTCGGCGCGATTGTTGATGCCGAGAACGCTTTCGAAACTCGCTTCGGTCGCCGTCACTGCCAGGCCGGCAGCGTCGGCGATTTCCACGATGTCGGTGAGGTAATACTCGCCTTTGGCATTCTTGTTGCCGACGGCGTCGAGCAGTTTCAGCGCGTGCGCACCCGAAATGGCCATGATGCCGGCATTGCAGAAACCGATCTTGCGCTCTTCGTCGCTGCAATCCTTGTCTTCCCGGATCGCGACAAGCTTGCCGTTCTTTTCGATCAGGCGGCCATAGCCGGAAGGGTTGGGCGGGCGAAAGCCGATCACGACGACGGCAGCGCCTTCCCCGAGTTTCGTCCGTGCGGCAGAAAGCGAATCCGCCTCCAGCAGTGGCGTATCGCCGAACAGCACAAGGATATCGTCATAGCCGCGCGCGATCGCCTTGCGCGCGGCAAGCACGGCGTGGGCCGTACCGAGCCGTTCTTCCTGCACGAAGGTCTCGTTGCCCGGCGCGAAGGAGGCTGCGGCCTCCCGCATCTGCTCGGCCCCGAAGCCGACGACCAGAGCGAGATCGCCGGCGCCGGCAGCCTTTGCCGCGTTGGCGACATGGGCGACCATCGGCAGGCCGGCTATCTTGTGAAGCACCTTGGGCGAGGCGCTTTTCATGCGCGTGCCCTCGCCGGCGGCAAGGATGATCGACAGGCAGGATCTAGCGGTCATGGCGATTTCCGGAAAGAAACAGGAAGATTCGTCGCAGTTCTAGCACTGCTTCCTTCCTGCTCCAATGCGGCTGAAATTCGATGCGTCGGCAGAATTACAGCCGGTCTGCAACGGCCGATACGTCGTCAGCCCAGCTTGCCGAGCGTCGGAAAGGTTTCCAGAAGCCAGTAGGAAGCGTTCTGGATCCCGCCGGTGAGGAAAAACACGCCGGCCAACACCAGAAGCGCGCCGATGACTTTCTCGACGCGGCCAAGATGCACGCGGAATTTGCCGAGAAAGTGCATGAAAGCGCCCGAAAAAAAAGCGGCCAGCAGGAAGGGAATGCCGAGCCCGAGCGAATAGGCCGCCAGCAGCAGCGCGCCTTCGCTGACCGTTTCGCGGCCGCCGGCAAGCGTCAGGATCGGCCCGAGCACCGGCCCGATGCAAGGCGTCCAGCCGAAAGCGAAAGCGAGCCCCATGGCATAGGCAGCGACCGTGCTGGCGGGCTTGCCTTCCGACTGGAAGCGCGCTTCCCGCGACAGGAACGGGATTTTCAGGATGCCGAGGAAGTTGAGCCCCATCAGGATGATGAGCACGCCGGCCGCCATCGCCAGAGGTTCCTGCCAGACGCGCAGGAGCCGGCCGATCGTCGAAGCGCCGGCGCCGAGCGCCACGAACACGGTGGAAAATCCCAGGACGAAGGCTATCGACGTTATCAGAAGCGCGTTTCGGGTTGCGGACTTGGCAACCTTTCCACCCTCGGCACGAAAATCGTCGACCGAAACGCCGGCCATATAGCAAAGGTAAGGCGGCACCAGCGGCAGCACGCAGGGCGACAGGAACGAAAGCGCCCCTGCCCCGATCGCACTCAGATAGCCGACATCCAACGCCATTATTCCCCGCAACAATTAGGTTTGCGCTGCATATAGCCGCCGGAAGGCGTGGGCTCCAATCACGACTGCGTGGCAGATCGTCGCCTCGGGACCTTACGAACGGAAAACTAGCAGACTAGAGGGCTTGTGGCGCAAAAGAACTCAGAGCACCAACATAAGGCTTGATGACCGGGCGGGCATAGGCGCCGCGCTTACTGGTCTTGAGCCCCAGCGAGATGAGCGCCTCGGCTTGCTTGACGGCAGCACTGACCCCGTCGATCACAGGCACGCCGAACTCGGCCTGGAATGCTCGTGCCAGGTCCGCCATGCCGGCGCATCCCAGAACGATAGCTTCGGCGCGGTCCTCGTCGAGCGCCCGGCGAATTTCATGCGCCAGCTTCGCCTTTGCCCCGGAGGCCGGATCCTCCAGCGAAAGAACAGGGATATCGGCAGCACGCACGCGCACCCTACCTGCCATTCCATATCGCTGCACCAGATTCTCGATCGGAATGCGCGAACGCTCAAGCGTGGTCACGACAGAGAAGCGCGGGGCCAGAAAGGCAGCGGTGACAAGCGCGGCCTCGCATATGCCGATCACCGGCATGTTTGCCATGGCTCGCGCGGCATCCAGGCCGGTATCGTCGAAGCAGGCGATGATTGCAGCATCTGCTCCGTTACGTTCTCCCGAAGCGATTTCTGCCAGCATTCCGGGAACGGCCAGCGCCTCATCGTAATATCCCTCAATCGAAACCGGCCCCATGCGCGACGTGACGGCAACGATCTCGCTTTCGCGGGACGCGGCACCCCGCGCAGCAACGGCGATCGTCGCGGTCATGCTCTCGGTGGTGTTGGGATTGACGACAAGAATACGCATGGAAAGTGCCCTTCTGCGCTCAGCCTTGCGCTGCATCGGTTGATTGGACGATACGGTAAGCCGACGAAAAGATTTCCTCAGCCGCAGGGTGAGCCCAGGTTCGGTCGGGATATTTTGCGACCAGCCCTTCGAACTGGCGTTGCGCCCGCATGGCGTCGGCAGCGAAATCCATCCCCGGAATCTGCCGGTCGCACATGACCGTTCGACCGTCGATGATGACGGTTCGGGCATCGCGTCCAGAACCTGAAATCATCAGGGTCTGGATCGGGTCGATGATCTGACCGATATCAGGGTTTGCCAAATCCCAAACCACCATGTCGGCGCGGCATCCGGGTGCGAGCCGGCCGAGATCGGGTCTGCCCAGAGCGTCTGCTCCGCCCAGGGTGGCGGCATCGAAATAGTCTTCGGCGCGGCATGCCTCGGCTTTCCCCTCGACAAAACGGCAGATCATCAGGCCGATCTGCATGTTGAGCAGCATATCGGGAGGCGACGTGTCCGTGCCAAGCCCGATGCGAAGGCCGCGCTCGCGGTAACTGCTGAAACTTTCAAGCCCGTCACCGAAGCGTGCTGCAACCAGCGGGCAATGCACGATGACCGAGCCGGCCTCGGCGATGATTTCGAGATCGCGTCCCGGCTCCGGCACAAAGCGGGACGGGCTGACGAAGGTGCCGTGCGGCAGAAGGGTCTTCTCGGTCAGGAAATCCAGGCTCTTCAGCCATTCGATGGAGGTCATGCCATGCATCCGCCGCACGGTCTCGCGCTCGAAGCCGCCCTGGCAGCAATGCAAACGTACGGGCAAGCCAAGGTCTTTTCCGGCGGCGGCGGTGCGTCTCAGCAGGTCGGCAGTGCAGGTCTCGATACGGTCCGGTGCAAGCATGGTGCGGACAAGGCCAGCATACCGGCCTTCCAGCCGCTCACAGAACGAAATCGCGTCGTCCAGCCCCTTCAGTCCGCGCGGCTCGTCGAAGAAGAGTTCGAACTTGTTCTCCTCCACGACGACGGGATTGCCGGTGCGATAGGCGGGGCCCAGATAGACGCGCAGGCCGAGGTCGGCGGCAGCTTCAGCCGCTCCTTCGAACTCCTCCACCGTTTCACCCCATTGGCGATAATAGAGTGAGGCAATCGGCAGAGCGGTCGTCACGCCGTTGCGGATAAGGCGCGCGAAGGCATGGCGCTTCTGAAACACCAGTTCATCGGGCGAATACATTTCATAGGGGCCGGCTTCCATATAGGATTTCGGCCAGACGCGGCCCTTGCGCCACGATGGATGGTTGTCGAAAGACAGAACAGTCGTATCGAGATCGGACAAGGCATCGAGATCGATGAAACCCGGAGCGATCAGGGCCTGCCCATAGTCGATCCGCTCGTCCACATCCCCGGGGAAATCGTGGCCGACAAAGAGTATTGCGCCGTCCTGGTAGACTACTTCCCCGCCGGGCAGCAACGTATGGCGGCCTTCTTCGTGGCCCACCACCCAGGCGGCGGTCATCAGTGTGCGCTTGCCTTCGCTCATGATCGTCGTTCCCTACTCAGCTGCGGGCTTACGCTTGCGTTCTTCCCATTGCGCGACGCTCATGGTCGGCAGGTCGAACGTCTCGCGGGAAAGCGCATAACCGTGACCGCCCATCCGGCCGATCGCGTCCAGCCCGACGGGGTCGACATGCAGCCGAGAATTGACGACGTCGGAGCGGATATGGGCCGCGACGATCTCACCAAGAATGACCTCACGCGAATTGCCGACGCCCAGCGTCACATAGGTGCGGCATTCGAAGGCGGCAGGCGATTCCGCGATGCGGGGCGCTGCGATCTTCGATCCGGGAACGGCGGTCAGGCCTGCTTCGGCAAGTTCGTCGATATCCGATGAGAACGGCACAGCGCAGACATTCATGGCGTCGAGCATCGCGCTCGAGACGATGTTGACCGTGAAGACGCCGGTCGTGCGCACATTCCAGGCAGTATCCTTGAAGGACAGGTCGTCGTGGTTTTCCACGCCGAGCGCAAGAATCGCGGGTTCGGCCGACAGGCAGTTGAAAAAGCTGATGGGAGCGGCGTTGATGCGCCCGTTCAGATCAACGGTCGTCACCAGCGCGATTGGGCGTGGCACCACCGAGCCGATCAGAAGCTTGTACTTCTCGCGTTCGGACATTCGTTCGAAGTCGAAACTGGTCTTGTTGGTCATGAGCGTGCTTTCAGGAAAGTTGAGACAGAAAATCGCAACGCCCACGCGCCGGCAAAGCGCATGTGCGGATGTCGAATATGAGCGGAATGGCAGCGGCGGCAGCCTTTGCGCGCCACTCGTCAGTTTGTCGGGAAAGGTGCCGGCTTAGCTCTTCGCTGCGAGCGGCCGATAATCCGCCAGCAAGTCTTTCAGGTCGCGCTCGCGCGCCGGCTTCAGATCGAGGAGACCCCGTGTCGCGACGGCGGTCAGGTGCTCGTCCATAATCCTGACGCCGGTTTCCTCGTCGCCACGCACAAGCGCGTCGATGATCATCTGATGTTCGTTGACCGCGCACTCCGATGAATGCGGTCGGCCGTAAAGGGCAAGGATCAGCGAACAGCGCGATGCAACTTCCGCGACATAGCGAATGAGAAGCTCGTTGCCCGTCATATCCGCAAGCAGCGTATGGAATTCGCCGGCGAGCCGTATCGATTCCGGTCCGTCGCGCCCCTGCGCCCGCTCTTCCGCCGCGACATGCGACCGCAATTTTTCCGTCATGGCGGGCGTCATGCGTCCGGCCAGCGTCTCGATCACCGTCCGCTCCAGGCTGCGCCGCACCTGAAAGACGCCGCGCGCCTCTGCAAGGCTCGGCGAGGCCACCGTCGCCCGCTTGTTGGGCTGCTGTGAAACGAGGCCTTCCACGGTCAAGCGGGCGAGCACGCTGCGCACGACCGTGCGGCTGACGCCGAAACTCTCCCCGACCGAATCCTCCGGCAGCTTCGTGCCCGGCGCGATCGCCTGCTCGATGATTGCCCGTCTCAGCGCCTGATAGACGCCTTCTGCGAGATTGCCGGCGCGGCTCGCGCGTTTGGTCGGCGTGATTTCCTGTGAGGTCATGGTGCAGCGATTTATCCGAATACCCGGTGCCTGTGTCAACCATGGCGTGTTCCCAATCTGCGTACACGATCGATGCCAAATGTTTTCTCTTGCGCCATTAAACAGTATACACTATTGTTTATCAAGTGGATACAGATTGCATAAAAAATAATCACAACACGCTCAAATTAAGTGCAACCCACGGGAACGCCTATCTGGACGGCAAATTCAGATTTGGTAAAAACAAATGGAGAGGCTGCAATGAAATCGTTCTTGAAGACGTCTGTTGCCTGCATCGCGGCGCTAACGCTCACCACATTCTCGGCAGCCGCCGAAAATGTTCTCAAGTGGGGCGCCCAGCGCGACGTCGTCTCGCTCGACCCGTATTCCTACGGAGACACCTTCACCATCGCCGTGCTCAACCATGTCTATGAAGGACTGGTGCGCTACGACGACAATCTGCAGATTGCGCCGGCGCTCGCCACGTCGTGGGAAGTCGTGTCTCCGACCCTCTGGCGCTTTCATCTGCGCCAAGGCGTTACTTTCCATGACGGCGCGCCATTCACGGCCGACGACGTTCTTGCTTCGCTGACGCGCGTCAGCGATCCCGCCTCGCCTCTGCGCGGCAATCTGCCGGCTTACCAGAGCGCCAAGAAGATCGACGACTTCACGGTCGAGATCACCACCACGCCGAACTACCCGCTACTGCTCAACGACCTCACCAACATCGTCATCTTCGACAAGGAATGGCTGGTCGCCAACAAGGCGGAGGCTCCGACGGATGTCGGCAAGGGCGTCGAAGGCTATGCGACCGCCCACGCCAACGGCACCGGCCCGTTCAAGGTCGTGTCGCGCAAGCCCGACGCAGAGACCGTATTTGAGGTCAACAAAGCCTGGTGGGACAAGCCGCGGCACAACATCGACAAGATCGTCTTCACCCCGATCACATCGGCTGCCACGCGTGTTGCAGCCCTTCTGTCGGGCGAGATCGACTTCACCAATTCAGCGCCCCTCCAGGACATTCCCCGCCTGCAGGCTTCGTCAGACATCAAGGTGCTGGCGAGCAATGAGTTACGGACCGTCTTCTTCGTCTTCAACCGGACCGACAAGACGATCGCATCCGACATCACCGACAAGAACCCGATGAACGACATCAAGGTTCGCCAGGCGATGTACCAGTCGATCGATATCGACGCCCTGCAGAAGAAGGTGATGCGCGGCCTGTCGCGTAACACCGGGTCGATGGTTGCACCCGCCATTCCCGGCTATGTCGAAGCGCTGGATTCGCGCCTGCCCTATGACCCGGATGCAGCCAAGAAGCTTCTGGCTGAGGCGGGATATCCCAACGGCTTTACCTTCTCCTTCGTTTGCGAGAACGACGGCTACGTCAATGAGGAGGAGATCTGCCAGGCGGTCTCGTCGATGTGGGCCCGCGTCGGGCTGAAGGCGACGCTCGACGTTGCACCGACCAGCCTGCAGACGGCGAAATTCGAAAGCGGCAAGTTCGATGTCGGCATACTTGGCTGGGCCAACGAGCCGATGATCGACAGCTATTCGATCCTCGTGCAGGTCGTGCATTCCAAGACGGGCACCTCCGGCGTGTTCAACTGGGGCGGATGGAAATATCCGGAGGTCGACGCTCTGATCGATGCCGCCGGCAAGGAACTCGACCGCGAAAAGCGCCTAGATTTCCAGAGCGAGGCACTGACCAAGATCAAGGACGACGTGGCCTTCCTGCCGCTGCACCAGCAGCCAATGGCATGGGCGACCGGTTCGAAAGTGGAAAGCCTCATCCAGCTGACCGACAACAAGCCACGCCATTGGCTGACCAAGATGAAGTGATCTTCCACCTCCGGCCCGGGCACTCCGGGCCGGACGAAATCAGCCAGGCGTCAGCCTGGCTCCAGGCCTCATTGAAACCCGTCAGGAGACGGCAGACATGCTCGCCATCATCGTCAAACGCATCGGCAATGCAGCGCTTGTCATGCTTGTCGTCGCCTTCATCGCCTTCATGATCTTCCAGTTTCTGGGCGACCCGGTCCAGCTCATGCTCAACGCGCAGGCAAGCCAGGAAGAACGCGTCGCGCTGCGGCTTCGCCTCGGTCTCGACCAACCCGTCGTCATGCAGTTCTTCTCCTTCGTCATCCGCGCGGTGCAGGGCGATTTCGGCATCTCGTTTCGCAACCAGCGTGAAGTCATGTCGCTTATCGCCGAACGCTTTCCAGCGACTTTCGAGCTTGTCATGGTTTCGACCGTGCTGGCTCTGGCGATTGGCGTGCCGCTCGGCGTATTTGCCGCGATCAATCCGAAGAACCCGGCGGCGCGCATTGTCCGCATGATTTCCATGGTCGGCGTTTCGGTGCCGGCCTTCGTCATCGGCATCGTTCTGATCCTGGTGTTTTCAGTGCAGCTCGGCTGGCTCCCGGCCTTTGGCCGCGGCGAAGTCGTGCAGTTCGGCACATGGTCCACCGGCCTGCTCACGCCGTCGGGAAGGCTGGCACTCATAATGCCGGCGATATCACTGGCGCTGTTCCAGATCTCCTTCATCATGCGCCTGGTTACCGCAGAAATGCTGGAGGTGCTGCGAACCGACTATGTCAAATTCGCGCGCGCCCGGGGCCTTCCCGATCGCATCGTGCATTTCCGCCACGCATTAAGGAACTGCATGATGCCGGTGGTGACGATGACCGGCATGCTGATCGGCGACCTCATTGCCTTCGCTTTGGTGACAGAGACCGTGTTCCAATGGCCCGGCATGGGATTGCTGTTCGTACAGGCGGTGATGTTCATCGATATCCCCGTCATGGCGGCATATCTGATGATCGTTTCCGTCATCTTCATCACGCTCAACACCATCGTCGATTTCATCTACCTCGCCGTCGATCCGCGCCTGCGGCAGACGGGGACGGGGACGGGGACGGCAGGAGGCGCAAATGTCCGTTGAGCAGACAGCGAAGATGCCGACTGTGCCTCGTTTGGCCCGCCTGAAGGCCTTTCTCGACGGTGATCTGGTCTATGGCTTTCTACGAACGCCTTCGGCGGTCATTTCGGCGATCGTGCTGCTCGTCATTGCACTGACCGCCATCGCCGCACCGTTGCTCTCGCCGCAGGATCCCTACGACCTGACGCAGCTCTACCTCGACAAGGCAGAACTCCCGCCGATCTGGACCGCTGAGGGCCAAGCGCCATACCTGCTCGGCACCGACGTGCAAGGCCGCGACATCTTTTCGGCTATTCTCTACGGCTCGCGCATTTCGCTGATGATCGGCTTTGCCAGCGTTATCGTGTCGGTGATGATCGGCATCGTGGTCGGGCTGACTTCGGGCTATGTCGGTGGCCGCATCGACAATCTGCTGATGCGAATCGGCGATCTCGTGCTCTCGATACCGACGCTGCTCGTCGCCATCCTGGTCAGCGCGATCTTCCGCGAACTCCTGCCCGTTTCGATGCGGGACGCCTTCACGCCGGTCATCCTGACCACGTCGATCGCCATAACGTCATGGGTTCAGTACGCCCGTATCGTGCGCGCCTCGACCATGGTGGAAGCGCGCAAGGAATATGTGCTGGCGGCCCGCATCCTGCGGCTGCCGCCGCTCCGCATCATGCTGACGCACATCTTGCCCAATGTCATGACCGCCGTGCTGGTGACGGCAACGCTCAACCTCGGCCTCGCCATCCTGGCGGAAGCCACTCTCTCCTTTCTCGGTGTCGGCATGCCGGTAACCCAGCCCTCGCTCGGCACCCTGATCCGCATCGGCAACCAGTATTTCTTTTCCGGAAGCTGGTGGGTCGTGCTGTTCCCGGCGCTGCAACTCAGCCTGATCATCCTCGCCGTCAACCTTCTCGGCGACTGGCTGCGCGACGCCCTCAATCCGAAACTCCGCTGAGCAAGAGGCCAAAAATGAGTGAAACACTGATCCTGAAAAATGTGCGGCCTTGGGGCGAAACCGCAATTGACCTGACGATCGCCGATGGGCGCATCGCTGACACCACTTCAACCACGTCCCCTGCCGACGTCGAAACGATCGATGGAAAAGGGGCGATCGTCCTGCCGGGTTTTGTCGAGGCACATACCCATCTCGACAAGACATTGTTCGGCATGCCCTGGAACCACAACAACGTCGGCTCCACGCTGATCGACAAAATCACCAATGAGCGCAACTCGAAGGCTCGGCTCGGCCTCGACCCGGCGCGCCAATCGGCGCGCCAGGTCGCGCTCTCGGTAGCGCATGGCACGACCCATATCCGCAGCCATGTCGACATCGATACCGAGCACGGCCTGAACGGCGTGCTCGGTGTCATGGCGACCCGCGAAAAATATGCCGACGTGATCGACCTCGAGATCGTAGCCTTCCCGCAATCCGGCATGCTTATCCGCCAGGGAACGAAGGAACTGATGGATGAGGCGTTGAGCCTCGGCGCCGAGGTCGTCGGCGGGCTCGATCCCTGCTCGGTGGACCTCGATCCGAAAGGCCATCTCGATGTGGTCTTCGCGCTTGCCGAAAAGCACGGAAAGCCGATCGACATCCATTTGCACGAATTGGGTGAGCTTGGCGCTTTTACGATGCGCCTCATAATCGACCGCACGCGCGCCCATGCAATGGCCGGCAAGGTCACCGTCAGCCATGCCTTCTGTCTCGGTCACAATGATTACCTCGCCATCGGCAATCTGCTCGACGACTTGGCCGACGCAGGCATCGCGATCATGACGACGGGACCGGCCGGCTATCCCTGCCCGCCTCTGATCCGCACGCTGGATGCCGGAATCACGGTCTGCTCCGGCTCGGACGGTATACGCGATTGCTGGAGCCCCTATGGCAATGCCGACATGCTGGAGCGTGCGATCTTCCTCGGCATGCGCAACGATCTCGACCGTGACGACGAAATCCGCCGTGCCGTCGAGGTGGTCACCACCGGTGGTGCTGCCGTCATGGGCCGCCAGGACTACGGGCTTGCCGTTGGGGATGCCGCCGATCTCGTATTGATCGAAGGAGAGACATTGGCCGAGGCAGTCGTTTCGCGCCGCTCGCGCCCCTTGGTGATGAAACGCGGAAAAGTCGTCGCCCGCGAGGGTGCTGCCTTGTTCGAGACGGAGTGATCCCATGAACGCCGCGTTTGCGCCAAACGAGCCCCCGCTCGACCCGCCGGTTCTCAGCATTCGCGATCTGCGCGTTGAATTTCCGACGCGGCGCGGCGTGTTGACGGCAATTCGCGGTGTCAGCCTGTCGATCAGGCGCGGCGAGATACTCGGTGTCGTTGGCGAATCCGGCGCAGGGAAATCCCTGACCGGTGCTGCCGTGATCGGCCTTCTCGAGCCGCCGGGCAGGATCGCCGGCGGCGAGATCCATGTCAGCGGCAAACGCATCGACAATCTGCCGCGGCGGCAATTGATGGCACTGCGCGGCAAGACCATCGGCGCGATCTTTCAAGACCCGCTCACATCGCTGAACCCGCTCCTCACCGTGGGCGACCAGCTTGTGGAAACGATCCGCTGCCACCTTCCGCTGTCACGGACGGAAGCGGCAAGGCGCGCCATCGACCTCCTGAACGAAGTCGGCATTCCCTCGCCCGAGCTTCGTGTCGGTCAGTACCCGCACCAGTTTTCCGGCGGGATGCGGCAGCGTGTCGTGATCGCGCTTGCTCTCGCCGCCGAGCCGGAACTCGTCGTTGCCGACGAGCCGACGACGGCGCTCGATGTTTCGATCCAGGCGCAGATCACGGCGTTGCTCAAGCGAATCTGCCGGGAACGCGGCACGGCCATCATGCTCGTGACCCACGACATGGGCGTGATCGCCGAAACCGCCGATCGCGTGGCGGTGATGTATGCGGGACGCATTGTCGAAATCGGACCGGTCGAGGACCTAATCAAGCGGCCGCAGCATCCCTACACCCGCGGCCTGATCGGCTCGATTCCGAGCCTTGCAGCCCGTCACGAACGGCTTGCCCAGATCGATGGCGCAATGCCGCGTCTCAATTCCATGCCTGCGGGCTGCGCCTTCAATCCACGCTGTGAAATCGCGGATGCGCGCTGCCGCAGCGATCTGCCCAAGCTCTTGCCGAGTGGGCGAGGTTCGGTCGCCTGCTGGAAGCTGGCTTTGGCCGAAGCAGTGGAGGCAGCGTGATGGGTGCGCTCGGACAACCGACACTGCGTGTGGAAGACATCGCCTGCCATTTCGACGTCTCGCCGTCATGGTTCGACCGAACCGTTCTGCGCAAGCCTGAGCGCACGCTGAAGGCAGTCGATGGCCTGAGCTTCGCCATCCCGCGCGGCACCACCTTTTCGATCGTCGGCGAATCCGGCTGCGGGAAGTCGACACTGGCGCGGCTGGTCGTCGGGCTCTATCAGCCAACGCGCGGCAGTCTTTCCTTTGCGACAGGGAGCGGCAGCGACGGCAGCGTGCGGACGCAGATGATATTTCAGGACCCGTATGCCAGCCTGAACCCACGCTGGCGCGTCGGCGACATCATCGCCGAGCCGATCCGCCACCTCGGATTGCGCCGAGCCGGTGGCGAGACCGATATGCGGGTGCGGGAATTGCTGGAGATCGTCGGCCTGTCCTGGCGGGACGCCGCGCGCTATCCGCACGAATTCTCCGGCGGACAACGCCAGCGCATCTCGATCGCCCGCGCGCTTTCCGCAGAACCGGAATTCCTGATCTGCGATGAGCCAACCTCGGCACTCGACGTGTCCGTCCAGGCGCAGATTCTCAATCTTCTCAAGGATTTGCAGCGGGAACTTGGACTGACTTATCTGTTCATAAGCCACAACCTGGCAGCGGTTCGCCACGTCTCTGACCGCGTTGCAGTGATGTATCTCGGGCGCATTGTCGAAGAGGCCGCGACTGACGACCTGTTCGAGCGGCCGAAGCACCCTTACACGCGCTTCCTGCTCGACACCGTGCCGGACCTTGAAAGACCGAACCGCGACCGCGTTCCTGCGGTGGTAGACCTACCGAGCCCTATCGATCCGCCGACAGGATGCAGCTACCATCCGCGCTGCATGCTGGCGACGGAGCTTTGCCGCACGACCGTCCCGGAACCGCAGCTGCTTGAGGCCACCTACGTCCGCTGCCATCACGCCGAGCCGTGATTGACTGAAAAACTCTACAGCATCTCGAGCGCGGTCTTGCGTCGAGGCGCCGGGAAAGCCCGGTCCAGCCTTGCCAATTGTTCCACCGTCAGCTTGAGATCGGCGGCTTTCCTGTTGTCGCGTAGATGATCGGGATTGCTGGATTTCGGAATTGCGATGACGCCGTCATGGCTCAGCACCCAGGCAAGCGCCACGGCCGCCGGCGTCGCACCGCATTCCTTCGCGACCTCGGCAAGCGTCGCGTTTCGAAGCAACCGCCCCTGCTCGATCGGCGAGTAGGCCATGAGCGGAATGTTTCGCGAACCGCACCACGGCATCAGATCGAATTCCGGCCCGCGCCGCGCGAGATTGTACAGGATCTGGTTGCTGGCGACCTTGTCGCCCCCGGACAGCGCGACGATTTCCTCCGTGTCGTCGGTGTCGAAATTGCTGACGCCCCAGCTTCGGATCTTCCCTGCCCGGATGAGATCGTCGAATGCAGCAACGGTCTCTTCGAGCGCGTAGCTGCCGCGCCAATGGAGCAAATAGAGGTCGATGGTTTCGGAGCGAAGCCGCTTGAGGCTGCGTTCGCAGGCGAGAATCGTTCCCTGCCGCGAAGCGTTCGAGGGAAGCACCTTGCTCACCAGGAACACCTCATCGCGCCGGCCCTCGATCGCTTCCCCGACAACCTCTTCGGCACCGCCGCCGGCATACATTTCAGCCGTGTCGATCAAGGTCATGCCAAGATCGATGCCAAGCCTGAGCGCATCGGCTTCCTGCCCGGATTTGCGGCGATCCTCGCCCATGAACCACGTGCCCTGCCCGAGCACTGGAACCAGCTCGCCGGAAGGCAAAGCAGTCGTGGGAATATTGGCTGACATGGCGATCTCCAATTTTCTCGATAGTGGTTTGGCGCTCGTACCATTTTGACCGGTGAAATGCAGAAACCTCGGTGCCAATGGCCACTGCTTTTCCCGTTCGTGGCTATACGAAACGCCCGTCGATGTTCAGAGTATCGTCATATCCGCCCGCAGGATTGAGCAAAATCATTTATCGGATCCAGTTTTCCCGGCGATTACCGGCTGCCCACAGAACTTTGGAAAAACCCGCATGACGCATAACGGTCTCCACATCGTTGAAGCGACCATCGAACAACTCAGGCAGGCGCTCGATGCCGGGACCGTAACCAGTGTGGAACTGGTCGGCGCCTATCTGCGGCGGATCGCCTGTTTTGACCGGCATGGCATCGCCCTCAACGCCGTTCCTGTCCTCAACCCCGATATGTTCGCGGAAGCTGCCGCGTCCGATCTGCGTCGCAAAGGCGGCATCACGCTTGGGCCGCTGGATGGCATCCCGTACACCGCGAAGGACAGTTACAAGGTCGCGGGCCTGACGGTAGCGGCCGGTTCGCCTGCGTTCGAACATCTGGTCGCAACCGAGGACGCTTTCACCATCGAGCGACTGCGGGCGGGCGGAGCCGTCCTTATCGGGCTGACCAACATGCCGCCCATGGCAAATGGCGGAATGCAGCGCGGCGTCTATGGGCGGGCGGAAAGCCCCTACAATGCCGACTATCTGACGGCGGCCTTCGCGTCCGGTTCGTCCAACGGTTCTGGCACTGCGACGGCGGCAAGCTTTGCGGCATTCGGACTGGGTGAGGAAACATGGTCTTCCGGCCGCGCGCCGGCGTCCAATAACGCACTGGTGGCTTATACGCCGTCGAGAGGCATCATTTCGGTGCGCGGCAACTGGCCGCTCGTTCCGACAATGGACGTGGTTGTTCCGCACACGCGAAGCATGCCGGATATGCTGGAGTTACTCGACGTGATTGTCGAGGACGATCATACGACCAGAGGCGATTTCTGGCGGGCGCAGCCATGGGTCGACTTGCCACTCAGTTCAGCCGCGCGCCCTCAACGTTATACCGATCTCAAACTGGAAGGGTCATTGCAAGGCGTGCGGCTGGGCGTGCCGCGCATGTATATCGGTCGAGACAACGACGCCGACGCTCCGATCGAGACACGCGCCTCTGTACTCGACTTGTGGGAACAGGCCGCTGCGGATCTGAGGCGGCTCGGTGCAACCGTGGTGGAAGTCGACTTTCCCGTCATCTCCAACTACGAGCGCGATCGGCCCGGCACGAAATCCATGGTGGATCGCGGCCTGGTTCCCGAAGAATTCGCCGAGCGGGAAATCTGGGACCTGTGCATCTGGGCGTGGGACGACTTTTTGCGGGCGAATGCCGACCCTGCGATTCCGAGTCTGGCCTCTGTCGATGGCGCGAAGATATTTCCGCAGCCGCCCGGCACGCTGCCGGACCGCTATGGCGACGACTTCGATCTCGCCGACTATGTCGACAGGGCAAAGCTCGGCGTTACGCCGTTCGAGAACATCCCCGGGTTGGACCTCGGACTGAAGGGTCTGGAAGCAACACGGCGCATCGATTTCGAGGACTGGCTCGATGACCAGGGACTGGACGCGGTGGTTTTTCCTGCCGCTGCCGACGTCGGACCAGCCGACGCGGACGTGAACGAGGCTTCCGCGGCCCTCGCCTGGCGCAACGGAACCTGGGTCGCCAACGGAAACCTCGTGCCGCGGCATCTCGGCATTCCCACCGTCACCGTTCCGATGGGTACGATGGCCGATATCGGCATGCCGGTCGGCCTTACATTCGCGGGCAAGGCCTATGACGACACGAGGCTGCTTCGGATTGCCGGGGACTTCGAGCGATCAAGCTCACGCCGGACCCGTCCGCCGCGGACGCCGGAACTCGCCGACGACATTTTTCCCAGCCGGGCGACACTCGATGACGTCGAAGCTCAGACGCTAGTCATCATGCTTCGCGCCGAGACACGCCATACGGGCAACCAGGACGAGATAATCATCACGCTCGACGCGCATTCGGACGGCGAGATCGAAACCGGCACGGCCAGCGTGAAGGTTCACATCAACGGAGAACCGGTCGAAATGCAGCGAATCGGCGCAAGCTTCAGCGGACGAGCACTCGTGTCATCTGACACACACAAAGCCGTCCACAGCGTTTGGCGGGGTTCCTACGGCTCGATCGTGACCGCGATTATGCGCCTCCAGGACGGACGCGTGGCCGGCACCTTTGCCGTGACCGGCGGTATCGAGTGACCGACTGTTTTCGCCGGCATTCCGGTTCAGAGATTACACGTGATAAAGGTGGCTCCACTTTACAACTACGCAACTTAGCAGCTAAGTTAATCATCATATGATGACGTCGCCTCGACGTGCACGGCAGGCCCTTCCCGACATCAATGGAGTGGATATGACTGATAACTACGCCACATTCGCCAACGACGCCTTCGCCGGTCGGTCCGTACTGATTACCGGTGCAGCCAGCGGCATGGGGCTCGAAACCGCACGCGCATTCGCTTCCAAAGGCGCCGAGGTCATCATGTGCGACCGCGACACCAAGGGGCTCGAGCAGCACGCCGGGACGCTGCGCGACAGTGGCGCGAAAATCCATGCGGTGACCGTCGATGTCGGCAATCCCGACAGCATCTCGAAGGCATTTGCCTATTGCGACGAGAAGCTGGAGCGTCTCGACAATGTGGTGACATGCGCCGCAGTCATCACCGCAAAGCGGATATTCGAACAGGACTGGGCCCACTGGGAGCGCGTGCTCGGCGTGAACCTGCTGGGCACGTTCTTCACCGTACAGGCCGGCGTGAAACGCTTCCTCGAAAATCCGCAAGGCGGCAACATCGTCTGCGTTGCGTCCGACGCGGGCGTCTGCGGCGGCGGCGGGCTGATCGCCGATACCGCATATGCAGCGTCAAAAGCCGGAACCCTGTCGCTGGTGAAATCGATGGCGCGTGAACTGGCCGGCAAGAAAGTGCGGATCAACGCGCTGAACCCGGGCCCGACCGATTCGCCGATGCATTCGCATATCGACCAGGCGCTGAAGGACCGTATCGCAGCCAACCTCCCGATGCGGCGCATGGGAAAACCGACCGACATGGCGGCCGCCATCATGTTCCTTTGCTCCGACGCCGCGAGCTTCACCTATGGCTCCGCCCTCGACGTCGATGGCGGATCGATGTTCCGCTGACCCTGGAGACGACGATGCTGCAGACCGAACGCACATACGCCTATTCGTCGCATATCCCGGAACTCGATGAAGTCGATGTGCTGGTCATCGGCGGTGGCCCCTCGGGAATTTCCGCAGCCATCGCTGCGGCGCGTCTCGGGGTGCGGGTGCGGCTGATCGAGCGCTACGGCTTTCTTGGCGGCAATCTCACCGCCGGACTTGTTGGCCCATGCATGACGTCCTACTCGCTCGACGGGTCGGAGCAGCTCATCCGCGGTGTCTTCGAGGAATTCGTGCAGAACATGATAGAAGTCGGGGGCGCCATGCATCCGAGCAAGGTGCCCGCCGGTTCGCCGTATAGCGGCTTCATCGTCTACGGCCACGACAAGGTAACCCCTTTCGAGCCCGAGGCCGCGAAGATCGTCGCGCAGCGCATGTGCGTGGAGGCCGGCGTCGACCTGCTGCTCCACACGATGGTGGTCGATGCGATCGTCGATGATCCCGATATCGCCAACCCGCGCGTGCTGGGCGTCGTCTGCGCCGGAAAGGGCGGTCTTCGCGCAGCGCGGGCGCGTATCGTCGTCGATTGCTCGGCCGACGGGGACGTTGCTCATTACGCCGGCGTCCACACCCGTCACGGCCGCGACAGCGACGGCCTCGCACAGCCGCAGACGCTGTTCTTCCGGGTCCAGAATGTGGACGATGCCATCGTCGAGGCCTATGTCGCAGCACATCCCGACGACTTCCGCCCCTATGCCTCGATAGTCGCTGCGGCGACCGCCGCGGGCCGCTTCCCTGCGCCACGGCGCGGCATCGGGCTCTACAAGACGATGGAGCCCGGTGTGTGGCGCATCAATACGGGCCGCGTGCTCAAGCTCAACGGTGCCGACGCTGGCGACCTGACGAAAGCCGAGATGCAGGGCCGCGAGCAGACGATGGCACTGTTGCGCTTCTTCCGCGAGGAGCTGCCGGGCTTCGAGAACGCAGAGCTGCGCGACACCGCAACGCAGATCGGCGTGCGTGAGACGCGCCGCATCGAGGGCGATTACGAGTTGACGCTGGATGACCTGCGCAGCGGACGCGCCTTCGATGATGTGGTGGCACTCTGCGGATATCCGCTCGACATTCATGACCCAGCTGGCTCAGGCGGCGGCACCGCCGAGGCATTGCCGACCGCCAATGTCTACCAGATCCCCTACCGGGTAATGGTGCCGAGGCGCCACGACGGGCTGCTTGTCTCGGGCCGGGCCGTATCGGCGACGCACGAAGCGCTCAGTGCGATCCGCGTGATGCCTCCATGCTTTGCGCTTGGCCAAGCGGCCGGCATCGCGGCAGCCCTGTCGATCGGAAATCGCGGCACGCCTCGCCATGTCGACTATGCGGACATTCGCCGCGAACTGCTCGCACAGGGCGCCTATCTCGGGTGAAAGGCTTCAGGCCTTGAGATGAAGCGTGACAAGGACGGTGCATTCCGCGCCGTCCTCGAATTTCGTCGCGACGCGCAGCCAGTTGCCGAAATGCGCAATGCGAGCGCACGCAATACCGTCACGCTCGGAAGGCATGCGGAACTCCGCGCCTTCGCGAATCCAGCGCATGCCGTCGGGCGAGATATCCACCCAGGCCATCGGGGCCGGGCCTATAGGCGGGTTGATCGCCCGGACGAAGAAGACGGCCTCGCGCGCCCACCCGGCCTCGTAGGGTTCGCATGCCGCCTCGCCGGTCCACCGCTCGTTGCGGGCAATGACCGCGGTGATGTTTTCGGGCAGCATCAGAAGTCTCCTGAGATGCAGATGGAGTCGACATAGAGGAAAGCCCGCTTGGCCACGTCGGTCTCCGCGAACAGGCCGAAGTTTAGCATGCACCAGAGGTTCTTCATCGCGGGGATCCGGATCGAATCGAAGCCGGAAAGGTCGAAGTTTCGATCATTGCACTGGAAGCCGGTGGCTTTCATCGTCTCAAGATCGAAATCGAACCGCAGGTAGCTCCAGTTCACCTTGGTCGGGATCTCGTTGTAGCAAAGCCGCTGTTCGGCATTGGGCAGGTCGAGCCATCCATCCGGCGAGAGATGGTAGTGGCTCACCGTCTTGTCCTCCGGGCCGACCGCCTTGAAAGTCGTCGTCTCGCGCTTGTACTGCCACTTCTGCCAGTGTTTGCCGTCGGAAGCGTTGAGAAAGCGCAGATGCGGCATCACGCGCTGTGCATCCGCATCCTGGTCTCCACCCTGCAGGTCGAAGAGGAAGCCTACGGAGCGGACGTCGGTCTCCGACAGCTTGAGCTCGTTGGCCTCGGGCTTGAAGGTGAAATAGGCCTCGAAACGGATCGGCCCACGCTTGCGGAACGTGTGACGCTTGATCGCCACGTTTTGCGCGCCCGGCTTCGGCCGGGTTGCGATCTTCAGTGCATAGGACGAATCCATCCCGCCATGCGACCCCGCCTCCCAATGGCCGAGTGTCGAAAGCATGGCGCTCGAATGCTGGGCATAGCCCGGCAGCATCGTGTCGAGATGGTCCTCATAGTTGCCGACCAGCTGCGACCAGCCGCAATGACCGCGCGAGAAGTCGTCCAGCGAAATTATCCGCGGGAGCGGATCGAACCGGCTGAGCGCCGGGTCGACGCGCAGCAGCGCTATGCGCATTGCTTCGGCGATTTCGGAAATGTTCCTGGACGTCACGATGAGTGCCTCATGCGGTGCGGAGCCTCGCGACGTTCATGATGTTTCGTCTACTCCGCGTTATCGGCAGGTGCGATGATGCATCGGTTCTAGCGATCGCCAAGCAGCTTGGCAACTGATAAACTTAGTTGCTAAGTTTTGTGCTGTCGTGCTAACAAACCTGAATTGGGAAAAACAGATGACCGCGACAACAACAAAGAAGCCGTTCTTTTCAGCGAAGCAAGCAAGTCCGCTGCGCCTGGCGGACAGCGTATCGGACGCCATTGCGGCCGCGCTCTTCGACGGGCGCATCCAGCCCGGCGAGCCTTTGCCGCCCGAAGGCGAAATCGCGCGTGAGTTCGGCGTATCCAAGCCGATCGCCCGCGAAGCGCTGCGCCAGCTGACCGCTGCCGGATTGATTTTCACCCAGCAAGGCAAGGTAGCGCGAGCCAAAGCGATCAGCGGCGAGCCTATGGAGAGGATCTACGGCTATGCGGTCCGCTCCAGCCTGAAGAGCCTGCAGGAAGCCAACGAAATGCGCCGCGTCATCGAGACCGGCATCGCTCGCCTTGCAGCCGAACGCCGCGATCCCGAAGGGCTGAAGACCATGACCCAGGCGATCGAGGACATGAAGACGTCTTTGCTCGATCCTGCTGGTTTCACGGAGGCCGATATCCTGTTCCATCTCGGACTGGCGATGGCGACCGGAAACACGATGATACGCGTCCAGATGGAAGGGCTGCGTTCGGTGCAGCGCGAGGTCTCCGAACTCTTCTCACGGCGTTCGAACCGGACCGATGCCGACTGGCGACAGACGATCAAGCGCCACGAGGAGATTCTCGACGCAATCTCCGCCGGCGATGCCGACCTTGCTGAAGCGAAGATCAAATCGCATTTCAAGGCCGCCGACATCGCCTCGCTGGAAGTCGCCGACAAGCTCGAGGGCAGACGCCAATGAGCGCAGGCCGCTTCTCGCTTGAGGGGCGTCGTGCGCTCGTCACCGGCGCCAGTTCGGGCATCGGCCGCGCCGTCGCACTTGGCCTGGCAGCAGAGGGCGCCGAGATCGTCATCCACCATTTCGGCGACGCCGGCGATGCAGAAGCCACTGCCCGGGAGGTAGGCGGCGGCACGTCCGTCTTCGAGGCGGATTTCACCCGGCCGGCCGCCGTCGAAAGCTTCGCCGATGAGGTTCTCTCGACTGCCGGTCCAATAGACATCCTCATCTCCAATGCGGCAATCGAGCGCCGCCTCCCCTGGCACGACGCCGATCCGGCACATGTCGAGGCGCATGTCGCCTCCAATTTTACGGCGCTGATTACTCTCGCCCGCAAATTCGTGCCACCGATGGCCGAGCGCGGCTGGGGCCGTGTCGTTGCCACAGGCAGCATCATGGCGAGCCGTCCGCGCGCCGAAACAATCGTCTACGCCTCGCTCAAATCTGCCCAGCTGACAGCAATACGGGCGCTTGCGCGTGACGTTGCCCCGCGTGGCGTGACGATGAACGTTGTGTCGCCAGGCGCGATCGAGACTGAAGCGACAGCTCCCCGCTACGAGGACGCCGCATTCCGCCGCGCGGTGGCCGTCAAAATTCCGGTCGGACGCCACGGCATGCCCGAGGATCTCGTGGGCGCCTACATCTTCCTGTGCAGCGATGCCGCCGCCTACGTCACCGGCGTGAACATCCCCGTCGATGGCGGCTGGTCGATCGGCGACGCCCCGGGCGTATTGCCGGGAGAGGCCGCATGACGGTCTCCCGCAACGTCTCCGTGTTCCACGTTGGCGAGGACCAGGTCGGCGAGAGCCCTCTCTGGGATGCCTCGACCGGGATGCTGTGGTGGGTCGACGCCGCCGGCGGCCGTGTCCACAGCAAACAGGCCGGTACGGGCGAGTTATCGACATACGAGCTGGACGTCTTACCGGGCGCGCTGGCCCTCTCCGATGGCGCGATCATCGTTGCCGCGTCGCACGGCTGGTACAGCCTCGACCCAGACTCCGGAAATCTCTCGTTGCTTGCCGGGATCCGGACAGCCGAGCCCGAGATGCGCTTCAATGATGGGGTCACCGATCCGCTGGGGCGGTTCTGGACCGGGACGATGCACATCCCGGTCGAGCGCAAGCCTATCGGAGCGCTCTATCGCTACGACGGCAGTTTCGCCGTGCAGGTCATTGGCGGTCTTCGCACCCAGAATGGCTGCGCCATTTCACCCGACGGCCACACCTTCTACCTCAGCGACAGTCATCCCGACATCCGCTGCATCTGGGCCTTCGACTTCGATGTCGAGACCGGCGCGCTAGATCGTCGCCGCGTGTTCCACGTTCCCGCCGAAGGGCGCCCTGATGGCGCCTGCGTCGACGTCGATGGCTGCTACTGGTTCGCGGCGGTAGACGTCGGGCTGATCGTCCGCGTCGATCCTGATGGGCACGAGATGGAAACGATCCGGCTGCCCGTGTCCCGCCCTTCCAAGCCGGCCTTCGGCGGCCCGGATATGACGACGCTCTTCGTTACCTCGATACGCGCCGGACTGACACCCGACGAGCTTAGGCAGCAGCCGCTTGCCGGCTCCGTCTTCGAAATCGAAACCGGAATAAGCGGGCACGAAATCCCGCGCTTCCAGCCTGTCCGCCAACCGATACGCATGCACACATAACCAACAACAACCAGCCACCAAGGGGAGGAACCCATGAAAGGTGCACGAACAGGAACAATCGCTTCCACATTGGCACTATGCCTGATGTCCGGGGCAGCGCTCGCGCAGGAATTGCGCGTGACCGTCTGGACCGGCAGTGAAGCCCACCTCAAGATGCTGAACGGCATCGCTGAACCGTTCATCGCCAAGCATCCCGGCGTTACCGTGAAGTTCGAGACGGTACCTGTCGCCGACTATACGCAGAAACTGACCTTCCAGGTCGCCGGCGGCAATCCGCCGGATGCTGCCTGGATGATGGAGGACGCAGCCCCCGCCTTCGAAAACGCCGGCCTGCTGATGGATATCGGGCCGACCGTCAAGGCCGCCGATGGCTATGATTTCGCCGACTTCTCGCAGCCTGCGATGGCACTGTGGCAGAATGGCGAAACCGTCTACGGCATCCCGTTCTCAACTTCGCCGTTCATGATCTACTACAACAAGGACATGTTCGACAAAGCAGGTCTCGAAGACCCGCTGGCGCTCGCTGCGAAGGGCGAGTGGGACATGAAGAAGTTCCAGGAAGTGTCGAAGAAGCTCGTCGAGGCAAACCCCGGCAAGTGGGCGTTCGAGTTCAAGGACGGCGAAGGCTATGCCTCGCGCATGACGCATGCGGTGCTGCCTCCGATCCGCGCCTATGGCGGCGAGATGTGGGCCGATGGCCAATGCGGCTTCGACAAGCCGGAGGCAGTCGCTGCCGTGCAGCAGCTTCACGACATGGTCTTCAAGGACAAGACCATCGTGCCGCCTGGCGAGCAGGGAGACTATTTCTCCGGAAATTCGGCGATGACGGTCAACCAGATATCGCGGGCTTCCAAGATGCCTGAGGCCGGCTTCAAGTGGGGCATCGCTCCTCTCCCGACCGGCCCTGGGGGCGAGGCTCCAGTCATCGGACAGGCGGCGCTGGTCGTCTTCGAACAGGGCAAGAACAAGCAGCTTGCTGCCGACCTTGTGGCGCAGATGACGACGAAGGAGAACGTCGCCACCATGGCGCAGTTCTTCCCGCCGGCACGCAAGTCGGTTCTCGAGAGCGACGCCTTCATCAACAGCAACAAGCTGGTGCCTGCCGAGCAGATGAAGAGCATCGCGGCGGCGATCGTGAATGGCCGTGTCCACCCGGCGCATGAGAAGGTGCCGCAGATATTCGCGGCAATGGCGCCGAAGATGGACGCGCTCTGGAAGCCGGACGCAAATGTCGAAGAGGCGCTGAAGGGCGTCTGCGCAGCCATTCAACCGTTGCTTTGACCTGCGGAAGATGATGGATCTTTCCCGCCCAGAAACCACGGCGCGCAACGATCGCGCGCCGTGGTTGACCTTGAAGAACCGGGAGATGCTTGAGGCCTGGCTTTTCGTCAGCCCGACCGTCATCGGCTTCCTTATCTTCTTCCTCGGCCCACTTGTCGCGGTCGTCTATTTCTCGATGACCGAGTGGAACCTCCTGTCACAGAAGGCCACGTTCGTCGGGCTGGATAATTTCAACGACGCGCTCTTCAAGAACCCTGACTTCTGGCACGTTGTCCGCAACTCCATCGTGTTTGCTGTCGGGCTCGTACCTCTCAACATGGCCCTTGCACTGACGCTCGCATTGGCGCTGTCGCGGCCATTCTTCGGTGTCGTCTTCTTTCGTACGGTTTTCTTTGCCCCTGTCATCACGTCGGCTATCGCCTGGGCCATCGTATGGAAGTTCCTGCTGCAGGGCGAAGGCGGCGTGATCAACCAGATGCTGGCCCTCATCGGCATAACCGGCCCGAATTGGCTGCGTGAGCCGAACTGGGCGATGGCCGCGGTCATCGTCACGCGCGTCATCAAGATGGTCGGCCTGAACATGATCCTCTACATCGCAGCACTCCAGGCCGTGCCACGCGACTACGAGGAGGCCGCGCGTCTCGAAGGCGCGTCGCGTTGGCAGGTTTTCACGATGGTCATCTGGCCGCTGCTGGCTCCCACCACTCTGGTGATCCTGGTCATCACGACGATCGGATCGTTCAAGGTGTTCGACCACATCTACCAGATGACGGGCGGCGGACCGGAGAACGGCACGCTGGTGCTGGCCTTCTACATTTACCAGCAGGGTTTCAAGTTCTTCAACGTCGGCTACGCCGCCGCACTGGCGATGATCATGTTCGTGATCGTCATGGCGCTTACCCTCATCCAGGTCCGGATACGTCGCAGGGGCATGCAATGACCCGGCGCCAGATCGACATTATCTACCGCACATGCTGGACGCTGGCGCTGCTGATCGTGGCGATCCCCTTCGTCTTTCCGTTTCTCTGGATGGTCTCGGCCGGCTTCAAGAGCACGACCGAGATATTCGGCACGCCATCGCTGCTGCCGCGCGTCTGGCGGTATCAGAACTTCATCGAGGTGTTCACCTACCAGCCCTTCGCCCGGCAGTATTTCAACTCGCTCTACATCGCGATCGCCGTGACGGTGCTGACGCTGATCATCTCCTCGCTCGCGGGTTATGCGCTGGCCCGGATGCGTTTCGCAGGGGCAGGCCTCCTGATGCTGTTCCTCGTTTCGGCGCTGATGGTGCCCGAGGAGGTCACCATCATTCCCAACTTCTTCCTCATCCGCTCGCTCGGCCTGATCGACACGCACTGGCCGTTGATCCTGCTGCCGACATTCGGGCCGCACGGCGTCATGGCGACCTTCCTCATGCGCCAGTATTTCCTGGCGCTGCCGAGAGAGCTTGAGGACGCCGGACGGATGGACGGGCTTTCGCGCATCGGCATCTGGTGGCGCATCGCCCTGCCGATGTCGCGCCCGGCGCTGGCGGCCGTCGCCATCATCACCTTCCTGTTCTCGTGGAACCTGTTCCTCGAGCCGCTGATCTTCCTGAGTTCGCTGGAGATGTTCACCCTGCCTCTGGCACTCTCCAACTTCAACGATAGCTACGGACTGCCGCTGTGGAACCTGCAATTGGCGGCGACCACGCTCGCAGTCCTGCCGATCCTGATCGTTTACCTGATCGCCCAACGCCAGATCACGGAGAGTTTTGCGCTTTCCGGCGTCAAAGGCTGACGAGGAATATGAATGGCTGATGTAGTCCTGAAAGACATTCGCAAACAATTCGGCGCGACCGAGATCATCAGGGGCGTCGACCTGACGGTCAACGAAGGCGAGTTCGCCGTGTTCGTAGGGCCGTCCGGTTGCGGCAAGTCTACCCTGCTGCGCATGATATCCGGGCTCGAGGATGTCTCCAGCGGAGAACTCCATATCGGCGGGCGGCGGATGAACGACGTTCAGGCGGCAAAGCGCGGCGTCGGCATGGTGTTCCAGTCCTATGCGCTCTACCCGCATCTCAATGTGCGCGACAATATGGGCTTCGGCCTGAAGGTCCGCAAAGTTCCAGCCGACGAGCGCGACCGGCGCGTGAGGGAAGCTGCCGCAACACTGAAGCTCGAAGCCTTGCTCGACCGCTATCCTCGCCAGTTGTCCGGCGGCCAGCGGCAGCGCGTCGCCATTGGACGGGCCATCGTCGGCAGCCCGGACGTCTTCCTGTTCGACGAGCCGTTGTCGAACCTCGACGCGGAGCTTCGCGTCCATATGCGTTCCGAGATCGCGGCGCTGCACCACCGCCTGAAGACCACGATGATCTACGTGACACATGACCAGATCGAAGCGATGACGCTGGCCGATAAGATCGTGGTGCTGCGTGACGGCAAGGTCGAGCAGATCGGCTCGCCGCGTGACCTCTACGAGAAGCCGAACAATGTCTTCGTCGCGCAGTTCATCGGCAGCCCGAGGATGAATCTGCTGCCGGCCGCGGAAGCAAAGCTCGTATCCCCGACGCATGCCCTGCCCGCCAATGCGGTTTCGGTCGGCGTGCGTCCCGAGCATCTTCGCGTTGTCGAGCCAACGACCGACGCGCTGTCCGCCACCGTGACGCTAAACGAATACACCGGTGCCGTGACGCTGATGCATGTCGAGCTGCCCGGTGGACAGACCTGCCTTATCGTTGATGACAAGCGGGACATGCCCCCGATCGGCACCCGCATCGGACTGACTGCGGATAAGGACAATCTGCATTTCTTCGATGCCGACGGGCGCGCTGTTTCGTAGTGGTCCGGCGGGTGGCCACGCCAAAATCTGACAAACCGCCCAATCGGGGAGCTGATGAAATGGAAGAAACCTGGCGCTGGTTCGGCCCTGATGACGCCTGCGAACTCAAGCATGTGCGCCAGGCCGGCGCGCGCGGCATCGTCACCGCGCTGCATCATATTCCTTACGGACATGTCTGGAGCGTCGAGGAAATCCACAAACGGCAGGCAATCATCGAGGCCGAAGCCTCGCTCCGCCTGAAATGGCGCGTGGTGGAAAGCCTTCCGGTGCATGAGAGCGTCAAGCTTGGTGGCGAGGGGTTGGAGCCGATCTTCGATGCTTATCGCCAATCACTGCGCAATCTTGCCGCCTGCGGCATCGAGGTGGTCTGCTATAACTTCATGCCGATCCTCGACTGGACCCGCACGGAACTGGACGCGCCCCTTCCCGGCGGCGGCACTGCGCTGCGCTTCAATATCCACGAATATGCGGCCTTCGACTGCTATATGCTGAAACGGCCCGGCGCGGAAGACGAGCACGACGAGACCACTCTCAACCGGGCGCGGAGCTGGTTCCAGAGTTCTTCCGAAAGCGACAGGGAAAAGCTGCTGGCCAATATCATGGCTGGTCTGCCGGGCGCCTATGACCGCTATGACGTGCCGGGCCTGCGCGCCATGCTGGATCGCTACAAGGAAGTGTCGCGCACCGACCTTCAAGCCAACTACGTTCGCTTTCTGCGCGAGGTGGTGCCAACCGCGGAAGAGGTGGGCGTGCGACTTTGCGTACATCCGGACGATCCGCCCCGCCCGCTGTTTGGCCTCGACCGCATCGTCTCCAACGCCGATGACATCGACTTTGTCCTGTCGGCGGTACCCTCTCCGTCAAACGGGCTGACATTGTGCTCCGGTTCGCTGGGTGCGAACCCGGCCAACGACGTGCCGGCGATCGCCAGACGCTTCGCCGACAAAATCCATTTCGCCCACCTGCGCAACGTCGCCAAGGAAGCCGATGGCTCCTTCATGGAGGCAGATCATCTCGGCGGCGACACCGACATGGTAGCGCTGGTGCGTGTGCTCATGGCCGAGTGCAGGCGCCGCAAGGCCGAAGGACGCAGGGATTGGAATATTCCGATGCGCCCCGACCACGGCCATGAATTGATCGACGACGCATCGCGAAAAACCCATCCCGGCTATCCGGTAATCGGGCGTCTTCGTGGCTTGGCCGAGCTACGCGGTGTGATGGCCGCTGTCGAGAAGATCGAGGCCGAATGACGGTCGGTGCCAGATCGATCGCCGAGCGCTGCCGTCAGCGATTTGCTGCTTAGCGGGCGCCCGGACTCTCGAAAGCAAGAGGCGATAAATGCGATCCTGCTGACTTCAGTTGGTCGCGACCGGAGCAGCGACCCCTGCCCTCCCGACGTTCTCCCGCGCCAGGATAACGAGGACGATAAGGAAGATCGCCTCAACGACCGCGAACGCCACGAACGCCTCCGTGAAGGAGCCGCCTGAGGCGCGGATCACCAGGCCCATCATCCATGGCGACAAGAAGCTCGAAACCACGCCGAAGACTTCGGCGTAACCGACCGCCGCGGTTGCCAGTTCGTCGGGATACTTTTCGCTGAGCAGCGAGAAGATCGCACCACCGCCGAAGACGGCAATGCCACTAAGACCGGCGAAGAGCAGAAGCCAACCGAAATCCATCGGATAGATGGTGGCGACCGTGAAGGCGATTGCAGTGAGCAGCGCCAGCACCGTGCCGAACTTGATAATGAAGGCCTTGCCGATGCGATCGGCTACGTAACCACCGATGACGAGGAACACCACCTGCGACAGGCCCATCAGCGTGCCGACCAGGGCGGCATCTTCCACCGGCATGTTCTGGACGGCGATATAGGCAGGCACCACCCAGGTCGCCGTACCGGCAATAGCGAGTGTACAGGCGGCGATTCCGAGCCCCCCAACCAAAATCCACCGCGAGCGGAAGATGGCGCTGAGCGGGATCGCCGCACCACGCGGCAGCGGCTCTTCCCAGGCAAAGCCACGCACGCCGATCTCGGCCGGGCCATTGCGACCAAACAGCACGATTGCAAGCGCGACGAGCAGGGTTCCGCCGGCCAGCAGGGCAAAGAATGTGCGCCAGCCATAGGCGATGGTAAGCGGAATGCCGAGCGCGAAGTCGAGCGTTATGGCAAGGCTGTAGGCAGCCAGGATCATACCGACGATGCTGCCGCGCCGCGCCTGCGGAAACCAGCCGATGACCAGCTTCATGTTGCCAAGAAAGATCGCGGCATCGAAGAAGCCGATGAAGAGCCGGAGCGCGATCAACTGGCCATAGCTCTGGACATAAACCTGCAGCACCATACCAAGGCCGGTGCCGGCAAGGCCGATCAAGAGCATGTTGCGGGCGCTCATGCCGCGGCTGACCTGCGACCAGACGATCATGCCGAGGCCGTATGTCAGCGCGAAGATGCCTTGCGCCAGGCCGGCCTGAGCCGGATCGAGTTGCAACGTCTCCGAGATGAAGGGAATGACCGCCGCAAAGGCGTACCAGTCCGCAGCGAGAAAGATCTCGCATATCAGCGCGAGCGCCAGCATGCCGAATTGCCAGCGTTTTATGTGTGACCTGTCCGTTTCAGAAATCGTATCCCAATTCATCGTCCGTTCCCCTGTTCGGAAATTTATTTTCGCGAATTGATGCGCCTTTGCGGCGTTTATGATTGCCGGGCCGTACCCGGTTCCCGCGCGCCGCAATGGCAGCGAACGGGAAAGGCATGGATGTCTTCAGGCCGGTGGTGGCAGGAAGTCGACCTCGTGCTCGGCGGCGATGCGCACCACTTCGGCCGGATCGCCGACATTGTGAATGCGTTCGAAAAGGCCGCGCAGCGCCCGCGTCGGCGACACCCAGAACAGGCAGCTGACCGTACCGGAGGATTTGTTGAAGATGCCGTGTGGTTCGCCCATCGGCAGGCGGATGAGATCGCCGGCGTTGGCGATCACTTCCTTGCCGTTGAGCCAGAGGTCGAGACGGCCCTCAAAGACCGAGATGAACTCGTCCTGCGTCGGATGCGTGTGCGGCGGCACGAAGGTGCCGGGCGGCAGGATTGCATGCCAGGCCATGGAGGCATCCGACTGTTGTTTCAGCGTGTAGGTCTGGCCAAGAATGCTCCATTTGGCGCCGTCATAGGCTTCCTCGCTCTTGGTCACGCCGGCCTGCATCACAATCATTGATCTGTCCTTTTCGAGATGTGTCGGTTCGGTGGTCTTCACGCGGCGAGGAAGTCGCGAAAGATTGCGACAGCGGCCTGCGGCTTTTCCTCGAACAGGAGATGGCCTGCATTCGCCACCTGTTCGAACCGCGCGTTTGGAAGTTCGTTCAGCCAGGCGGACGCCTGGGTTGCCGGGCGCATCCGGTCCTCACTGCCCCAAAGCAGCAGCGTCGGAACACCGATGCGATGGAGCCAGCGGTCAAGCTTCGGATTGCCCTGCGGCTCGTCGCCGAGAAGCTTGCCGAACGCCATCATCTCGCGGCCGAGCGACTGGTCGAAGGCCGGGTCCGGCGACTTCGGGAAATAGCCGATCGCCACTTGCGGATCATGCGTCAGGTAGCCCGGCAAATCATGCGGCGCGACAATCGAAAGGTCCGGCGCCGGATGCGCGCGCACCACCAGCCCGGCAGGTGCCACCAATGCCAGCCGGCGCAGGCGGCTGCTCATGCGCGCGGCATATTCGGCGGCGATCCAGCCGCCGAACGAGAATCCGGCAAGGTCGAACTCTGCGAGGCCGAGACGATCGAACAGGTCGGCATAATGCAGGACATGGTCGTCGATCGATGTGATGTGCTCGTCATCGGCGGATTCGCCGAAGCCTGGATGATAGGGAATGATCACGCGCGCATCGGCAGCCAGAAGACGCGCGAATTCGAAGCCGGGAAAAGTGCCGGCACCATGGAGAAAGACCAGCGGCCTGCCCTTGCCGATGCTGTGCACGACGGTGCGCACGCCGCCGATATCATACTCGGCGCGCTCGAAGCCGCTCATTGCAGGAGCGGATCTGGAGACGATTGCCTGGTTCATCCTGAACTCCTTGCTATTCGGCGGCGACGCAGCCGGGACGCCCGACCAGGCTCGCCAGTTGATCAACGGCGGCGGCGATGCGTTGCAGCACGAACGGACTTGAGGGAATGCCGTCGGAAAAATCCGTTTCGCTGGCATAGATCGCGGTTGGGATGGTGCAGGCCTCGAAGAAGCCGAACAGCGGCCGGAGCTGATGCTCGACCACGAGGCAATGACGTGCGCCGCCGCCGGTGGCGGTGAGCAGCACCGGGCGATTGATCAGTGCCGTCGGCTGAACCAGATCGAAGACGTGCTTGAACAGGCCAGTGTAGGAACCCTTGTAGACCGGGGTGCCGACGATGAGTGCGTCGGCGGTTTCGATCGCATTGACGATCGCCTTGGCACTACCGCTCAGTCCGGCCGGCGAATACGCGCCGAGCCCATCGTCGGCATCGACGAGATCGAAGATATCGACGTCGATACCGTGGCGTTTGCGCAGATTGGCGCAAACGGCCTCGACAAGCGCGCGCGTTTTCGACGGCCTCTGCGTGTTGCCGCAGAAGCCGATGACCCTGATGCCAGCCATCGATACGATACTCCCAGATCAGCGCCGCCGGCTCTTGGTTCTTGTGCGGGCCGCGCTTCAATTCCCGTCGACCGGCATCTTTCAAGTGCAGCGCGAGGCGCACAATCCCCCCAGTTGGGGGGGTTGCTGCGCCCCTGCCCCGTTGGAACACTGCCACGAGAAGGAACCCGGCCGCCGAGCCTGGCCCGACAACCGAAAGACAAGGGTGGAGCCCGTGAACATGCCTGTTGCCAATCTCAAAGAAGCAGCCAAACCGTCGCTTGCCGAAATGACGGCCCGTGTCGAAAGCATCCTGCCGGCGATCGAAGCGGCGGCGGAAGAAAGCGAGCAGCTGAACCGGCTCGCCGACGGCACGTTCAAACTTCTGCAGGATGCCGGGCTCTACAGCATGATGATGCCGAAGGAGGTCGGCGGCGCGGAGCTTTCCCATGTCGACGCCATGCGGCTCGGCGAGCGCGTCGCCTGGGCGCATGGTTCGGCGGGATGGTGCGTCATCGTCAACAACGCCGTCGGCGGGGTGATGTCGCTGTTCGTTTCCGACAAGGGCGCCAGCGATATCTTCGCGCATGGACCCGATGTCATGGTGGCCGGCAACGGCGTGCCGCGCGGCTATGCGCGACCTGTCGAAGGCGGCTACATGATCCGCGGCCATTGGGCCTATGGCAGCGGCATCCAGCACGCCGAGTGGATCCATTCCGGCTGTTTCGTCACCGACGCGACCGGCAAGACCATGGTAATGCAGCCGAACGGCCAGCCGGAAGTCGTCGTCACCCATCACCCGCGCGCGACGATCGAACTGAAAGGCAATTGGGACGTGCTCGGCCTGCGCGCCACCGGCAGCTTCGATTACACGCTGAAGGATGCCGACGAGCTCTTCGTGCCGCATCATCTCTGCTACGGCCTCAACGAGGGCAATGCCAAACGCGGCGGTCCGCAGGGCAGCCTCGGATTAGTCGGCTATACCGCCTGGGGCCACACGACATGGGCGCTGGGCGTCGGCCGGCGCATGCTGGACGAACTGGCCAAGCTTGCCGCCAAACGCGTCGATGCCTTCGGCAAGATGAACGAAAGCGCGACGTTCAAATATGAATTCGCCCGCGCCGAGGCGCGCTTTCGGTCGGCCCGCGCCTTTGCCTATCAGGCCTGGACGAGCATGGCCGAAACCTTCGCCGAAGGTGGCGAAGCATCGCTCGAACAGATCGCCGACGTGAAGCTGGCGATGCGCCATGTGCATGACGTGATATCGGATGTCGGCACCTTCGCCCACCGGGCTGCACGGGGCGCTTCCCTGCACAATGGCATCATGCAGCGCTTCTACCGCGACATCCATTCGGGAACGCAGCACATTTTGATGGCTGACGAGATCGTCCAGGAATGCGGACGCGTCTATCTCGGCGCTGTCGGGGCGGACGCGAAATGGGGCGTGTTCGGCGTCGACGGCTGACCGTCGCGGGATCGCACGCACCCGCTTGCTTTTTCCTGCTTTTGCTGGAAACTCCTTGTCCGGCAAACAGGGTGCTCGCTGAGGGTGGCGAGCCTTGCCGTGTCCGACAAGCCTAAAAATGGGCGCGGGCAAAAGGAGGAGTGACAGATGCGCCGGTCCCCGGCCACGATAGCGGACTACTCGGCGGGCGCGGTCAGCGATGCCGCGCTCAACGTTGCCGCCAGCCGTACGCTGGAAGCGCTCGGCGACGCCTGTCACCGCGAGATCGGCCGGCTGATCGGATCGCCGACGGTAGGCCTCTATCTGCTCGACCGGGACAAACCTTATCTGTTCTACAGCAAGCACGCGCCGGACGGGTTCATCCAGGAGTACAGCGCTGAATTCGACAAATACGATCCGCTGCTGGCGTATATCTGCGAAAAGGGCCAGCCCGTGGACGGCTCGACGCTTGTCGGCGCCGCCGGCTGGCAAAGCTGCAACAATTTCGAGCTGCTCCGGCGCTGGGGGTTCATGCATTGCATGGCGGGGCCGCTTCGTGTCGACAACCGCGTGGTCGGCGTCGTCTATACTGCCAACCAGGGCGAGGTCGGAGCCTATGCGTCACCGGCCGTTGACAGCATGCAGATCCTTTGCCGGGCCGGATCACTCGCGCTCACCACAATGGTCGAGACCGGTCGGCTCAATGGCGCTCCACCTGCTTGGATTTCGCAGTCCGGCGCGGCCTCACACAGCGAATACGCGTCACTGGCCAATGCATCGGCCCTGAACCAACTGCCGACGCGCTCGCGCGAAGTGGCGCTGCTGCTGTGCCACGGCCAGTCCAACAAGGAGATCGCACGAGCCCTCGGAATATCAGCCTATACGGTCAAGGACCATATTGGCAGCCTCTGCCAGAAGCTGCATGCACACAACCGCACCGAACTCGTCCAGCGCCTGTTGACTACACATTGAGGAACCTCAAGTCGTTGCGCTTGGGCCCTGTATAAACTGCCTTCGCAGTTCAGACCCGTCGCCCACTTGAGCACGGGCAAAAAGCCAATAAAATCAGAGGCCGAAATTGGTGTTGGTGGGCTGGATGGGACTCGAACCCATGACCCCAGAATTAAAAGTTCCGTGCTCTACCATCTGAGCTACCAGCCCTTCACCAATCACCCGTGTTCTTGTCAGAACGAATGCCCTGAACCCCGGTAAGCCGGAAATGCCCACGTTATCCGTATGCATCGATTTCAGAGCGGGCGGCCGAAAGCCGCAACGAGTGTTTCGCAGCGCACAAAAGGCGCCCCGAAATTGCGCCGGAACATAGGGAGAGTGCCCCTGCCGGTCAACCGGAAAAAGCAATGTCCATCAGCCTTTGTTCGCGCTCGCGACTTCGTGCTTGCAGCATTCTTGCGCCGGGCTCGATCACGCGCCATAAATCACTGCGTTTCAATCACTTGCATTCGGCGGGAACCAATCGCGCCGTTTGCACGTTGCTTGGGGCACAAGGGACAAGTTCATCCTTTGCGAGGAGATCATCATGAAGAAGTTTCTCTCAGGCCTCTGCGCTTCGGCGCTTGCATTGTCCTTCGCGATCGTACCGGCCATACCCGGAGCCAGCGCAGCACCCGCCTATGTGCCGCCGGCAGCAACGACGCAGTCTGACGTACAGCAGGTACAATACGACCCGTATCGCAGAGCCATTCCTTCCGCCCGGCACTTCCGTGGCGATCGGCGGGATTTTCGCCGAGGCTGGCGCGATGGGCGTCGTGACGGACGCCGTTTCGAACGCCGCGGCGACTACAACTATTATCGCGGGCATCGCGGCTATCGAAACTACCGACGCGGCTACCGCGAATATAATGGCTACTGGTTCCCGGCTGCCGCATTCATCACCGGGGCAATCGTCGGTGGCGCAATAGCAGCACCGCCGCCGGTTCGTGAATATCGCGGTGGCGGCAACGCCCATGTGCGTTGGTGCTATAACCGCTACCGGTCGTATCGGGCCTATGACAACACGTTCCAGCCCTATAACGGCCCGCGTCAGCAGTGCTATTCGCCCTATTGATATCGGTCATAGTGAAATCGGGCCCGCGCTCAGCGCGGGCCTTTTTCCATGTGATTTCGCTCAACGCTTAAGAAAGCGTCCGCTTCACCGCATTGCGCCAGCCCTTCAGCTTGGCTGCTCGGACGGTCTCGTCCATCTGCGGCTTGAAGCGATGGTCCAGCGCCCATGACTTGGCAAAAGCCTTGGCTTTGGGCCATACCCCTGCCCGCGAGCCGGCAAGCCATGCGGCACCCAGCGCGGTGGTCTCCAGTATGGTCGGACGATCAACCGGCGCGTCGAGGATGTCGGCAAGCCGCTGCATGGTCCAGTCCGACGCGACCATGCCGCCATCGACACGCAGCACGGTCTGTTTCGAACCGCCCTTCCAGTCCTTTCGCATCGCATCGAGTAGATCACGCGTCTGGTACGCCACCGATTCGAGTGCGGCGCGCGCGAATTCGGCCGCGCCGGAATTGCGCGTAAGCCCGAAGATCGCGCCGCGTGCCTCCGCATCCCAATGCGGCGCGCCGAGGCCGACGAATGCAGGCACGAGATAGACGTTCTGGGTATCGTCGGCCTTGGCCGCCAGCACGCCGCTATGCTCGGCCTTGCCGATGACGCCGATGCCGTCGCGCAGCCACTGAACAGCAGCGCCTGCGACGAAGATCGAGCCTTCAAGCGCATAGGTCGTCTCACCGTTCAGGCGGTAGGCGATGGTCGTAAGAAGCCGGTTCCTCGAGCGCACCATGTCGGCGCCGGTGTTCAAAAGCGCAAAGCAGCCGGTGCCGTAGGTCGACTTCATCATGCCGGGCTCGAAACACGCCTGGCCGATGGTCGCCGCCTGCTGGTCGCCGGCAACTCCCATAATGGGGATTTCCGCACCGAACAGCTTCTTGTCGGTGACGCCGAAATCGTCGGCGCAATCCTTCACTTCGGGCAACAGCGCTGCCGGAATACGCAGGATCTTCAGGAGTTCGGTGTCCCATTCGTTGGAACGGATGTTGTAGACCAGCGTGCGCGAAGCATTCGTCGCATCCGTAGCGTGAACCTTGCCGCCGGTCAGCCGCCAGATCAGGAAACTGTCGATCGTGCCGGCCAGCAACTCGCCCTTTTCCGCCCGCTTGCGCGCGCCCTTAACCTTGTCGAGGATCCACGCGATCTTGGTGCCGGAGAAATAGGGATCGAGCAGCAATCCGGTTTTTCGCGAGAAAAGCGGTTCAAGTCCTTGTTTTTTAAGCTTTTGGCACAGCGGCGCGGTTCGGCGATCCTGCCAGACGATGGCGTTGTGGATCGGCTTGCCGGTGGCCTTTTCCCATATCACGACGGTTTCGCGCTGATTGGTGATACCGATCGCCGAGACATCCGCGGCGGTGTATTTCGCCTTCTTGAGCGCCGTCCTGCAGGTGGCAACGACGCTTTCCCAGATCTCGTCGGGATCGTGTTCGACCCACCCGGAGGCCGGAAAATGCTGGGTGAATTCCTGCTGGCCGGTGCCGACCGGCTTCATCGCCGCATCGAACACGATCGCACGGCTCGAGGTTGTGCCCTGATCGATCGCCAGCACCAATCCACCCATCGTCTCCCCCTCTTTGTCTCGACTCCGGGAGTGTGAAGGATGGTCCGGAGCTTCTTCATTCCGCGATTTTGCGAGTTACGAAGCTATTTCCTATCAATTCGAAACACAAACGAATTTCAACGAAAATACATCAAGACACGACGACGGCTTCAGCGCATGGTTTCAATCAGCTGGACTTCCGACTCCTCGCAGATTGCCCGCACCGTTTCGATGTCGCAGCGATCCGTGATGAAGGAATCGACCTGCGACAGATGCCCGATCCGCACCGGTGCGGTGCGCTCGAACTTGGTCGCATCGGCAACGAGGATGACGTGGCGCGCATTGGCGATGATCGCCTGCGCCACCTTCACCTCGCGGAAATCGAAATCCAGCAGCGCGCCGTCATGATCGATGGCCGACGCTCCGATGACTGCGTAGTCAACCTTGAACTGCTTTATGAAATCCACCGCCGCTTCGCCGACAACGCCGCCGTCCGATCCGCGCACGACGCCGCCGGCGATCACAACCTCGATCTCAGGAAAAACCCGCATCCTGTTGGCAACATTTATATTATTGGTAATAACCATCAGGCCTGAATGATCAAGAAGCGCCTGGCTTACAGCTTCGGTCGTCGTGCCGATGTTGATGAAGAGCGAGGCGTTGTCCGGGATCAGCTTGGCGGCAGCGCGGCCGATCGCGTCTTTCTCCTCGGCTGCTATCTTGCGACGGGCCTCATATTCCATGTTCTCGATGCCGGAGGGAAACAACGCGCCACCGTGAATGCGGCTGAGCAGGCGCTGCTCGCAGAGATCATTGAGATCCTTGCGTATGGTCTGCGGCGTCACGCCGAAATGCGCCGCCAGATCGTCGACGAGAACGCGGCCGGAATCCTTGGCCAGTTGTATGATTTCCGAATGCCGCGTCGACAGGAACACGCTGCTTCTCCGATCTTCGTTTGAGGCAACAATCAAGGTAAAACGAAACGCCGCAAAAACATAGCTGGCGAATTGGGAAGTGCCCTCACCGAAGCGAAGCCGCAATCTCGGTGATCACCGAATAGGCCGTCTCCACATCCTGCTCGGTAGCCTCGAACTGGCCGACCTGAAAACGAATGGCAAAATGGCCGTCGACCCGCGTCTGCGTGAGGTAAATACGGCCATCGTCATTGATCGCGTTGATGAGGCGCAGATTGTGCTCGTCGAGGTCGGTCACGCCTGAAGGCATGTGACGGAACGAGAACAGCGACAGCATAGGCTCGGTGACGAGCTCGAATTCCGGCGTCGCAGCAATCCGCGCGGCCAGCTTTTCCGCCCAGGCGACATGGTTGCGGATCATGGTGCGCAGGCCGGAAAGGCCATGGGCGCGCAGTAGGAACCACAGTTTCAGCGCGCGAAAGCGGCGGCCGAGCGGCACCGACCATTCTGAATAATTGACGACGCCGTCCTTGCCGTGCGTCTTCAGATATTCCGGCTTGATTGCAAGCGTGCGAACCAGATAGTCGGGATTGCGCACGAATTGCGCCGAGCAATCGAACTGCGCACCCAGCCATTTGTGCGGATTGAAGACGATTGAATCGGCATGCTCGACACCGGCCCAGAAATGCCGAAATTCTTCGCAGATCATCGCCGAACCGGCCCAGGCGGCATCGACATGCAGGTAAAGTCCATATTTCTGCGCAACTGCAGCGACGGCGGCAATATCGTCGGTTCCGCCAGTGCTGGTGCCGCCGACGCAGGCAACGATGCCGGCGGGAAGCAGGCCGCTTGCCTTGTCGGCAACGATCGCGGCTTCAAGGACGGCCACATCCATCGCCCGCCAGCGCCCGGCAGTCGGGATGCGGACAAGGTTTTCCTCGCCGAGGCCCGCAACCCAGATCGCCCGGTCGATCGAGGTATGGACCTGATCGGAGGAATAGACGCGGATGCGCGGCTGACCAGACAGCCCTTGCTTGTTGCCCTGCCAGTCCAGCGCCTTCTCGCGCATGGTCAGCACGGCAGCGAGCGTCGCCGACGATGCCGAATCCTGCAGCACACCGGAAAACCCTTCCGGCAGGCCCAGGGCCTGGCGCAGCCAGTCGATGATGCGCGTTTCCAGTTCGGTCGCGGCGGGCGATGTCTGCCACAGCATGCACTGCGCCGCCATGACCGTCACCAGATATTCCGCCACCACCGAGACTGGTGCTGCATTGGCCGGGAAATAGGCGAAGAAGCGTGGATGTTGCCAATGCGTCATGCCCGGCAGGATCTTTTCTTCGAAGTCGGCGAAAATCGCCTCCATCGCTTCGGGCGCTTCCGGCGGCGAAAGTGCGATGCCTGCCGAAATCTCGCCGGGCTGGGTTTGCGCCCGTACCGGGCGTTCCCGCAGCGTCTCGCGATAGTCCGCGCCCCATTCGGCCGCCCTCAGCGACCAATCGCGAAATTCCTTGGCGTCCAAGTGCTTCCTCCCACCGGCAAACGCCGGTCGATATCAGATGGGGAAATCAGGCAGGCTCTTGAACGCCAGCTTCAGCGCATTCGACCAGCCGTCTGTAATCGTCCGATAATAGGGATCGTCAAGCGCGATCCGCTTTTTCAGCTTAACGTCGAAGGTGTCGTTTTCGTAAAGAAGGAGGTCGAGAGGAAGGCCAACCGAAAGGTTGGATTTTAGTGTAGAATCAAAGGATACCATCAAAAGCTTGACGGTTTCCTCGAAGCTCATCGTGCGGTCGTAGGCACGCACTATGATCGGCTTGCCGTATTTGGTCTCGCCGACCTGGAAGAACGGCGTGTCATCCGTGGATTCGATGAAATTGCCTTCCGGATAGATCATGAACAGCCGCGGCGGGCTGCCCTTGATCTGACCGCCGAGGATGAAAGAGGCGTTGAAATAGGAATCGGCGCTCTCTCCGGTCGGCGATGCATGAGCGATGACTTCCTTGACGACATCGCCGATCAGCCGCGCCGTCTGATACATCGACGGCGTTTCAAGCACGACGGAAGATCGTTCTTCCGGCGCCTTGGAGCGCTCCTCAAGCAGGCTGACGACAGCCTGGGTCGTCGCCAGATTGCCGGCCGACATCAAGACGATGACGCGCTCGCCCGGCTTTTCCCAGGTGTGCATCTTGCGGAAGGTGGAGATGCTGTCCATTCCGGCATTCGTGCGGGTGTCCGACATGAACACCAGACCGCGATCCAACTTGAGGCCGACACAATAAGTCATGGAATCCCGTATTCTAGAACAATACCGGGATTACTGCTCGACCGTGATGTGAACCGCAAGCTGTTCCGACGCCTGTCCCAAGCGAATCCCGGAAACCGGCATAGCATCGCGATAATCTCGGCCCGTCGCAAGTCGCACATAGCGTTCGTCTGGGGAAATGCCGTTGGCGGCGTCGAACGCGACCCAGCCCAGCGTGGAAACATAGGCTTCCGCCCAGGCATGGCTCGCCACCTGTTCGATGGTGCCGTCCATCATCAGATAGCCGCTGACATAGCGCGCCGGAATGCCGAGCAGCCGTGCTGCAGACGAAAACACATGGGCATGATCCTGGCAGACGCCACTGCCCTGCTTCAGCGCTTCCTCCGCCGTGGTCTCGGCATCGGTCGCGCCGACGATATAGGCAACGCGCTCGCGCACCATGCCCAGCAGCTGATGCAGACGATCAATTTCAGCGCCCGGAGCGATCGAGGCGGCGAGGTCGCGAATGCCTTCACCGGCCTCCGTCAACGGTGTTGCCTGACTGAACAGCCAGAGCGGCGCAAAACCGGTGTGAGGCCCGCTCACACCGGCTGTGTCATGGGTTTCGACCTCGCCCGTGGCCTCGACGCTTACAACCCGCGGATCGCCTTCGATGCTGACCAGCCGCGTGTCGTTGCCGAACTGGTCGGAAAACCGCACCTCTTCGCGCGCGCCGCCGACTACGACGTTCCAGGACAGCACCGATTGCGTCTTGCCTTCGCGCGGCAACAGCCGCAGCCGCTGCAGACCGTACTGCACTGGCATGTCGTAGTGATATTCGGTGCGGTGCTTGATTTTGAGGCGCATCAGTGGAACCTGTAATCCTGTGCAACCTCGTCGCCGAGCCGGTAGTTGTCGCGGATGAAGCACGACAGGAATTCATGCAGGCCGGCGTCGAAGATGGTCTTTACGTTGCCTACTTCCAGCTTGGCCATCGTCTCGCCCGCCGTCTTGTGGCAGGGATGCAGCGCGCCATAGTCGTCAGCGAGATAGGCCAGGCTTTCGGCGATATTGCGATAGCAATAGGCGAGCGAGCGCGGCATGCGGTTATTCAGGATGAGATAATCGGCGATGTTGGCCGGTCTGTAGTCGGCTTCGTAAACCCAGCGATAAGAACGATGCGCCGACACCGAGCGCAGGATCGATTCCCACTGGTAGTTGTCGAGCGTCGAGCCGACCCAGGAAATCGACGGCAGGAGAACATAGTATTTGACGTCAAGGATGCGCGCCGTGTTGTCCGCCCGTTCGACGAAAGTGCCTATCTGGGAGAAGTCGAAGATCTCGTTGCGCAGCATCGTGCCGTGGAAAGCGCCGCGGATCAGCGCGGTCTCGCGCTTGACGGCGTCCAGCACTGCCGGCACGTCGCGCTGGTCGACCGGGCTGCCCAGCATGCGCTTCAGCGACATCCATGCCTCGTTGATGCTTTCCCAGGTTTCGCGCGTCAGAGCGGTCCGCACCATGCGGCCATTATTGCGCGCCGTCTCGATCGCCGACATCACGCTCGACGGATTGGATGTGTCGCGCAGCAGGAAATCGGTGACCGTTTCGGCGCTGAACTCGTCGTGGCGCTCGCGAAATGTCGCCTCCACCCCGGCGCTCAGTATGACGGATGTCCATTCGTCCGCCGAACTCGACGTTCGGGTCAGCGCCATGCGCATGCCGGCATCGATCAAACGCGCCATATTCTCGGCCCGCTCGATATAGCGATGCATCCAGTAAATGCCGTTTGCGGTGCGTCCGAGAAGCATTGATACCCTTTAAAACTCACTCAATCGTCGAGAACCCACGTATCTTTCGTCCCGCCGCCCTGCGAGGAATTCACGACCAGCGATCCTTCCTTGAGCGCCACCCGCGTCAGTCCGCCGGGCACGATCTGGATACGGTCCGAAACCAGAACGAAGGGCCGCAGATCGACATGGCGCGGGGCAAGGCCGCTTTCAGTCAGGATCGGACAGGTCGACAGCGATAGCGTCGGCTGGGCGATGTAATTCGATGGACGCGCTTTCAGCTTCTGCGAAAACGCCTCGCATTCCTTCTTGCTCGCTGCCGGCCCGACCAGCATGCCGTAGCCACCCGAGCCGTGGACTTCCTTCACCACGAGTTCGTCCAGGTGCTCGAGAACATATTTCAGGCTGTCCGGCTCCGAACAGCGCCAGGTCGGGATGTTGCCCAGCATCGCCTTGCGGCCGGTATAGAATTCGATGATTTCCGGCATGTAGGAGTAGATCGCCTTGTCATCGCAAATGCCGGTGCCCGGAGCGTTGGCAATGGTGATGTTGCCGGCGCGGTAGACATCCATGATGCCCGGCACGCCGAGCGCCGAATCCGGACGGAAGGTCAGCGGATCGAGATAGGCGTCGTCGACGCGGCGATAGAGCACGTCGATCTGCTTGTAGCCTTCGGTCGTGCGCATCGCGACATGGCCGTCGACCACGCGCAAATCCGATCCCTCGACAAGCTGCACGCCCATCTGGTCGGCAAGGAAGGCATGTTCGAAATAGGCGGAGTTGAAGCTGCCCGGCGTCAGCACTGCTATCGTCGGCGCATCCTTGACCCCATCCGGCCGCACCGCGCCGAGCGATTGACGCAGAAGCTGCGGATAGTTTTCCACCGGCCGCACCTTGATGCGCTGAAACAGCTCGGGAAAGAGCTGCATCATCGTTTCGCGGTTTTCCAGCATGTAGGAAACGCCGGAAGGCGTGCGCGCATTGTCTTCCAGAACGTAGAACTCGTTCTCGTTGATGCGCACAATGTCAGTGCCGATGATGTGGGTGTAGACGCCGCCCGGCGGCCGTACGCCGATCATTTCCGGCAGGAAGGCGACGTTGCTGGCGATCAATTCGCGGGGTATGCGCCCTGCCCGCAGGATTTCCTGGCGATGATAGATGTCATCGAGGAAGGCATTCAGCGCCTGAACGCGCTGTTCGATGCCTTGCGTCAGGCGTCGCCATTCCTGGCCTGAAATGATGCGCGGAACGATGTCGAAGGGGATAAGGCGCTCGGCCGCTTCTTCTTCGCCATAGACGGCAAAGGTGATGCCGGTCTTGCGGAAAACGCGCTCGGCATCGCGCATCTTTTCGGTCAATCGGGCCGCATCCTGATCTTTGAACCAGTCATCATAGCCCGTGTATGGTTTTCGCAATCCGGTAGTTTCCGGAAGCATTTCATCGAATGCAGCCAATCGCGCACTCCCCTCTGAACCTCATTTGAAATGAGGTCGAAGACGAAAAGCAAGCGCAATCGCACATTCCATGATCAAGGCGATGCATCTTCCGCCTTTTGCCCAGAATATAGGCATGCTGCCTACGGGGTTTGAAAATCGCTTGGGCAAAGTTGGCACCGCCTTCAGCGGTTTCCGATAGCGAATCTCGCAGCGCGATGAAACCGGGAGGCCGCGCCTTGCGTATGTTAAACTGAAGCTCGGCGCATTTTCGCTGAGCTGCGGCATTGCGCTCGATAGGACGGAGAGAATTCATGCGCCGAAGACTCTTAGCTCTTGCCCTCATTCCCGCGCTCTACACCTCCATAGCCTTTGCCGGAGATGCCGAGATAAAGGCGGCCCAAAGCTCGATCGACAGTCAGCTCAAGGCCTTCCGCGCCGGTGACAACGCCGCCGCCTACAGCTTTGCCGCACCCAATGTGAAACGCATCTTCCCGACGCTGGAAAACTTCATGAACATGGTGACGGGCGCCTACAAGCCGGTCCATCAGCCGCGCAGCTATGCTTTCGGCAAGGTTCAGGAATTGAGCCCGACCTCGATCATCCAGCAGGTGATAATCGTCGGGGCGGACGGCAAGGATTACGAGGCGGTCTATACGCTGGAACTGCAGCCCGACGGCGTCTTCCGCATCACCGGCGTCAGCATGCGGGCGTCGAATTCGCTGAGCACTTGAGGCCTGCCGAAGGAGCCCAACCTCACAGCGCCGGAATGTCGCCCCGCGCCCAGCCTTCCGAAATCTCCGCCGTGCGGTCGACGAAGGCATCGGCCTCGATCGCGTCGCGAACGTCCTGCATCAGGCGCTGATAATAGGAAAGATTGTTCCAGGTCAAAAGCATTGCGCCCAGCGCCTCCTGCGACTTGACCAGGTGATGAAGGTAGGCACGCGAATAGTCGCGCGCCGCCGAGCAGTCGCTTTCCTCATCGAGCGGACGATGATCGTCGGCATGGCGGGCGTTGCGAAGATTGACCTTGCCGCGCCGCGTATAGGCAAGGCCATGACGGCCGGCGCGGGTCGGCATGACGCAGTCGAACATGTCGATGCCTCGCGCCACGGATTTGACGATGTCATCGGGCGTGCCGACGCCCATCAGATAGCGCGGCTTCTCAGTCGGCAGTTCCGGGCAGGTCACGTCGAGCATGTCGAGCATGACTTCCTGCGGCTCACCGACCGCCAGCCCGCCGACGGCATAGCCTTTCAGCCCGAGCCCACTCAGCGCCTGCGCCGAACGCACGCGCAATGCCGGCTTGTCGCCGCCCTGCACGATGCCGAACATCGCCTTGCCCGGCTGTTCACCGAAGGCCACCTTGCAGCGTTCGGCCCAGCGCAGCGAAAGCTCCATCGCTTTCTCGATATCCTTGTCCTTGGCCGGTAGCGCAACGCATTCGTCCAGCTGCATCTGGATATCGGAATCGAGCAGGCCCTGGATCTCGATCGAGCGCTCGGGCGACATTTCATAGGCCGCGCCGTCGATATGCGAGCGGAAGGTCACGCCCTGTTCATTGAGCTTGCGCAGTTTCGACAGCGACATGACCTGGAATCCGCCGGAATCGGTCAGGATCGGATAGGGCCAGCGGGCGAATTCGTGCAAGCCGCCGAGCCGCGCGACGCGCTCTGCGCCCGGCCGCAGCATCAAATGATAGGTGTTGCCGAGGATGATGTCGGCGCCGAGATCGCGCACCTGGTCCATATACATGGTCTTGACCGTGCCGCCGGTGCCGACCGGCATGAAGGCCGGCGTGCGGATGGTGCCGCGCGGCATGGTGATCTCACCGCGCCGGGCCTTGCCGTCGGTGGCGAGAACCTTGAAGGAAAATTCGGTGCTCATGGATCGGCCCTGAACAGGAGACTGGAATCTCCATAGGAGTAGAATCTGTAGCGGTTTTCGATGGCATGCGCATAGGCCGCGCGCATCGTGTCCGTTCCGGCGAAGGCCGAGACCAGCATGAACAGCGTCGAGCGTGGGAGGTGAAAATTGGTCATCAACACATCGACGGCACGGAAGCGATAGCCCGGCGTGATGAAGATATCGGTTGGGCCGGACCAAGCGGCTAACTGCCCGCTTTCGCTCGCTGCACTTTCCAGCAATCGCAATGAGGTCGTACCGACGGCGACGACACGGCGACCCTCGGCGCGGGCCTTGTTGATCGCGTTTGCCGTTTCTTCCGACACATGGCCGACCTCGGCATGCATCTTGTGATCGGCGGTGTCGTCGACTTTCACCGGCAGGAACGTGCCGGCACCGACATGCAACGTCACGAAATGGCGCTCGATGCCGCGCTTGTCGAGCGCATTGAAAAGCGCCGACGTGAAATGCAGCCCCGCGGTCGGGGCAGCGACTGCCCCTTCTTCGCGAGCATAGACGGTCTGGTAGTCGGTCAGGTCGCGCGCATCGTCGGGACGCTTCGAGGCGATATACGGCGGCAGCGGGATGTGACCGACGCTATGCAGCGCCTCATCGAGTACCGGGCCGGACAAGTCAAAACCGAGTAGCACCTCGCCGCCCTCGCCTTTTTCGAGCACGGTGGCGTCAAGCGCGCCGAGAAAACAGGAATTGCCGTCATGGCCGAAATGGATGCGGTCGCCGGCGGCCACACGCTTGCCCGGGCGGACAAAGGCCAGCCAGCGATCCGGGCCGGTGCGCATATGCAGCGTGGCATCGACATGCGCGGCAGCCTCGGCGCGCCGTCTGATGCCTTTCAATTGGGCCGGGATGACCTTGGTGTCGTTGAAAACAAGCAGATCACCGGGCTGGAGCAGCTGCGGCAGGTCGCCGACATGCCTGTCCTCCAGAGATTCTCCGGGCCTGACGACCAGAAGCTGCGCGGAATCGCGCGGTTCAGCCGGGCGCAATGCAATGCGCTCTTCCGGGAGTTCAAAATCGAAAAGATCGACGCGCATCAGTAGATGCGGATCATCAGCGCGCCGGCGAGCAGCAGCATCGCTCCGGCGATGCGGCCAACCGAAATTTCGCGGACGGCAACGCCAAGAAAGCCGACACGATCGATGAGCATGCCGGCAAGCAATTGGCCCGTGACGAGAAACGCCATCAGCGCCGCAGCACCCAGCTTGGGCGTCAGGATGGTGGCGCTGGTGACATAGGCGCCGCCGAGCATGCCGCCGGCGACGAACAGCCAGGGTGCAGGCGCGCGCCAGTCGAGCGAAATGCCCTGGGCGCGCGTGATGGCGAAGGAGACGATGCCGAGCACGATCGCGCCCGACAGGAAGGAAAAGGCGGCCGCAGCGACGGGAAGTCCGAGCCCCTTGCTGAGCTCGGAATTGATCGGCGCCTGTATGGCGATGAAAGCGCCAGCCAGAATGCCAATCAGTGACCAGAGAACCCCCGCCATAACGGCCTGCCCTACCTGTTATTCCGCGACGTCTGCCGCGACCTTCAGCGACACGATCTTGTCGGGATCCTGAACCGGCTCGCCGCGCTTGATCTTGTCGACATTGTCCATGCCTTCGATGACCTGGCCCCAGACCGTGTACTGGCGGTTGAGGAAGCCGGCATCCTCAAAGCAGATGAAGAACTGCGAATTTGCCGAATTCGGGTTCTGCGAACGGGCCATCGAGCAGGTGCCGCGCGCGTGGTTCATGTTGGAGAATTCGGCCTTCAGGTCCGGCTTGTCTGAACCGCCCATGCCGGCGCGCGACGGGTTGAAGCTCGGGCCGTCGGACTTGCCGAACTTGACGTCGCCGGTCTGCGCCATGAAGCCTTCGATGACGCGGTGGAAGACCACGCCATCATAGGCGCCTTCACGGGCCAGTTCCTTGATGCGGCCGACATGGCCGGGCGCCAGGTCGGGCAGAAGTTCGATGACGACCTTGCCCTTCGTGGTTTCCATGATGAGCGCGTTTTCGCGATCCTTGATTTCGGCCATAACAAATTTCCTTTTTCGTAATTTTGGTTTACTTGCCGTCGGCGGCGATGCGCACCTTGATCATGCGGTCGGGACTGCTGACAACCCCGTTGGCGGCCGCATCACCCTTTTTTATGCCGTCGACGAACTCCATGCCGCTCTCGACATTGCCTACGATGGTGTAGTCGCCGTCGAGGCCGGGATTGGGTGCATACATGATGAAGAACTGCGAATTCGCCGAATTCGGGTTCTGGGCCCGAGCCATGCCGACCGTGCCGCGCACGAAATGTTCGCTCGAGGAGAATTCGGCCGGAAGATCGGGCTTCTTCGAGCCGCCGGTGCCGGCGCGCTCGGCGTTATAGCCAGACTTCATATTGCCGAACTCGACGTCGCCGGTCTGGGCCATGAAACCGTCGATGACGCGGTGGAAGGCGACGTTGTCATAGGCGCCTTCGCGCACCAGCGCCTTGATCTGCTCGACATGCTTCGGTGCGAGGTCGGGCCGAAGCGCAACCGTAACATCGCCACCCTTCAGGGTGATGACCATGGTGTTTTCCGGCTCAGCCGCGAAGGCGGAAAACGACGAGCCGACAAGACCGGCGATGACGACGAACGACGAAGCAAGCTTTCTCAGCTGCATGGACATCTCCACTCCCTTTACTTTGCGAATTTTGCAGTCAGCGCAGTGGCGACCACTTTTGGCACGAACGGCCGGATATCGCCGCCCATCGACGCTATCTGGCGGACAAGTGTGGCGGTAATGGTGCGAACCGACGGGCTGGCCGGAAGGAATATCGTCTGCAGGTCGGGCGCCATGGTCTCGTTCATGCCGGCCATCTGCATCTCGTAGTCGAGATCGGTGCCGTCACGCAGGCCGCGGATCATGATCGAAGCGTTGTGCTCTTTGGCTGCATCGATGACCAGGCCGTCGAAAGAAACGACCTTGATGCGCTTGGCATCCTTGCCGAACTCGGTGGCGATCGACTGTTCGATGAGGCCGACGCGCTCCTCGAAAGCAAACAGCGGTTTCTTCCCGGGATGAATGCCGATCGCTGCAAACACCGTGTCGGCGATGGCAAGCGAGGCCTTCAGCACGTCGAGATGGCCGTTGGTCAAGGGGTCGAACGACCCGGCATAGATGGCGATGCGCTCTGTCATGGCGTGGTTTCTAGCGGGCAGCGTGACCAAAGGCAATCTGCTCACAGGCGCAGAATGAACACCGCATGAATGGAGCGATCACGACAAGTTCAAGCAATGCGAAGTAGCGTGATCTGGAAAACATGAAACCAAATCGCCACATCATCGTTATCGAGGTCAGGAGAACAAGACCATGATGATTTACATGCTCGCTGCTGCAATGACTATCGCCATGTTGATCGCAACCGCTTTCGGCATCCATCAAGAGTCGGAACGCATGCGCCTTCAGGAACAGAAGGCTCGCTCGAACGGTTTCGGTCCCCGCTGATTTCTTGAACCACCACCTCACCGTTTCCGGCGAGGTGGGTTAGCGCGAAAGCAATACTTCCGCGCTCCTTGGTATTACTCGGTCGGAGCTTGATCCTCGGGCCCGTTTTCCACCGGACCTTCAGCCGTTCCTTCGATAACGATCTCATCCGCCTCTTCGTCGCCCTGCGGCTCGGAAATGCGCTCGACGGAGACGACTTTCTCACCATCTGCCGTATTGAAGATCGTGACGCCTTTGGTGGCGCGGCTGGCGAAGCGTATACCGTTGACTGGCACGCGGATGACCTGCCCGCCATCGGAAACCAGCATGATCTGGTCCTCGTTGCCAACCGGGAAGGTCGCGACGAGGCGGCCGATTTCAGCGACCTTCGACACGTCGGTGGCACGAATACCCTTGCCGCCACGCCCCGTCAGACGGAAATCATAGGAAGACGAACGCTTGCCGTAGCCATATTCGGTGACCGTCAGCACGAACTGCTCATGCTGCGACAGGAACTGGTAGCGTTCCTCGGAGATGTCGGCTTCCTCGCCGACTTCCTCGTTGGTCAGCGCGATCTCTTCCTCTTCGCCGACAGATGCATCGGCAGCCAGACGCCGTTCGGCAACCGAACGCTTGAGATAGGCCGCACGCTCCGGCGCGTCCGCATCGACATGTTCGAGGATCGCCATCGAGATGACGCGGTCCTTTTCGCCCATGCTGATGCCGCGAACGCCGACGGAGTTGCGGCTCTGGAAGACGCGCACGTCACCGACTGAGAAGCGAATGCACTGGCCGGTATCTGCCGTCAAAAGCACGTCGTCATTGTCGGTGCAGGTCTCGACGCCGAGAATCTCGTCGCCGGCCTCCTCCAGCTTCATCGCGATCTTGCCGTTGCGATTGACCTGGACGAAGTCGCTGAGCTTGTTGCGGCGAACGGTGCCACGCGTGGTGGCGAACATCACGTCGAGCTCGCCCCAGCTCGTTTCGTCCTCGGGCAGGGGCATGATGGTGGTTATGCGCTCGCCCTGTTCCAGCGGCAGCATATTGATCAGAGCCTTGCCGCGTGACTGCGGATTGCCGATAGGCAGGCGCCAGACCTTTTCCTTGTAGACGATGCCGCGCGAGGAGAAGAACAGCACCGGCGTATGCGTATTGGCAACGAACAGCCGCGTGACGAAATCCTCGTCCTTGGTCGACATGCCCGAGCGGCCCTTGCCGCCGCGGCGCTGCGCCCGGTAGAGCGAAAGCGGCACGCGCTTGATGTAGCCGGAATGGCTGACGGTGACGACCATGTCCTCGCGCTGGATCAGGTCCTCGTCGTCCATGTCCGAGCCGCCGTCGCTGAGCTCGGTGCGGCGCGGCGTGCCGAACTCGTCGCGGACGGCGGCAAGCTCATCCTTGACGATCTGCTGGATGCGCGCGCGCGACGACAGGATGTCGAGGTAATCCTTGATCTCGTCGCCGATGGTGTTGAGTTCGTCCGAGATTTCGTCGCGGCCAAGGGCCGTCAGGCGCTGCAGACGCAGCTCCAGAATGGCGCGTGCCTGTTCCTCGGACAGATTGTAGGTGCCGTCGTCGTTGATGCGATGGCGCGGATCGTCGATCAGCAGAATCAGCGACTCGACATCGCGCGCCGGCCAGCGGCGCTCCATCAACTGTTCGCGCGCCGTCTGCGGATCGGGCGCCTGCCGGATCACCCGGATGACCTCGTCGATATTGGCGACGGCAATAGCCAGGCCGACCAAGACATGGGCGCGATCACGCGCCTTGCGCAGCAGGAATTTCGTCCTGCGGCTGATGACGTCTTCGCGGAAGGCGACGAACGCCTTCAGCATGTCGATCAGCGTGAGGACTTCCGGCTTGCCGCCGTTCAGCGCAACCACATTGGCGCCAAAAGACGTTTGCAGCGGCGTGAAACGGTAGAGCTGGTTGAGAATGACGTCGGCAACCGCATCACGCTTCAATTCGATAACGACGCGGTAACCCTGCCGGTCGGACTCGTCGCGAATATCGGAAATGCCCTCGATACGCTTGTCGCGCACCAGCTCGGCCATCTTCTCGATCATCGTCGATTTGTTCACCTGATAGGGAACTTCGGTGATGATGATGGCTTCACGGTCGTTGCGGATCTGCTCGATGGCGACCTTGCCGCGCATGACGATGGAGCCGCGCCCGGTCGAATAGGCGTTATAAATGCCGGAGCGGCCGAGAACGATGCCGCCGGTCGGGAAATCCGGACCCGGAATGATTTCCATCAGCGCCGGCAGGTCGATCGCCGGATTGTCGATGAGCGCAATGGCACCATTACAGACTTCGCTCAGATTGTGCGGCGGAATATTGGTCGCCATGCCGACCGCGATACCGCCGGAGCCGTTGACCAGAAGGTTGGGGAAGCGCGCCGGTAGAACGCGCGGCTCGCGGCCGGACGCATCATAGGTCTCCTGGAAATCGACCGTATCCTTGTCGATATCCTCCAGAAGCTCGTGCGCAACCTTGGTCAGGCGCGATTCCGTATAACGCATCGCCGCAGGCGGATCGCCGTCGATAGAGCCGAAATTGCCCTGCCCGTCGATCAGCGGCACGCGTAGCGACCAATCCTGCGCCATGCGAACCAAGGCGTCATAGATCGAGGCGTCGCCATGGGGGTGGTATTTACCCATGACGTCGGCGACGGGGCGCGCCGACTTCACATATTTGCGGTTCCAGTGGTAGCCGCTCTCATGGGCGGCAAACATGATACGCCGGTGAACCGGCTTCAGCCCGTCGCGAACGTCCGGAAGCGCACGACTGACGATGACGCTCATCGCATAGTCGAGATAGGAACGCTGCATCTCCTCGATGATCGAGATAGGCTCGATATCGGAGGGGCCGCCGGGTCCACCCGGTATTTTCTGGTCGGTCAAATCGGATCACTTAAACTAGGAGAATCACTGCCCTCTTATATAGGAACGATACCGATTTCACCAATACCGAGCGCTTTTTTCCAGAACTGATTTTCGTCACAAATTCAAATGGATACCGACGATTCGGGCAATCCTGCGACACCATGTCGAAAATATGCCTCCCAAGAAATCGGGAGGCCTTTGCCCTGATCTTGCTGTGAGGGGACTGGCGCGCGGAAAGCCGGCAATGTAGCCTGCGCGCAGGAGGACGCGGGATGCCGAATTTCGATAGTGTTTTCAACGCCTTCGTGACGCTCCTGGTCACCATCGACCCGCCGGGGCTGGCACCTATCTTTCTGGCGGTGACGCGGGGCATGACACGCGCGCAGCGCAGTCAGGTTTCGATCCGCGCCAGCGTCATCGGCTTCGGCGTCATGGCGTTGTTTGCCATTGCCGGCGCATCGATCCTGTCAGTGTTCGGCATCACCCTGCCGGCCTTCCGCGTCGCCGGCGGTTTTCTGTTGTTTTTCATTGCCTTCGAGATGGTTTTTGAAAAGCGGCAGGATCGGAAGGAAAAAATATCGGATGTCGCAATCACCAAGGATCACATCCACAACATCGCGGCGTTTCCGCTGGCGATCCCGCTTATCGCGGGTCCCGGCGCCATCTCGGCGACGGTGCTGCTGTCAGGCTCGTTCCAGGGCTGGGCCGCGCAGGCAGCGCTGGTGGGCATCATCTTCCTGTGCCTCGCCCTCACCTACCTCGTCTTCATCCTGGCGGAACGCATCGACGGCCTGCTCGGCCAGACCGGGCGCTCGATCCTGACGCGACTTCTCGGCGTGATCCTGGCCGCGCTTGCAGTGCAGTTCGTTGCCGATGGCATCAAGGCGATGGTGACGGCAGGCTGATCGGTTTTCGGGAGCCAGCAAGACTGCCAGCAAAGTCTTTCTAGACAGAAAATGAGTTCGCGGGAGCGTCGGACGCCCCCGCGAAAAATCAATCAGAACGGGATTTCGTCGTCGAGATCACGTGACGAACCGCCACCACCGCCTCGGTTTCCACCACCACCGCCGCCACCGCCACGGTTGAAGTCATCGTTCGGGCCGGACTGGCCGAAATCCGAACCGCGGCCACCGCCACCGCCGTAACTTACCTGGCCGCCGTCGCCGCCTTGCCCGCGCGCATCGAGCATCTGCAACTCGCCACGGAATTTCTGCAGCACGATTTCGGTCGTGTAGCGCTCGTTTCCGGTCTGGTCCGTCCATTTGCGGGTCTGCAACTGACCCTCGACATAGACCTTCATGCCCTTCTTCAGATACTGCTCGGCGACCTTGGCGAGATTGTCATTGAAGATGACGATGTTGTGCCACTCGGTCTTTTCCTTGCGCTCGCCGGAATTCTTGTCGCGCCAGCTTTCGGAGGTGGCGACACGAATGTTGACGACCGGTTCGCCCGAGTTCAACCGCCTGATTTCCGGGTCCGCGCCGAGATTACCAACCAGAATGACCTTATTGACGCTACCCGCCATGACACCGCTCCGCGCTTATCCTAACAAAACCGGCAAATTCGCCGGCACACCTTAGCCCATAGACACCATCCCGGCCACAACGGGGATGAAATTCAGGCTCTGTCCACAAGTTGTTTGTTCTCATTTTGTTCTATACTCCAACTCGTCGCATTTCAAGCGCTACCATCAAATTCCATGTCTTTTTGATTGAAAGCGTCGATTGCGTGAAAACTCAGCCGCTGGGATGACCGGCCGCGGCGCCAAAAGCTTTCAAAGTCAGATCCATGGCGTAGGTCCGGCTGAACGGCATCGAAAAATGCCCATATCGGATCGAAAGCTGGCGCGCAGCCTCTTTGACATCCACACCATCGACCGCAGCCAGATAGAGTGCCGATACCAGCCCGCTGCGATCAGCGCCCGACTGACAGTGAACGAGCAGCGGCTTCCTGGCCTTGCGCATTATCGCAACAAGCCTGGCGATCTGCTTGCTGTCCATCTCCGTGATCGAACTGACGCGAAAATCGATCTGCTTGATCCCAAGTTTTGCGTTTTCCGCCTTCTCGGCCTCGTACCAGGCGAAGCCATTATGCGGCCCCCTGAGGTTGATAACGGACTTCACGCCATACTTCGCAGCGTATTCTCCCAACTGGCGCGGCGTCGGCTGCGCCGCCCGATAGAACTCGCCGGGCACGACCGTATGGAAGTTTCCGGACAGTTGCAGGTCACAAAGGAATGCGCCGAGCGCCAGCAGCGGCACTGCGAAAGCCACTGAGATCCAGACGCCCGCCCGCGCAGGCGCCAACCGCTTTCCAAACAACGTCATACTCAAGGCCTCGCGAAACCGGGCGTTGCCTTGTCTTGATGAAAAAGGACGTCGGCATTGGCAGGCGCGAATTTCCTCGGCGATTGCGGCAAATCGCGGTTAGCCGTGAGGCGGCACGGCGGCGGAGATTTGTTATTGTGGCGTCAAACCACGTTTTCGAGGGGGATGTCGGCCCGGATCACGAAAACAGCCTCGCCGCTCATTCAAGAGCGGTCGAGGCTTTGATGACATTCTTGCCAACTGCCGGGAGTGTTTTACCGGCTTTGCTTTCGGATGCTACGCGGCTTCAGCCAACGATCCGACTAGTGGTCTCTGATTTTCGTTTTGGGAACGGCAGGTCACAGTCTGCCGGGCAAGCCCGGCACTTATGCCTGGCGCGGCTCCGCGCATTCGCAGAGCCATTGGGAACTATCAGGTGGGGTCATGCCTCGCTCCTGTGTCAGTTTCTCCAAAGTCTTCCGAAGCGCTTATTCGCTCGTTTGCGGCGTCTCGCAAACCGCCTACCGGCTGCGAAGAACATCGAAGGATGCTCGGCTCCAGATGACCTTTGAAGTCTGCTCCTTCGATTTTTGTGCGTCAACCGCGCGAAGCCTTGCCGGCAAAAATGTGATCGGCCTGTAACAAAGCCATATGGCTTATGCACAATATGTCAGTAGCGTGTTCGGCCTTTGTTCTTTCTGCTTGCTCCGCGCGGCCAAAGGCGGCTAAACCCTGCTGACAGCGAGGGACGATGCGTCCCTCGACAGAGCGGCAAAAATACCTACATGACCGGTTGGCCGGATAAACCAGCCAATCCGACAAATTCCTGATCGAGGCGGCAGACCCGGCATGGTCGACCATAAATATCTTTCCATTCGCGGCGCGCGCGAACACAATCTGAAAAACATCGATCTCGACCTTCCCCGGGATTCGCTGATCGTCATGACCGGCCTCTCAGGCTCCGGCAAATCGTCGCTGGCGTTCGATACGATCTATGCCGAGGGCCAGCGCCGCTATGTCGAGAGCCTTTCGGCCTATGCGCGCCAGTTCCTCGAGATGATGCAGAAGCCGGATGTCGACCAGATCGACGGCCTGTCTCCGGCCATCTCCATCGAGCAGAAGACGACCTCGCGCAATCCGCGCTCGACGGTCGGCACAGTCACCGAAATCTACGACTATATGCGCCTGCTGTTCGCGCGCGTCGGCGTGCCCTATTCGCCGGCGACGGGCCTGCCGATCGAGAGCCAGACGGTTTCGCAGATGGTCGACCGCGTGCTGGCGCTGGAAGAAGGCACACGTCTCTTCATCATGGCGCCGATGGTGCGCGGCCGTAAGGGCGAGTACCGCAAGGAACTGGCCGAACTCCTGAAGAAGGGCTTTCAGCGCGTCAAGGTCGATGGCGTCTTCTATGAGATCGCCGATGTTCCGGCGCTCGACAAGAAGTACAAGCATGACATCGACGTCGTCGTCGACCGCGTCGTCGTGCGCGGCGATCTGGCGACGCGGCTTGCGGATTCGATCGAGACCGCGCTGAAGCTGGCTGACGGGCTGGCTGTCGCGGAATTCGCCGACAAGCCGCTGGACGCCAGCCAGACCGGCGAGGATTCCGTCAACAAGTCGAAGAACGAGACGCATGAGCGCATCCTGTTCTCGGAAAAATTCGCCTGCCCGGTTTCCGGCTTCACCATTCCTGAGATCGAGCCGCGGCTGTTCTCCTTCAACAACCCGTTCGGCGCGTGCCCGGCCTGCGACGGCCTCGGCAACCAGCGCGCCATCGATGCCAGCCTGATCGTGCCCGACGACAATGTCTCGCTACGCGACGGCGCCGTCAGCCCGTGGGCGAAATCGACATCGCCTTACTATTCCCAGACGCTGGAAGCGCTGGGCAAGGTCTATGGCTTCAAGCTCGGCGACAAGTTCAAGGACCTGACCGCGGAAGCGCAGGAAGCCATACTGCGCGGCACCGGCGAACGCGAAATCGCCTTTACCTATGACGACGGGCTTCGCTCCTACAAGACTACCAAGACTTTTGAGGGCGTCATCCCGAACCTTGAGCGCCGTTGGAAGGAAACGGAATCGGCCTGGATGCGCGAGGAAATCGAGCGCTTCATGTCGGCGACGCCCTGCCCGACCTGTAACGGCTTTCGCCTGAAGCCTGAAGCGTTGGCGGTAAAGATCGCCGGCAAGCATATCGGCGAGGTCACGGCACTGTCGATCCGCAAGGCCAATGGCTGGTTCGAGGACCTGCCTGCCTCGCTCAACGACAAGCAGAACGAGATCGCGGTGCGCATCCTCAAGGAGATCCGCGAGCGCCTGCGCTTTCTCAACGATGTCGGCCTCGATTATCTGACCATGGCGCGCAATTCGGGCACGCTGTCGGGCGGCGAAAGCCAGCGCATTCGCCTGGCCTCGCAGATCGGCTCGGGCCTCACCGGCGTTCTCTATGTGCTCGACGAGCCGTCCATCGGCCTGCACCAGCGCGACAATGCCCGCCTGCTTGACACGCTCAAGCACCTGCGCGACCTCGGAAACACGGTCATCGTCGTCGAGCATGACGAGGACGCGATCCTGACCGCCGACTATGTCGTCGATATCGGCCCCGCCGCCGGCATCCATGGCGGCAATGTCATTGCCGAAGGCACGCCGGCCGAAGTCATGGCCAACCCCAATTCGATCACCGGCAAATATCTGACCGGCGAGCTCGAAATCTCCATGCCGCGGCATCGTCGCGAGATGAAGAAGGGCCGGCGCATAAAGATCGTCGGCGCGCGCGGCAACAATCTGAAGAACGTCACCGCCGAAATCCCGCTCGGCACTTTTACTGCCGTCACCGGCGTTTCGGGCGGCGGCAAGTCGACTTTCCTGATCGAGACGCTGTTCAAGGCCGCCTCGCGCCGCATCATGGGTTCGCGCGAGCATCCGGCCGACCATGACCGCATCGAAGGGCTGGAATTCCTCGACAAGGTCATCGACATCGACCAATCGCCGATCGGGCGCACGCCGCGCTCGAACCCGGCGACCTATACCGGCGCCTTCACGCCGATCCGCGACTGGTTCGCCGGCCTGCCGGAAGCCAAGGCGCGCGGATATGCGCCCGGCCGTTTCTCGTTCAACGTCAAGGGCGGTCGCTGCGAAGCCTGCCAGGGCGACGGCGTGATAAAAATCGAGATGCACTTCCTGCCCGACGTCTATGTCACCTGCGACGTCTGCCACGGCAAGCGCTACAACCGCGAGACGCTGGACGTCACTTTCAAAGGCAAGTCGATCGCCGACGTGCTGGAAATGACGGTCGAGGAAGGCGTCGAGTTCTTTGCCGCCGTGCCCGGCGTGCGCGACAAGCTGGAAACGCTGGCCAAGGTCGGCCTCGGCTACATCCATGTCGGCCAGCAGGCCAACACGCTGTCGGGCGGCGAGGCACAGCGCATCAAGCTCGCCAAGGAACTGTCGCGCAAGGCCACAGGCAAGACGCTCTACATCCTCGACGAGCCGACAACCGGCTTGCATTTCCATGACGTAGCAAAGCTTCTTGAAGTGCTGCATGAGCTTGTCGAACAGGGCAATACGGTCGTCGTCATCGAGCACAATCTCGAAGTGATAAAAACCTCCGACTGGGTGCTCGACCTCGGTCCTGAAGGCGGCGACGGCGGCGGCGAACTTGTGGCCTCAGGCCGCCCGGAAGATATCGCCGAGGAACCGCGTAGCTATACGGGGCAGTTCCTGAAGGAACTGCTGGGGCGACGCCCGGGCAGGAAGGCCGAAGCTGCGGAATAGAGTGGGCGCATCAAGGCGCTAGTCATTCGGAAAGGGCCTCTATGCAGATCAGAAGAGCACTTTCCGACGATTTGTCGGCCGTCGTAGCGCTCACCGAGCAGGCCTATGCGCCCTACACGGCATTGTTTGGCGCACCGCCGATCCCCGTTACCGAGGACTACGCACCTCGGATTGACGCCGGCGAGGTCTGGCTGCTGGAAAGCGATGGCGAACTGGCAGGGCTTGTGGTGTTCGAACTGCACGAAGATCATTTACTGGTCTTCAGTATCGCAGTCTCCCCTGCGTTCCAGGGCAAGGGCCTCGGCGTCACCTTGCTGCGTTGGCTGGAGGACAGGACTCGCGCGGCCACCTTGCCGGAGATACGGCTCTACACCAATGCCCGGATGGAGCGGAACATTGCGCTTTATCTGGCTTATGGTTTTCACGAGACGGGCCGCCGGCCAAATCCCGTTCGGCCAGGCTGGGTAGTTGTCGATATGGCGAAGGATGTAGCTCCTGCGGAAGATGCGGGACAGGCCCAAGCGATCGATGTCGCTTGACCGAATGTAGAAACGGAGGAGAAGCAATGAGCAATTCCGGAAAAATCCGCGCCGGCATGGGCGGCTGGACGTTCGAGCCGTGGGACACATCCTTCTATCCGGAAAAGCTGTCCAAGGCCAAGCAGCTGCAATTCGCGACCCGGCAGGTGCCGACCATCGAGGTCAACGGCACCTATTATTCCAGCTTCAAGGAGCCGACCTTCGTCAAATGGGCCAATGAGGCGCCGGACGGCTTTGTCTACGCGTTGAAGGGCAATCGCTTCGTCACCAACCGCAAGGTGCTCGGTGAGGCCGGCGAATCCATGATGCGGTTTCTCGAGTCCGGCGTTGCAGCACTCGGCGAGAAACTCGGGCCGATCCTGTGGCAGTTCGCACCGTTCAAGAAGTTCGACGAGGACGATTTCGGCGCGTTCCTGAAACTGCTGCCGGAAAAGCAGGACGGCGTGAAATTGCGCCACTGCGTCGAGGTGCGCAATCCGAGTTTCGTCGTGCCGGAATTCGTCGCGTTGGCGCGCAAGCACGATGTCGCCATCGTCTTTGCCGACCATGCCACCTACCCCGCCATTGCCGACGTCACCGGTGATTTCGTCTACGCACGGCTGCAGACAGGCTCGGACGATATTCCGACCTGCTACGCACCGAAGGCGCTGGTCGAATGGGTCGCTCGTGCAAAAACATGGGCGCAGGGCGGCGTGCCGGACGATCTGCCACGCGCCGATCCTTCAAGCGACGCGCCGGTGAAACCGCGCGACGTCTTCGTCTACTTCATAACCTCCGGCAAGGTCCATGCGCCGCATGGCGCCATGGCTTTCATGGAGCGCGTGAAGGGCTGATGCCCGCCGAGCCTGACGTCAGGCCGTCCCACGCAGCCATTGCTCCTTCGCCGATCGAAAGCAGCCTTTCGCGCGAAGCTCCGTCGCGCGCCTGGATCGACATGCCTTGCTGGACAGCGAGATAGAAGACGGCGATCGCCTCACAGTCGATCGTCTCTGGCAATTCGTCCTGTTCGATTGCAAGCTTCAGGCGATTCTTGAAGTCTTCCACATTGGCTTGCCGCCTGTGGCTCAGATCGCGGAAGACCTCCAGATTGCCGTCGCTGGGATTGAGCGCGCCAAGCACGATCAGGCATCCCTTCGGATCGCCGGGCTCGCTGAACGCGATTGCCGAGGCGCGCAGAAAATTCGCCATCGCTTCCCGCGCCGTGCTCGGGCTTTCGAACGCTTTCCAGATATCGACGCCTTCGGTTGCGCTGTAGAGATCGGCCGCTTCGCGAAACAGCGCTTCCTTGCATCCGAAGGCGGCGTAGAGGCTGGGCGAGTTGATGCCCATGGCGGCCGTCAGGTCCGACAGCGACGCTCCATCATAGCCCTTCTGCCAAAATACGCGCATCGCCCGCCGCAAGGCTTCATCGCGGTCGAAGCTGCGTGGCCGGCCCTTCTGAGACATCGAATACCTTTCTGTTGTGATCGATACATAAATCACTTGACTGGCGCAGGCAAGGTTGCCATCTATTTTGTATTGATTGATATAGAAAGGCAGTGAACAAAATGTCTACCCACGAAAACACGATCGAACTCCGGGGCAAGGTCGCACTGGTGACCGGCGGCAGCCGCGGCATCGGCGCTGCGATCGCAAGGCAACTGGCCCGCGCCGGTGCCGATGTCGCGCTGACCTATGTGCGCTCGGCCGAAAAAGCCGAAGCAGTCGTGAAGGAGATCGAAGCGCTTGGCCGGCGCGGCCTGGCGATACAGGCCGACAACACCGACGCCAAGGCGGTCGAAGCATCGGTGGCAACCACCATCGCGCAGCTTGGACGCCTCGACATTCTCGTCAACAGCGCCGGCATCTGGCACGCCGGCCCCCTGGACACGGTAACGCTGGAACAGCTGGATGAAACGATGGCGGTCAATTTCCGCGCTCCCTTCATCGCATCGAAGGCAGCCGCAGCCGTCATGCCCGAAGGCGGACGCATCATATCGATCGGCAGCAATCTTGCAGAACGCGTGCCGGATGCAGGTATCGGCCTCTATTCGGCAAGCAAGGCGGCACTTGTCGGCCTGACCAAGGGCCTGGCGCGCGATCTCGGCCCGCGCGGCATCACCGTCAATGTCGTGCATCCCGGCTCCACCAACACCGATATGAACCCCGCCGACAGCGACCACGCCGACGCCCAGCGCGGCCGGATGGCGATACCGAAATACGGCTCCCCCGACGACATCGCCGGATTGGTCGCGTGGCTGGCTGGCCCGCAAGGCCGCTTCATGACGGGAGCCGCATTGATCATCGATGGCGGCGCCAACGCCTGATTCCGAAACGTCGCTTTTCGCGCGGCGAGGCCAACGGCGCAAAGACCGTAGTGAGCTTCAGGTATCAAAATTGTAGGGCTCGGGTTTTTAATTCATCTCACAAGGTCTAGACTTGCCGTGAACAGGTGAGTGGCGGGGATACCACCCAACCAGGATGAATGATGGCAATACGCCTGACACTGGTGCTTGTGCTTCTGGCGGGCTTTGCGTTTGCCTTCTCCAAACTGGCCAAGCACAACAATGGAGAAGACCCGGGCTCTCCTTGCCAGGAATGGTCGAATCCCGACTGCCGCCCGCCAGGAGTTGCCCCTCCATCTTGATGCGCAGCGGAACGAAACAGCGCCCACGGCGTTGAGGCGCGCATGCGGATTTTTCCGGTGTTAGCTCAGGGTTTTCCCCGCAGCTAGGGAGCCTGGTGGTACAGGCAATGCGCCGGGCTCCCGCAAATTCCGAAGGACAGAAAGCAGCGCCAACGGCAGATCCTCGGCGATCAGCCCCGGCCCAAACCGCTGCGCTGCATCGGCGTGTATCCAGACGGCGGCGCATCCCGCTTCGAAGGCAGGCATGCCCTGAGCCAGCAGGCCGGCGCAGATGCCCGCCAGCACGTCGCCGGAACCTGCCGTTGCCAGCAAAGGCGTGCCGTTGGAATTGATCGCGGCCCGCCCGTCAGGCGCTGCGATCACCGTGTCCGGCCCCTTGTAGACGACAACGGCGTTGGAAAGCCGAGACGCGGCGCGGGCTTTTTCCAGCTTCGACAGTTTTTCGTCCTCGGCAATGCCCGGAAACAGCCGGCGAAACTCCCCTTCATGCGGCGTCAGGATCGCCCGTGGCGCGCCCATGCGATGCAAGGCGGCAAACAATGCCTCAGGCTGCGCGGCTAGCGACGTCAGCCCGTCGGCATCCAGCACGAGCCCCTTTGGCGAATTTTCCGCCGCCGCCAGCAAATCGAGAAGAAAGTTTCCGACGCCCGGCTCCGGTCCCAGCCCAGGGCCGTAGACCAGCGCTTCCGGATGGCGCGCATCGAGAAAGCCGAACACTTCCTCCAGCGTGTCGGCCTTGCGCAGCATGATCGAGGTCAGATGGCTGGCGTTGACGGCAAGCGAAAGCGATGGGGAAAGCACGGTGACCGCCCCTGCCCCAATTCGCGCCGCCGCCATCGCAGCCAGCCGGGCAGCGCCGGTCGCCGAGGGTCTGCCTGAAAAGACGCCAACATGACCACGACTGTATTTGTAGGCGTCCAGCGCAGGCATCGGAAACTGATCCAGCCAAAGCGCCGGCATGTTTTCAAAGCAGCGCGCGCCGACTTCGCCAATCACTTCGTCGCCGATGCCGATATCCGCCACGACGACCTCGCCGCAGAAATTGCGCCCCGGCAGGATTAGGTGGCCGGGCTTCTTGCGCGCGAAGGTGACCGTAACCGTCGCCTGAAAAGCCTCGCCGAATACCATGCCGCTTTCGCCGGAAACGCCGGACGGCAGATCGACCGAAACGACCGGGACATTCATGTCCGCGGCGATCTGCGCAGCGCGACCGGCCTCACTTGAAAGGGGCTTCGATAGCCCTGCTCCATAAAGAGCGTCGACTACCAGCGCATCCGGCCCGATTTCAAAGCCGGCTAATGATTGTGGTGTTACCGTACAATCTGCAGCAGCCAGCGCTGCATCGCTCCCGGGTTTCGGCGTTCCTTCGGCCCACAGCACCACCGCACATCCAGCCTCAGCCAGCAATCGGGCGATAACATAGCCGTCACCACCATTATTACCCGGCCCGCAAAGGACGTGGATCGATGACACGGACGGAAAGCGCGCCAGTACAAGCGCCGCGACAGCAGCACCGGCATTGCGCATCAGCGCATATCCATCGAAAGGCCCACTTTCGATCGCGAGGCGATCGGCCTTGGCCATTTCATCGGGTATCAGGATTTCATGCGACATGCGAGCAGCCCGTTCGACCCCTTTGGGGAAATCATGATTAGCACACCGCACCGGCCCGCCGAAATGCAGGACGACAAGATAGATGTTCCGCGCGTCGCGTAGAATCCGGCGCAAACAAAATGCAAATGCCCAAAATTTAGGCGGAATGCACAGATTTTACCCCGTTGCAAAAGCACTCCGATAAGCGATATTCAGGGTATCGCTTAAGCGCCCTGCGCTTTGCCCGAAAAACGCAATTTTTTTCGATCTTTGTGGATTCGAAGAAGGTTTGTTGCGCCTGTAGGCATCTGGCACGCTTCCTGCTTTGTGATGCGCAAGCGGGGCGACACCCGTACAGTCCCTAGCGGAGGCCGCATTTTACATGAAAAAGATCGAAGCGATCATCAAGCCTTTCAAGCTCGACGAAGTGAAGGAAGCGCTTCAGGAGGCCGGGCTGCAAGGCATTACTGTCACCGAAGCAAAAGGCTTTGGCCGACAGAAGGGCCATACCGAGCTTTATCGCGGCGCTGAATACGTCGTGGACTTCCTTCCCAAGGTGAAGATCGAGGTTGTGCTCGGCGACGAATCCGTCGAAGCGGCGATCGAGGCCATTCGCAAGGCGGCCCAGACGGGCCGCATCGGCGACGGCAAGATCTTCGTCTCCAACATCGAGGAAGTGGTGCGCATCCGCACCGGCGAAACCGGCATCGACGCCATCTGATCGGCCAGGCCGACGGAATTTCGTTTTCAACGCCATCATTAAAATCACAGGAAACGCGACATGACGACAGCCAAGGACATTCTCAAGCAGATCAAGGACAACGACGTAAAATTTGTCGATCTGCGCTTCACCGACCCGAAGGGCAAGCTCCAGCATGTGACGATGGATATCTCCGAGGTCGAGGAAGACATGTTCGCCGATGGCGTCATGTTCGACGGCTCGTCCATCGCCGGCTGGAAGGCCATCAACGAATCCGACATGGTTCTGATGCCCGATCCGGAAACCGTCCACATGGACCCGTTCTTCGCGCAGTCGACCATGGTCATCCTGTGCGACATTCTCGATCCGGTCTCCGGCGAGTCCTACAACCGCGATCCGCGCGGCACCGCCAAGAAGGCCGAAGCCTACATGAAGGCAGAAGGTATCGGCGACACCATCTTCGTCGGCCCGGAAGCCGAATTCTTCGTCTTCGACGACGTCAAGTACAAGGCCGACCCCTACAACACCGGCTTCAAGCTCGACTCGACCGAACTGCCGTCCAACGACGACACCGACTACGAGACCGGCAACCTCGGCCACCGTCCGCGCGTCAAGGGCGGCTACTTCCCGGTTCCGCCGATCGATTCCTGCCAGGACATGCGCTCGGAAATGCTGACCGTGCTCACCGAAATGGGCGTGCGCGTCGAAAAGCACCACCACGAAGTCGCTGCCGCCCAGCACGAGCTCGGCGTGAAGTTCGACGCACTCGTGCGCAACGCCGACAAGATGCTGCTTTACAAGTATGTCGTGCATCAGGTCGCCAACGCCTACGGCAAGACTGCAACCTTCATGCCGAAGCCGATTTTTGGCGACAACGGTTCGGGCATGCACGTCCATATGTCGATCTGGAAGGACGGCAAGCCGACCTTCGCCGGCAACGAATATGCTGGCCTGTCGGAAAACTGCCTCTATTACATCGGCGGCATCATCAAGCACGCCAAGGCCATCAACGCCTTCACCAACCCGCTGACCAACTCCTACAAGCGTCTGGTTCCGGGCTATGAAGCGCCGGTTCTGCTTGCCTATTCGGCGCGCAACCGCTCGGCCTCCTGCCGCATCCCCTTCGGCTCGTCGCCGAAGTCGAAGCGCGTCGAAATCCGCTTCCCCGATCCGGGCGCGAACCCCTACCTCGCTTTCGCGGCTCTGCTGATGGCCGGCCTCGACGGCATCAAGAACAAGATCCACCCCGGCCAGCCGATGGACAAGGATCTGTACGACCTGCCGGCGAAGGAACTGAAGAAGATCCCGACCGTCTGCGGTTCGCTGCGCGAAGCCCTGCAGAGCCTCGACAAGGACCGCGGCTTCCTCAAGGCCGGCGGCGTCTTCGACGACGACCAGATCGACGCCTATATCGAACTGAAGATGGCCGAAGTGATGCGCTTCGAAATGACCCCGCACCCGGTCGAATTCGACATGTACTATTCGGTGTAAGGCGAGTTCACATCGCTGAAAAACAAAAACCCCGGCGGAAACGCCGGGGTTTTTGTTTGAAGGCCTGCTGCGATGCCGGCGGCCTGTCTGAATTCCGAGAGATCAGTCCTTTTTGCGGATAACGCCGTAGACGATGTTGCGGTTCTCGCCAAAAAACACCTCCGCCTCGACCGTGTTGCGGTCAACGCTGGCATTGATGATCTTCCACATATCGGCTTCGGTACGCAGCAGCAGCGCCCAGTTCATGAAGGTTTCCATGTAGCCGTCGTCGGTCAGCTCCGGCGAAAAGTTGGCGAACAGCAGCGTGCCCTTGGGCTTGAGCATGCGCAGGCACCGCCTGTTGAGCCTGATCGCTACGGCGTCGGTGAGATAATCGTAGAGGCCGGCGGAATAGACGAAATCGAACGAACCCAGCTTGTAGGCGTCCGTCAGCAGGCCACGCACGGAACCGTCTATGGCCTCGACGGGCGTTCCGGCATAATCGCGCGCAACCGATCCCACGCTCAGCGGATCCTGATCAAGCGCGACCCAGCGCGCTATGCGCCCCTGCTCCAGCGCGACCGAGCTGCCGGCCTCGCGCAGATGGCCCGAGGCGATCGCAAGCACTTCCGTCCCGCCGCCCCTCTCCTCGGCAATCTCGTCGACATACTGCGCCAGGAGATCGCGGCGCTCCCGCACCGCCACGCATGAGGGGTAATATTTGCTGTACGCATAAAGCGCGCTACCGATCGGAGAGGCCTCCGCCACATCCTCCCGGATATTCTCGTGCTGATAGATGAAGTCGAGCAGCCGGGCATCGCCCGAATAGCCGCGAGGCTTTTCGAACGACCAGCGGGTAAACGGGTCCTGGTGAAAATAATCGGCAACGGGATGTTCCTGTGCCAGCGGTATCAGCGCCTGCCAGACACCTGGCTCGACTTTGCGCCGCATCTTGTGCAGCGCCTCGACAGTCCAGCGCATCGTCTGCGCGGGATCATTGCCAGCCTCGAACCACTGCCGTGCCGAATGGAGGACAAGGCCGAGTTCCGCCGTCGCGGTCGCGAGATGATCGCTACTGCCTTGGGAGGGATAGAGGGCCGCCATGTCGGCTGCGATGGCTGTTGGGGTGATAAGGCTTTCGCCATCCAGTACCGGCTGCGGTTCATTCATGCAATTTACGCCCCCGCGTTAATCATTTGTTAACCTATGTTTAAGCCGCGGCGGGCGCAACTCAAGCCAAACCGTCGCGCATGGTTAATAACATTGAAGTGATTTTCTTCATGCTTTGCTAACGCTGCCGCGGAATTGGCACGGCGCTTAACGGAAACTTGTGTTCCTGACGCGAGAATCGTCCGCAGTCTGAAGGTTCCCGCATTGCGGACAGTGTTCGAAACAGCGAAGGCGTTGTTCAACAGGCAGCCTAGTCGGCAGGCGTTGAGTCACCGCATTTCGACGGAAAGCGCATGACACAAACGATGGCCGACCCGATCGACAGTGATCTGCAAGGACCAATAGAGCGTCCTTCGCCTGCAATTCTGCAGACGCTTTACCGCAAAGACAGCGAAGAAATGCAGCGCGTGGGCATCCGCCAGGGCCTGTGGGCCGCAGTCCTTGTCTATCTGCTCTTTTCGATTACCGACATTCTGCTCATTCCCGACGCCGCCCTGCCGGCGATCGCAGTGCGTTTCACCATCGGCATCGGCACATTGATAATGGTGGAATTGCAGTATCGCGAGAACGCGCCGGCAGCCCGTATGGACCTTACCTGTGCGGTGGCCCTGGTTCTTGCATATGTGGGCTGGCTCTTTGCAGCCATCACGACGCGACATACGGAGACGATTTCATACTACCTGGTATTTGGGGCCATCTTCATGATGAGCGCCAACCTGTTTTTCAGCTTCAGGTTTCAGTTCTCCATTTTGGTCTCAGGCGTCATGCTGCTGGCGTCCTTGTCCGTGCTTTTCTATCTGTTTCCATACAACCGGATCTATCAGCTTTCTTTCGGCATATTTCACGTTTCGTGCTTCATCTTCACGTCCTACGTGAACTGGAAACTGAACAGGGAGCGATACAACGTCTTCCTGAATGCGCTGGAAGCCAAGATGCAGCACAAGGAAGCGACCGAACGGGGCAAGGCGCTGCTGAAGCTTTCCCGCACGGACCCGCTGACCGGCCTGGAAAACCGTCGTGCCGTGGATGAGCGGTTGCGCGACCATTGGGGCGCCTGGCAGCAGCAGGGACGACGCTTTGCCGTTCTGCTGATCGATGTCGACTTCTTCAAGCGATACAATGACTGCTATGGCCATCAGGAAGGCGACCGCTGCCTGATCTTGGTAGCCGCCGCGCTCAGCAAGACGATCGAGGCCCATGACGCCTCGATCGGCCGCTATGGTGGCGAGGAATTCATTGTCATCACCTCGCTCGACAAGCAGGAAGAGGTGGCCGACTTTGCCGACGAAATACGCAGCACGATCGAGAAACTTGCGCTCAGGCACGACCAGCGCCGCGATGGCATGCAGATCGTCACGGTAAGCATCGGCGCCGCCTTCACCCGGCATCAGACCGGCGCCAAGCTTGAAAAGATCATCCACGAAGCAGACCGTGCGCTCTATTTGGCCAAGGCCAGCGGCCGCAACTGCGCGAAGCTCTTCGATCCCAACGACCCGCAAAGCAGCGACGAGAGCGAAAACATCGCAGCCCTTCTGAAGATCGCGATCGAGAAAGATCTCGTCTCGCTCGTTTACCAACCCATCCAGAACGTCAAGACTGGCCGGGTCGAAGCGCTGGAGGCCCTTATGCGCCTCAACATGCTGGACGGCACCTCCGTCCCGCCAAGCCTGTTCATTCCTGTCGCGGAACGGACAGGGGCAATTCTGGAACTGGGCCGCTGGGCGATAAGGACGGTGTGCCGCGAATATCTTTCCAACGACCACACGCGCATCGTCAGCGTCAATGTCTCGCCCATCCAGCTCAAGGCCCCCGGTTTTGCAACTTCGGTCGCCGCGATACTTGGTGAAACGGGAATTGCCGGCAACCGCCTCGCCTTCGAGATCACCGAAGGGCTCGAGATGGAGATGCATTCCGATGTTCTGCGCTGCATCTCAGACCTCAAGCTTTTGGGCATCAAGATCTGGCTCGACGATTTCGGCACCGGTTTTGCCGGCCTGTCATGGCTGCGCCTGATCGATTTCGACACGGTCAAGATCGACCGCTCTTTCCTGCACGACTGCAGCTCGCCACGCGGCGAAGCGATGCTTCAGGACATTGTCAGCCTGCTCAGGAATCGCGGGCCCAAAATCCTGGTCGAGGGCGTGGAGGTCGAAGACCAGATGGAACTGATACGCGAACTCGGCATCGACCAGGTCCAGGGCTTCCATGTCGGCCGGCCGGCCCGGGTGGAAAGCATCGGGGCCGAAGCACCGGTCCGGCAACGCCAGTTGCCCATACAGAAATCCGCGTAATCACGGACGAGCATTTTAGGGTGTGGGAGATTCAGGTCAGGACGAGTCGAAAATGGTGGTTTTTGAGAACCGGAGCGGAGTGGACATTTGGGTCCATGAGCACCGGAAGCGCAGAAAATCGCCATTTGCAGGCCGTCATGGAGTGAATCCTCACGCACCCTAGACGGCATCAAAGCAGCGGCCTTATCAGCAGGTCCGCGCCGAGCAGAAGCAGGCCAAGCAGGAACCAGCGGCGGAAGGCAACTGGGCTGACTTTCTTTCGCACCGCCTGCCCCACCCACATGCCGGAAAGCGCCGGCGCTATGGCAAGCGCCGACATCGTGACGTTTCCCGGCTGGAACGCGCCGTGCCAGGCAAGACTGGCCGCAAGCGCGATGGTCGAAACGGTGAAGGAAAGCCCCAGAGCCTGAATCAGATCGTCCTTTTCGAGGCCAAGCGCCTGGAGATAGGGAACCGCCGGAATGACGAACACACCGGTTCCACCCGTTACGACGCCGGTGGCCGCGCCTATCAACGGCGATAACCATCGCTCCAGTCGCGCAGGTATGGCCAGTTGGCGGGCAATGAGCGTGTAAGCGGCGTAGACCAACAGCGCCGCGCCAAGGGCGCTCGTTGCAAGCCGCGTATCGCCGCTCGTCAGAAGCGACGATCCTGCGACCGTTCCAACGACGATCGCCGCCATCATGGGCCAGAAGCGCATGATCAGTTGCAGGAAGCTCGGGCCGGTGAAAAGCTGCCAGACATTGGTGACGAATGACGGCACGATCAGAAGCGTCGCGGCCGCCACAGGCGAAACCAGTGCCCCGAGCACGCCCATGGCGACCGTCGGCAATCCCATTCCGGTAACACCCTTGACGATACCGGCGAGGAAGAAGGTCGCGGCAACCGTGCCGATGAGCCATGTAGACGATTCCATCATGGCTCATCCTCGCCGTTCCTTCTCCCGGCCACAATGCGGATGATCCGCAGTCAGCCTTCGGCTAGCCCGAAGGCTGACTGCACGCTAACATGCCCGTCATGCATTTCGACCTCACCGACCTCCGCCTGTTCCTTGCCGTCATTCAGGCGGGCAGCATCACGCATGGCGCCGCCGAAGCTCACCTGTCGCTTCCGGCGGCCAGCGAGCGCCTGCGCGGTATGGAACTGGCCGGCGGCGTCAAGCTGCTCGAACGGGGGCGCAGAGGCGTGGCACCGACAGAGGCGGGAGAAGCTCTCGCTCATCATGCCCGCCTCATCCTTCGCCAGATGGAGCATATGCAGGGCGAGCTCGGCGAATACGCCAATGGCATCAGGGCAACGATCCGCCTGCTGGCGAACACCGCGGCCATCACCGAGTTTCTGCCCGACAGGCTTGGGCCCTGGCTCGCCGCCCATCGCCGGATCGATGTCGATCTGAAGGAGCGCCAGAGTTCGGAGATCGTGAAGGCCATCTCGGCCGGCCTTGCAGACATCGGCATCATTTCCGATGCCGCCGATTCAAGCGGATTGCAGCTTCGCCCCTTCGCGATCGACAGGCTTGTTGTCGTTGTTCCGCGCAGCCATCCGTTGGCAACCGTTGGGAAAATAGCCTTCGCGGACATTCTTCAGCACGAGTTCGTTGGGCTCGCCGAAGGCAGCGCCTTGCAGGATTACATTGAAGCACAAGCCGCTCGGACGGGAACCAAGCTAAAATTCCGGATGCGCGTGCGCACCTTCGAGGGGATCTGCCGCCTGGCGGCTCACGGTGTCGGCCTCGGCATCGTGCCGGAAACCACGGCCCGCAGATGCCAACGCCCGATGGCGATCGCCTCGCTGCGCTTGACGGAAACCTGGGCAACGCGCCGCTTGCAGATATGTTTTCGTTCACAGGTAGAACTATCGCCCGTCGCGATCGATATGATCGAGCACCTGAGTACAGCTGGGCGTGCGTGACGAGCCAAACGCACAAAAAAGCCCGGCGGTTTCCCGCCGGGCGTTTTCATTGAACCAGTTAAGGCGTGTTACGCGGCAGCCTTCTTGGCTTCCGCCGAGACGGAATCGATCGTCTTCAGGATCTGCGAAGCGATCTGGTAGGGGTCGCCCTGCGAGTTGGGGCGACGATCTTCCAGATAGCCCTTGTAGCCGTTGTTGACGAAGGAGTGCGGAACGCGGATCGAAGCGCCGCGATCGGCCACGCCGTAGCTGAACTTGTTCCACGGTGCGGTCTCGTGCTTGCCGGTCAGACGCTTGTCATTGTCCGGGCCGTAGACGGCGATGTGGTCCATCAGGTTCTTGTCGAAGGCAGCCATAAGCGCCTCGAAATACGCCTTGCCGCCCACTTCGCGCATATAGGTGGTCGAGAAGTTGGCATGCATGCCCGAGCCGTTCCAGTCGGTGTCGCCCAGCGGCTTGCAGTGGAACTCGATGTCGATGCCATACTTTTCGCACAGGCGCAGCAGCAGGTAGCGGGCCATCCAGATCTGGTCGGCGGCGCGCTTGGAGCCCTTGCCAAAAATCTGGAATTCCCACTGGCCCTTGGCAACCTCGGCATTGATGCCTTCATGGTTGATACCGGCTGCCAGGCAGAGGTCGAGGTGCTCCTCGACGAGTTGGCGGGCGATGTCGCCGACATTCCTGTAGCCGACGCCGGTGTAGTAAGGGCCCTGCGGGGCCGGATAGCCGGATTCCGGGAAGCCGAGCGGGCGGCCGTCCTTGTAGAAGAAGTATTCCTGCTCGAAGCCGAACCATGCACCCTCGTCGTCGAGGATGGTGGCGCGCTTGTTCGAAGCGTGCGGGGTGACGCCATCCGGCATCATGACTTCGCACATGACCAGCGCGCCATTGGTGCGGGCCGGGTCAGGATAGATTGCGACGGGCTTCAGCACGCAGTCGGACGAATGGCCCTCGGCCTGCATCGTGGACGAGCCGTCGAATCCCCACAGCGGCAGTTGCTCAAGGCTCGGGAACGAATCGAATTCCTTGATCTGGGTTTTCCCGCGCAGATTGGGGACCGGGGTGTAACCGTCCAGCCAGATATATTCGAGCTTGTATTTTGTCATGCCGGCCTCTCGTAACCAGTTCGCTTAATCTTTGAGGAAGCGCTGAAATGCGCCCGGCCGTCATGGGCCGAGTACCTCAATGCTGAAAAAGCAAGTAGCGTGCCACTTGCGCCGACTTGCTAGAATCCGGTGCAAAAACTCCAGGAAAAGCCGGCCCTTGCGACAAAATGGCCGGCGGAGTGCAGGCGCTCGGGAGAAAAATGGCGATGCTTAGAGTTGCCAGGCTCGCAGATGCGCTTTGGCCTAACGCACTGCACATGGTTCAAAGATGCCGCACGAACCGGCAAATATAAGATCGCCTAAAAAATGAGCAAAACAAGATATTTTACTGTTCATATTGCACAAAACTGATGCACGCCCTATCTTCTCTTTATCCAATGCGGCTATCGCGCCGTCGAGGGAGAGACACGACAATGACTAGTACTGGCATTCATCGTGAATCGGCCAAGATCTACACCTTCAAAGCGAAGGTTCGCTCAACGGCCGATAGTTTTCATGGAAAAACCGGCTCGGTTACAGAGCTCGTAGCAAAGCGTTTGCCCAATATTGCTTGCGGCAGCGCATGGTATCATGAGGAAGCAGTTCAGAGCGCCGACCGCGATCTGAAGAGCTGAACCTCCGAGCCAGGATTGAATGCGTTCCGGATTGCCCGGAACGCTCATTTAAGCTTTCAACGCTTCAAGCAATGCGATCGCCGCCATGAAATCGCGCTTGCGATAATTGCGCCGGGCGACCGCTTCCGAATCCTGGCCCCATTGCTCGATCTGCCAGTCCTCGTCGACATGAGCGGCATTCCAGCCCGTCTCGGCGTCTATCTCGCCGGTCTCTACCGCCAGCGCCAACAGGGCCGATCCTGTCAGCGTCGTCATCACATGAAGCGACGCAAGCTTCAGCGGCTCCGCGCGCTGGCTGAGATGAATGCCGATCGCGCCGATCGCCTCTCGCGGCTGCTCGACATGAATGACGCCCTCGGTCAGCACGAAACGCGCACCGAGCGAAGCGCGAGCCCAATCCAGCACGCCGTCCCAGGCTTCGGCCTGCCGTTCGACCAGCTTCTCCGGCGCCTCGGCGCGGTAGCAGAGAAGGTCCGACGAGGCGAAGCGCAGGATATCTTCCAGCACAGCCTGCGGGTCGGTAGCGACACCATCGATCGCCGTGTTGACCAGCCGCATCACCGGCATGGTCGTCGGATCGATATTTTCCTCTTGCGCTGAAAATTCCGCGGCGACCAGTTCAGCCGCCTCGGCGGTAGGCAATGTCAGGATCGCCTTGGCGGGCGTGCGAACGGGCTTGCCATCGAGATGCACGGCAAAACCGCCCTCGACGGGCGCAACCGTGACGGATTTATAGAACCGCTTCGGCAACTGCCGCTTCAACTGGCTTTGTGCGCGACGGATCGGATCGGGGTCCGACAGCAGGTCGCTGATTTCGAGATCGTTCAGAATTTCACGCATCTTGCACTCACTGAGGCAGCCGTCGCGGCGGCCTGTTGACGACGATCAGGCCGATAGCAATCAGTCCGAGCGCCAGAAAGATCCTGACGGTGAGCGGTTCACCGAGAATGAGACCACCGCATAATACGCCAAAAGCCGGCGTCAGGAAGGCAAAGCTCGAAAGGCCAGATGCGGGATAACGGCGCAGCAGCCAGAACCAAAGCACATAGGTGAACGCTACGACGTAGACGGACTGGAAAAGCAGCGCCAGCGTCGGCACCAGCGCGAACTCGCGAACGGACGGGCCGGCGAAAGGCAGCACGAATGCGCCGACCACCGCCGCCCCGGCCAGTTGGTAGAGCAGAAGTTTCTCGGCGCTCGTGTTCGTCAGATTCGAACGCTTTATGACGATATTGGTCAAGGCCCAGAGAATGCCTGCGCCGAGACTCATAAGATCGCCGATCAGTGTCCCGCTCGCCCCGAGCTTGTCGGAAAAAACTGCAACCAGACCCGCAAATGCCAGCAAAAGGCCTATCAGCTTGCGCGTGGTGATGCGCTCGCCAAGCAGGAAGTGTCCACCGATCAGCACCCAGAACGGCATGGTGTTGACCAGAAGCGTGTTGCGCGCAACCGTCGTATGATCAAGGCCTATGTAGAGAAACAGGAATTCGAGACCGAAAAGCACGCCCACCGCGACGCCCGAAACAAGCGTGCCGTCTTTCCTAAAGAGCGCAATGCCGCGCCAGCGGCACCATGCCAGAACTAGCGCGCCGCCTATAATCGCGCGGGCGATCGAGAGAAACACCGGATCGTAGCCGGCATAGGAAATCTTCGCGGCAACGCCATTTAACCCCCACGAAAAGGTGAGGCCAACCATGATGGCTGCCGCCGCCATGTCGATGGTGTCGCGGCGACCGATTGTGCCCTCAGCGTGGCTCACGCTTCCTGCTCACCATTCGCATCGTCGAATCCGAGAAGGTTCCAGCTCTGGCGCATATGCGGCGGCATCGGCGCGGTGACGTCGATGACACCCTTGTCGGGATGCGGAATGCGGAGGCGGCGGGCGTGAAGATGCAGGCGGTTCTGCATGCCGCCCGGGAAATCCCAATTGGTGTCGGCCTCGAAATATTTGGGATCGCCGATGATCGGGCAACCGATATGGGCGGCGTGCACGCGCAATTGGTGCGTGCGGCCGGTATGCGGCTCCATCTCGAGCCAGGCCAGGCTTTGCGCCGCCTGTTCCAGCACGCGGTAATAGGAGACGGCGTGATCGGCACCCCGCTCGCCGTGCTGGGCGACGCGCACGCGGTCACCGTCCGGCGTCGGCTCCTTGATCAGCCAGGTGGAGATCTTGTCCTCGCGCTTTTTCGGAACGCCCTTGACCAGCGCCCAATAGGTCTTCTTGGCGTCACGCCCGCGAAATGCCTCAGCAAGTTTCATTGCCGCAAGCCGCGTGCGCGCGACGACCAGCACGCCGGACGTGTCGCGGTCGAGCCGGTGGACGAGACGCGGCTTCTCGCCCTTGGGACTGCGCCATGCCTCCAGCATGTCATCGACATGCCGTACCACGCCTGAACCACCCTGCACGGCAAGACCGGCCGGCTTGTTGAAGACAAACACTTTCGGGTCTTCATAGAGGAGCATCTGCGACAGCACATCGCCGTCTTCCTGGCTACGCATGGTGCGCGCGGTCAGTATGCCATCGCCCTTCTTGTCGACATCGAGCGGCGGGATGCGGATCATCTGGCCCGGCTCGACGCGCGTATCGGCCTTCGCCCGCCCGCCATCGATACGAACCTGGCCCGAGCGCAACAGTTTCTGAAGGTGCCCGAAGCCAAGCCCGGGGAAATGGTTCTTGAACCAGCGATCGAGCCTCATGCCCGTTTCGCCGTCCTCGACCTTGATCTGCTCTACGCCTGCCATTGTGCCATGTCCGTTTCAATCCGGCGCAATAGCATCAGCCGACGCTTCTTACGAGCCACAATCCCAGAAACAGGGCAAGAATAGCGCCGATAACGCTCACAAGCACGTATGCAAGCGCCGGAAGTGCCGCTCCGCGCTCCCAAAGCACGGCAAAATCGAGCGAAAATGCCGAGAACGTCGTGAAGCCACCGAGAATGCCGGTCGCCACGAACAGCCTGATCTCGTTCGACGCACCGAAGCGCCGCGCCAGAAGCTCCACGAACACCCCCATGGCAAAAGAGCCAGCGATGTTTATGGCCATGGTGCCCCATGGAAACGTCATCCCCACCAGCCTCAGCGCTGCGAGATTGACGAGATGGCGAAGCGACGTGCCGATGGCGCCGCCAATGGCGACGAGGACCAGATGATACATAACAGGTTTGATAGCGGATCGAGTTCGGCGGCGAAAGATACCGCTACTTCACCGGCATCGCCACCTTTGGCTTGCGCGAGCCGATCATCTTCCAGTTCTTGTAGAACATCGCCTTCATGCGATCGACGCTGATCGAGATCACCGACAGCATTGCCGACAGGAAGCCCGGAACCGGAGACGGACGGATGATGTCCATGAACACGCAATAGCGGCGGCCGTCATGCTCGTTGACCGAGCGGTGCAGCAACGTGTCGTCGAAGATGAACAGCGGGTTCTGGTACCAGAGCTGCTTGGCGTTGCCGCATTCGATGAAAATCTGGTCGGTCTTTGCCGGAACCAGATTGTAGAGCACGCGCAAGGTCAGTCGCAGCGGGCCGAAATGGTACGATGTCGATTCACGTCCCGAGAAAACGGACACCGCTATCGTCCTGATATATTTGAATTTCTGGGTAAATTCCGGAACATTGTCGATGTGCTGCTTGCCATACCATTGGTAGACATACATGCCGCGACGGCCGCTCTCGAAATTCGCGTCAATATCGGCAATGATCTCGGCCTGCCGGCTCTTGAAGACGTCCAGAACCTGATCCACCTCGCGGCGATAATCGCCCGGAAACTGCTCCAGCTTCCACACGCCCCAATTCTTGTAGGACAACAGGTCGACGAAGAGATTGAAAGGCGAAAGCAGCCAGGTGAACATGCCGTTGCCGAGGAAATAGAGGCTGAACAGTTTTCGGTTCTTGCGGTCGTTGCGCAGCACGTCGATCAAGCCGCAAAGAAGGAACAGGGCCGTTATGATGGGAATGAAATAGAAGGCCACGGCAAGAATGAGCACGGCTATGCCGATCTTGCGAACGGTCTTGAGAGACTTCTTGTCCATGAGTCTTACCGAAAAAGCAGAATTTGCGGGCAGTACAAAGCACATGTCGATGACAAGTCGTTGAAACGCCTGCCGATCGACCGGCGCAATCGCAGCGCCGAATCTTTGGCAAAATTACGATCAATCGCCGCGACCCGATTTTTCCCGCCGAAGTTTCGCCCAGTAGTCGAGCCGCTTCCTTATATCGCGCTCGAAGCCGCGCTCAGGCGGATCGTAAAACGTCTGACGGCCCATCTTTTCCGGAAAGTAATCCTGGCCGGAAAAGGCCTCGGGCTCGTCGTGATCGTAACGGTAGCCCGCGCCGTAATCCTCGCTCTTCATCAGCTTGGTCGGCGCATTCAGAATGTGCTTGGGCGGCAGGAGCGAACCATGTTCCTTGGCCGCACGCGTTGCCGCCTTGAAGGCCGTATAGACGGCGTTGGATTTCGGCGCGGTGGCGAGATAGACGCAGGCCTGCGCGAAGGCCAGTTCGCCTTCCGGCGAGCCGAGATAATCGTAGGCGTCCTTGGCGGCATTGGCGATGACCAGCGCCTGCGGGTCGGCAAGGCCGATATCCTCGACAGCCATGCGTACCAGGCGCCGACCGAGATAGAGCGGGTCCTCGCCGGCATCGAACATGCGTGCGAGATAATAGAGCGCCGCATCGGGATCGGAACCGCGCACCGATTTGTGCAGGGCGGAGATCAGATTGTAATGGCCGTCCTGGCCCTTGTCGTAGATCGGCGCGCGGCGCTGAACGATGCGCTGCAGGCCCTCGGCGTCGAAAACCTCGCTCGGCCTCGCAGCACGCCAGACTTCCTCGGCAAGCGTAAGTGCCGCACGGCCGTCGCCATCGGCCATGCGCATCAGGACCGCCCTCGCCTCGTCGTCGAGCGGCAACGCCTTGCCTTCGGCTTCCTCTGCCCGCAAAAGCAGCTTTGCTATGCTCTCCTCACTGAGCGACTGGAAGACAAGCACCCGCGCGCGCGACAGGAGAGCCGCATTCAACTCGAAGGACGGATTTTCCGTCGTCGCGCCGACCAGGATAACCGTGCCGTCTTCCATGACGGGAAGAAAAGAATCCTGCTGGGCGCGGTTGAAACGATGGATCTCGTCGACAAAGAGCAAGGTCTGACGGCCATTGGTGCGGCGCAACCTTGCCGTCTCGAACACCTTTTTCAGATCGGCAACGCCCGAAAAAATCGCGGAAATCTGCTCGAAGGCCAGACCGGTTTCGCCGGCAAGCAATCGGGCAACCGTCGTCTTGCCTGTTCCGGGCGGTCCCCAGAAGATCATCGAGCCGAGCGAGCCGGATCGGATCATGCGCGTCAGCGCGCCGTCCTCTCCGGTCAGATGTTCCTGGCCGACGACTTCGCCGAGGCTAGCCGGGCGCAACCGGTCGGCAAGCGGCCGGCCGGGCGGGGCTTTGTCGGGTTCGTCGGCCTTGAACAGGTCGGCCATGGGGTGCTCGTCAGTAACGCAGAATCTGGCGCAGCAACTGTCCGTCGCGTTCAACCGTGAAGCGCCACGCGCGCGTATTCTGGTCCGCAATCTGCTTCAGTTTCTGCGGCGTATCGATCACCTCGCCATTGACCTCGCGAACGATATCGCGTGGCTGCAGGCCGAAACGCGCAGCCGGTGAGTTGCGGTCGATATCGACCACCGACACCCCGGTCGTCTCCGCCGGCAGACCGAGCTGCTGCGCCAGCCGCGGCGACAGCGAAGCGACCTTGGTGCCTGCGAATGGGCTGCGGCCGCCAATGGCGACCTGCGCCGGTGCTGCGTCCGCCGGTGGCCGCACGGGCGTGATGTCCGCCGTCTTTTCGGCACCCTGGCTCAAAACGTTGAGCTTGGCGGGAGCGTCGATGGCGATCGTCGCGAGACGATAGCCCAGCGCATCGACATGCTCGATGGCAACGCCGTTGAGCGACAGAACCACGTCACCCGGCTTCAGGCCGGCCTTGGCGGCAGGCCCATCGGGGATAACCGAAGAGACGAGCGCGCCGGTCGGCTTAGGCATGCCGAGCGACTCGGCAATCGCTGCCGTGACAGGCTCGAAGGCAGCGCCGATGAACGGTCGCTCGAAATAGTCCCTGCCCTGCTTGGCCGATTCGACGACCGCCCGCACCATGTTGGAGGGAATGGCGAAGCCAATGCCGATCGAGCCGCCGCTGCGGCTGTAGATGGCGGTGTTGATGCCGACGAGCTGGCCGGTCATGTTGATGAGGCCGCCGCCGGAATTGCCGGGATTGATCGCGGCATCGGTCTGGATGAAGAAGCCGAAATCCGACACGCCGATATGCGAGCGCGCCAGCGCCGAAACAATGCCGCTGGTCGTGGTCTGGCCCACGCCGAAGGGGTTGCCGATGGCAAGCACCAGATCGCCGATTTCCAGTGCGTCGGAATCACCGATAGCGATGGATGGGAACGGCTTGCTGTCATCGATCTTCAGCACGGCAAGATCGAGCGACTCGTCCTTGAGCAGCACCTTGCTGGTGAATTCGCGGCCGTCGGAAGTCGCGACCTTGACCTCGTCGGCATTGTTGATGACGTGGTTGTTGGTGACGACGATGCCGCTCGGATCGACCAGCACGCCCGAGCCCAGCGACGACTGCATGCGCTGCGGCGCCTGGCCGCCAAACTGACCGCCGAAGAACTGTTCGAAGAACGGGTCGCCTGCGAAGGGCGAGCGCACGCGCACCTGTTGCGAGGCGTAGACGTTGACGACTGCCGGCGCGGTGTCCTTGACCAGCGGCGCGAAGGAAAGCTGGATTTCGGGGCGGCCGAACGGCAGGCGACGTCCTTGCGGCGCAGGCGGCGGTGCCGGCTCCTCGACGCTCTTCAGAAGCTCATTCAGCACTTCCTTCAGGCCCGGCTGATCCGGCTGCTTGGCCTCCGGTGCCTGTGCGGCCGGCGGTTGCGCCGGCGCAGGTGCCGCCTGCGGCGCAGGAGCAGCCTCAGGGGCCGGTGTTTCCTGCGCCATGACAGGTCCGGCTGCAAACGTGGCAGCGACAGATAGCCAGGCGGCAATCAGGACAAACGGCAATCTTTTGGCGACCATACGAATCCTCCAGGGCAAGCGCGCGCCATTGTCACGATGAATGTGCAAAATGAAAGGCTTGACGGGCCCTTGAGAAGCTAAGCTCGAAATAATCTCCATTCTTACCACTGGTTCCCCGGGAAGAATGTCCGGACATTGAGGACTGTGCCCTGGCCATGGAGGTACAAAACCGCGGGTGAAGTACCGCCCTCCTTGGGCGGAAGTCTCACTTCCAGCGAGCGACTGCCATCGTTGTGGACAGAAACATGCAGGCTTCGTTGCCAATCGCCCAAATCGAAATCGGAAAGACCCTTCAGCGAACCGAATTGCCCCAGCATCGACTCCTCGTTTGAAAAAGGCTCGTCCGAAAGCGATTTGAAGGTAGTCCAATCTTTGGCAGCCGTAGCAGCCAGCACTTGCTCAATTCGCTGTAGCTCCTCCTTCGTGGCAAGTTCCGCTCCTCCACGAGTGGCCACGCCGGTAGCGATCTTGACAGCCATCTCCGAGAAACCGCGTTCACGCGCATGGTCCAACGGTGTCTTGCCATCGCGATCGGAAATATTCTTGGCGCCCGCAAACACAAGCAGTTCGACGATTTCCTCGTAAATCTCGCCACCATCGCCAAGGATCACGGCCTCCAGCAGCGCGGTCCAGCCGAGATTGTTGACGTGGTCGATGTCAATGTCGGTTTCGAGCAGAATACGCACCGTATCCGGGTAGCCATGGTGCGATGCCGGAATGAGGGCGACACCGCCATAGCGGTTGGTGTCCTTCAGATTGGCCTTTCCGCTCGCCAGTATCGCCTTCAGGATTTCATTGCGCCCTTCAGCACCCGCATAGAGGAACGGCGTATCCTTGATAACGTCCTTGGCATTGACGTCCGCACCCGCTTCGATGAGCGCCTTGGCAACCTCGACGTGGTTCGCTCGGGTAGCCAACAAAAGAGGCGTTCGCGCCGCGCGATCACGAACGTCGATCTTCACGGCCTCCGCCAGCAGCGTTCGCACTTCGTCAATCCTGCCGGCAGCGGCTGCTTCCAGAAGCATATTGTCCCTCTCCCCCGCAAAACTTCCCGAAGCCATCAGGACCATGACGATGACCGTCATGGTCGCAACGACGGATTTCAGGAGGGCCTGCCACGTTCCAGTTTTCATATCGCGGAAGATAGCGCGTCGGTCGCCAAAAAAGCAAAAGGGGCCGCAAGGCCCCTTCGCAAAATTCGGTGATATGAACAGCCGATTAAGCGGCTTCGGATTCCGAATTGGCTTCTTCAGCCTCGACGCGAACGCGGTCGCCGGCACCCTTGGCCGAAGTGTCGCGATCGACGAACTCGATCACGGCCATCGCGGCGTTGTCGCCGTGACGGAAGCCGGCCTTCATGATGCGCAGATAGCCGCCGTTGCGGGTGGCGTAGCGCGGCGCAAGCGTGTCGAAGAGACGCTTGACGACGGCTTCGTTGCCGATCTGTGCGATAACCTGACGGCGAGCGTGCAGGTCGCCGCGCTTGCCCAAAGTCACCAGCTTCTCGACGATAGGACGCAGGTCCTTCGCCTTGGGAAGCGTCGTTGTAATCTGCTCATGCTCGATCAGCGAAACTGCCAGATTGGCAAACATCGCTTGGCGGTGGCTTGAGCTGCGGCCCAGCCGGCGTCCGGCGAATCCATGGCGCATGGCCCTACTCCTTCAAATCCTGGTTCACGAGGCCTTAGCCTCAATACTGATCTTCGTAACGCTTGGCGAGATCTTCGATGTTTTCCGGCGGCCAGTCGGCCACTTCCATACCGAGATGGAGACCCATCGCGGCCAGAACTTCCTTGATCTCGTTCAGCGACTTGCGGCCGAAGTTCGGGGTGCGCAGCATCTCGGCTTCGGTCTTCTGGATCAGGTCGCCGATATAGACGATGTTGTCGTTCTTCAGGCAGTTGGCCGAACGCACCGAAAGCTCTAGTTCGTCGACCTTCTTGAGCAGAGCCGGGTTGAACGCCAGTTCGGTAACCTGCTCGGCGGCAACTTCCTTCTGCGGCTCGTCGAAGTTGACGAACAGGCCGAGCTGGTCCTGCAGGATGCGCGCAGCGAAAGCCACGGCATCTTCACCGGTAACCGAGCCGTTGGTCTCGATCGTCATGGTCAGCTTGTCGTAATCGAGAACCTGGCCCTCGCGGGTGTTCTCGACCTTGTAGGAGACCTTCTTGACCGGCGAGTAGAGGCTGTCGACCGGGATAAGGCCGATCGGCGCGTCTTCAGCGCGGTTGCGGTCTGCCGGCACGTAGCCCTTGCCGGTGTCGACAGTGAATTCCATGCGGATTTCAGCGCCTTCGTCCAGCGTGCAGATGACGTGGTCGGGATTGAGGATTTCGACGTCGCCCACGGTCTGGATGTCGCCAGCCAGAACAGCGCCCGGGCCCTGCTTGCGCACAACCATGCGCTTGGGGCCGTCGCCTTCCATGCGGATGGCGATTTCCTTGATGTTGAGCACGATGTCGGTCACGTCCTCGCGCACACCGGCGATCGAGGAGAACTCATGCAGGACGCCGTCGATCTGCACTGCGGTGACGGCAGCGCCACGCAGCGACGACAGAAGTACGCGACGCAGCGCGTTGCCGAGCGTCAGGCCAAAGCCCCGCTCGAGCGGCTCTGCGACCAGAGTGGTCAAAGTCTTTTTCTTCGACGAGAACTCGATCTTGTTCGGCTTGATCAGTTCCTGCCAATTTTTCTGGATCATTTTGTCTTCCTTCCGGTTCCCCGCCACCATCCAATCGTGGCGGGCGATCTGGAAAAACCGCACAAGCGCCCAATGCGCTTATGCGGCGATGAAATCACAAACTAGACGCGACGCTTCTTGCGCGGGCGGCAGCCATTGTGCGGGATCGGCGTCACATCACGGATCGAGGTGATGGTGAAGCCGCCGGCCTGCAACGCGCGAAGAGCCGATTCACGACCCGAACCCGGACCGCAGACTTCAACTTCCAGCATGCGCATGCCATGTTCCTGCGCCTTCTTGGCGACGTCTTCAGCAGCCATCTGGGCGGCGAACGGCGTCGACTTGCGCGAGCCCTTGAAGCCCTGAGCACCGGCCGACGACCAGGCAATGGTGTTGCCCTGTGCGTCGGTGATGGTGATCATCGTGTTGTTGAAGGTCGAGTTGACGTGAGCGACACCCGACGAAATATTCTTACGTTCGCGGCGGCGAACTCGTGCGGCTTCCTTGGCCATAGTGGTCCTTTCAGTTGATCTCGTCACCGCCGTAATACCAGCGGCTACACCAGGAGAGAGCGGGAGTAAGGGAATAAGGCAGTAGGGGAATAGCGAAAAACCCAGACCTACTGCCTTACTCCCCTATTCCCTTAATCCCCTAAATTACTTCTTCTTGCCGGCGATTGCCTTGGCGGGACCCTTGCGGGTGCGCGCATTGGTATGCGTGCGCTGGCCACGAACCGGAAGCGAACGGCGATGACGCAGGCCGCGGTAGCAGCCGAGGTCCATCAGGCGCTTGATGTTCATCGAAACTTCGCGGCGCAGATCGCCCTCGACCTGATAGTCGCGGTCGATGGTTTCGCGGATTGCAAGAACTTCAGCGTCGGTAAGCTGATTGACGCGGCGCTCGGCCGGGATGCCGACCTTCTCGACGATCTCGGCGGCAAACTTCTTGCCGATACCGTGGATGTACTGCAGCGCGATGACTACGCGCTTGTTGGTCGGAATATTGACGCCAGCTATACGGGCCATTTTCTTCTCCATGTGAGCCGGTCAAGCCGGCGTTATTGTTGACCCGCGTCCGGTGGAGACCGGCCCTTGCGGGTGTTCCTGGTTCAATGCGAGCGCCTCATCCTAACGGACAAGCCAACCTGACGCCTGAATGGGAGACGGGCCGCTATAGTCCAGAAGCGTCAATCAGTCAACAGGTTGGCTGACTTTATTTCTCTTCACCGTTTCGGAAAGGATAGATTCGATCTGCGAAGTGACGGTTTCGATCTCCGCCATGCCGTCAACCGACTTCAGCATGCCCTTGGCATAGTAGTAGCCAATCAGCGGGGCTGTCTTCTTGTAATACTCCCGCAGGCGTTCCTCGAACACTTCCGGAATGTCGTCCTTGCGCACCGGCCGACCGGCAGCCTTGGCTTCTTCAGCGCGCTTGACGATGCGGCCAACCAAAGCCCTGTCATCGACAACGAGCTCGATAACGGCGTTCAATGCCAGGGAGCGATCTGCCAGCATAGACTGGACCGCGTCTGCCTGAGCCAGAGTGCGCGGATATCCATCGAGGATGAACCCCCGCGCGCAATCGGCCTGATCGATGCGCTCGGCAACGATGGCATTGACTATGGCATCTGAAACCAGCTCGCCGGCGTCCATCACAGCCTTGGCGCGCTTGCCGACCTCGGTTCCGGCATCAACTGCCGCGCGCAGCATGTCGCCGGTGGAAAGCTGCGGTATGCCGTGCTTTTCGACGAGCCTCTGTGCCTGCGTCCCCTTGCCCGCCCCCGGCGGTCCAAGCAATATCAGCCTCATTTAGTTCTCTTCCCTCCCCGAAGCTTGGATTTCTTGATCAGCCCTTCGTACTGATGGGCGATCAGATGACCCTGGATCTGCGCAACCGTGTCGAGCGTGACGCTGACGACGATGAGCAGCGATGTTCCACCAAGATAGAATGGAACGCCAGTGGCCGAAATCAGGAATTCGGGCAATAGGCAGACAAGCACGAGGTAGATGGCGCCGATGACCGTGATGCGGGTCAGCACGTAGTCGATATATTCAGCCGTACGCTCGCCGGGGCGATAGCCCGGAATGAAGCCTGAATGCTTCTTGAGCTGGTCGGCCGTATCCTTCGGATTGAAGACGATCGCGGTGTAGAAAAACGCGAAAAACACAATCATCGCGGCATAGAACGCCATGTAAAGCGGCTGTCCGTGACCAAGAGCGGCCAGGATCGTGCTTGCCCAGGCAGGCATGTTGGTCGTAGCCGAGAAGCCTGCAACGGTCGCCGGTAGGAGCAGCAGCGACGAGGCGAAGATCGGCGGAATGACGCCGGCCGTGTTGAGCTTCAGCGGCAGGTGCGACGTATCGCCCTGGAACATACGATTCCCGACCTGGCGCTTCGGATATTGGATCAGCAGGCGGCGCTGGGCACGCTCGAAGAAGACGATCAGCGCGATGACGACGATCGCCAGAATGATGATCGCGAGAATCAGCGCGGTCGACAGAGCGCCGGTGCGGCCGAGTTCCAGCGTGCCGCTAATGGCATGCGGAAGGCCTGCAACGATGCCGGCGAAGATGATGAGCGAAATGCCGTTGCCGATGCCGCGCGCGGTGATCTGCTCGCCGAGCCACATCAGGAACATGGTGCCGCCGACCAGCGTGATGACGGTCGAGGCGCGGAAGAACAGGCCCGGATCGGCGACGATGCCGTTGCCGCCCTCGAGTCCGACCGAAATACCATAGGCCTGGACGAGAGCGAGAAGCACGGTGCCGTAGCGGGTGTACTGGTTAATGACCTTGCGGCCCTGCTCGCCTTCCTTCTTCAGCGCTTCGAGCGACGGGATGACCGACGTCATGAGCTGCATGATGATGGAGGCGGAAATATACGGCATGATGCCGAGCGCAAAGATCGCCATACGGCTGACCGCGCCACCGGCAAACATGTTGAACATGCCAAGAACGCCGCCGGACTGCGAATTGAAGGCCTGGGCGAATGCGTCGGGATTGATCCCGGGAAGCGGAATGTAGGTGCCGAGACGGTAGACCAGCAACGCCCCAAGGGTAAACCAGATGCGTTTCTTGAGATCCTCGGCCTTGGCGAAGGCTGCGAAATTCAGATTCGATGCAAGTTGTTCAGCAGCCGATGCCATGCAAAAGTCTCCGCTTGGTCACGCTCGAAAGCCCGCGCCGGGCGGCACGTGTCGACGAAGCCACGAGATAGGCTCCGGACGGCAAAGATGCAAGCGGCCACCGATGATGGCAGCCGCTTGATCCCATATTGTTACTCAGCCTCAGCTGCCTTAACAGGCACCTTCACCGAGCCACCGGCCTTTTCGACCTTCTCGATGGCTGCCTTGGAGGCGCCGGCGATGTCGAAGGAGACCTTGCTCTTCAGTTCACCATCGCTGAGCAGACGCACGCCGTCCTTGACGCGGCGGATGACGCCGGCCTTGACCAGCACTTCAGCCGTAATGGTTTCCTTGGCGTCGAGCTTCTTGGCATCGATCGCGGTCTGGATGCGGGCCAGCGACACCGTCGCAAAGCTCTTTGCGAAGATGTTGTTGAAGCCGCGCTTCGGCAGACGCCGGTAAAGCGGCATCTGACCACCCTCGAAGCCGTTGATGGCGACGCCCGAACGAGCCTTCTGGCCCTTGACGCCGCGACCGCCGGTCTTGCCCGAACCCGAGCCGATGCCGCGTCCGAGACGCTTCTTCGAATGGGTTGCGCCGTCCTTGTCACGCAGTTCGTTGAGTTTCATGATCTTTCTCCTGCGCCCGGCTTATTTCTCGTCCACAACGCGGACGAGATGCTGCACTGCGGCGATCATGCCACGCACCGAGGGGGTATCCTCGAGGGTACGCTGGCGATGCATCTTGTTGAGGCCGAGGCCGACCAGCGTTGCGCGCTGTTCCTTCGGGCGGCGGATCGGGCTGCCGATCTGCTCGACCGTGATCGTCTTGGTAGCTTTCTTAGCCATGGTCGTAATCCTTGCCCGTCCGACTATTCTTCGGCGGCGACGGCAGAGCCGCGACGCGCCTGAAGGGTCGAATACTTGATGCCGCGCTGAGCAGCCACATCCTTGGGATGCATCTGGTTCTTCAGCGCATCGAACGTCGCGCGCACCATGTTGTACGGGTTCGACGAACCCATCGACTTGGCGACGACGTCATGCATGCCGAGCGTCTCGAAAACAGCGCGCATCGGACCACCGGCGATGATACCGGTACCAGCCTTGGCGGAGCGCAGCAGGACGCGGCCAGCACCATGGCGGCCTTCGACATCGTGGTGAAGCGTGCGGCCCGAACGCAGCGGCACGAAAATCAGATCGCGCTTTGCCGATTCGGTTGCCTTGCGGATAGCCTCAGGCACTTCGCGCGCCTTGCCGTGACCAAAGCCGACGCGGCCCTTCTGGTCGCCGACGACGACGAGTGCCGCAAAACCGAAGCGCCGGCCGCCCTTGACGACCTTGGCGACGCGGTTGATGTGGACGAGCTTGTCGACAAATTCGCTGTCGCGCTCTTCACGGTCACGACCGCCGCGGTTGCGGTCATCCCTACGTTCTTGTGCCATATCCTGTTCCTTGTTTTTTTCCGGAAGCACGGGGGTTAAAAACTGAAGTCCGGCGTCTATAACAGAGCCGGACTTATTTCAACTGTCGATCATGCGACGAGGCGCCACGCGCCTCGCAACAAATCGGATCAGAAGCTCAGGCCGGCCTCGCGGGCGGCTTCGGCAAGCGCCTTGACGCGGCCGTGATAGATGTACGGGCCACGATCGAAGACGACTTCCGTGACGCCGGCCTTGGAGGCGCGTTCGGCAAGCAGCTTGCCGACAGCGGCAGCAGCCGCGACATCGGCGCCGGTCTTCAGCGAACCCTTGATGTCCTTTTCGAGGGTCGAAGCGGCAGCAACGGTGTGGCCCTTCGAGTCGTCGATGATCTGCGCGTGGATATTCTTCGACGAGCGGTAGACCGACAGACGCAGGCGGTCGCCGGAGACCTTCTTGAGCTGACGGCGAACACGCGCGGCGCGGCGCTGGGTGGTTTCCTTGGAAGCCATAATGTCTGTTCCTTGCCTTCTTGGACGGGTGCGGCCATGTGCGGTAGGCGAATGCGCCTCCCGCGACCGCGCACCGCGGCTTTGTAATTACTTCTTCTTGCCTTCTTTGCGGACGATCTTCTCGCCAGCATACTTTACGCCCTTGCCCTTGTAGGGCTCAGGTTCGCGATACTTGCGGATCTCGGCCGCAACCTGGCCAACCGCCTGCTTGTCGATACCAGTGACGACGATTTCGGTCGGCTTCGGCACGGTGATCGTGATGCCTTCCGGCGTCTGGTAGACCACGTCATGGCTGAAGCCAAGTGCGAGCTGCAGGTTCTTGCCCTGCAGAGCCGCACGATAGCCGACGCCGCTGATCTCAAGCTTCTTCTCGAAGCCATCCTTGACACCGTTGAGGATGTTGACGATCTGCGTGCGCGACATGCCCCACTTGGAGCGTGCGACCTTCGACTGGTCGCGCGGCTGAACGGCGATCTGGCCGTCCTCGAACTTGACCAGCACTTCGTCGTTGACCACGAACTTCAGTTCGCCCTTGGGGCCCTTTGCCGTGACGGTCTGGCCGTCGACGGAAGCGGTCACGCCCTGAGGCAACGGAACGGGTTTCTTGCCAATACGAGACATGTTGTTGTCCTCGTTCTTTCTGTCTTATGCTCGCCCGATCAGAATATCTGGCAGAGGATTTCCCCGCCGACATTCTGTTCGCGCGCTTCATGGTCCGCCATAACGCCCTTCGGCGTCGACAGAATCGAAATGCCGAGGCCGTTGGCCACCTGCGGGATCGACTTGACCGACACGTAAACGCGGCGGCCAGGCTTCGAAACGCGGGCGATCTCGCGGATCACCGGTGCGCCGTCGAAATACTTCAGTTCGATCTCGATTTCCGACTTACCGTTGTCATAGTCGACCTGACTGTAGTCGCGGATGTAGCCTTCCGCCTTCAGAACGTCGAGAACGCGGGCACGCAGACGCGAGGCCGGCGTCGAAACCTTCGACTTCTTGCGGCCATAGGCGTTGCGGATGCGGGTCAGCATATCGCCGAGAGGATCACTTAGTGACATGTCGTGTGCTCCTTACCAGCTCGACTTGACCAGGCCCGGGACAGCGCCCAGCGAGCCAAGTTCGCGCAATGCAATACGCGACATCTTCAGTTTGCGATAATAGGCGCGCGGACGGCCCGTGATCTCGCAACGGTTGCGAATGCGGGTCTTGGACGTATTGCGCGGCATCGCCGCGAGCTTCAGCTGCGCCCGGAAACGCTCTTCGATCGGAAGGCTCTTGTCCATGATCGTCGCCTTGAGAGCCTTACGCTTTGCAGCGCTCTGCTCGACAAGCTTACGACGCCTGTTGTTTTTCTCGACTGAGCTGGTCTTTGCCATTTCAGATTTTTCCTTTTCTCGCTGCCGTTACTGGCGGAAGGGGAAGTTGAAAGCCTTGAGCAGTGCCCGAGCTTCGTCGTCCGTCTTCGCAGTCGTACAAACGATGATGTCCATACCCCAGATCTGGTCGACCTTGTCATAGGCGATCTCTGGGAAAATGATGTGTTCCTTGATGCCCATGGCATAGTTGCCACGGCCATCGAAGCTCTTCGGGTTCAGGCCGCGGAAGTCGCGGACGCGCGGCAGCGCGATCGTGACCAGACGGTCCAGGAACTCGTACATGCGGTCCTTGCGCAGGGTAACCTTGGCGCCGAGCGGCATCTTCTCGCGGACCTTGAAGCCGGCGATCGAATTGCGCGCATAGGTGATGACCGGCTTCTGGCCGGCGATCAGCGCCAGGTCAGCGGCGGCAACCGAAGGCTTCTTCGAGTCCGACGTCGCTTCACCGACACCCATGTTCAGGACGATCTTGTCGAGACGGGGTACTTCCATCTCGTTGTCGTATTTGAATTCTTCGAGCAGCGCCTTGCGGATGGTCTCGTCATAGACCGAGCGCAAGCGGGCCTGATATTCTGCCTTAGCCATTGATCACTTCTCCCGAGCGCTTTGCCACGCGCACCTTGGTCCCGTCCTTCTGGACCTGGAAACCGACACGGGTCGGCTTTCCGTCCTTGGGGTCGACCAGCGCGATGTTCGACAAATGGATCGGCGCTTCCTTGGTAATGATCCCGCCCTCTTGGGACTGGGACTGCTTCTGATGACGGCGGATCATGTTCACGCCGCGAACGACTGCCTTGTCGTCCTTGGGCATGACCCGGACGACTTCACCCGAACGGCCCTTGTCCTTGCCGGCCAGAACGACGACCTTGTCGCCTTTGCGAATCTTTTGCATTTTTCCGGCTCCTTACAGCACTTCAGGCGCGAGCGAGATGATCTTCATGTGGTTCTTGGCGCGGAGTTCGCGCGGAACCGGTCCAAAGATACGCGTGCCGATCGGCTCTTTCTTGTTATCGACGAGAACAGCTGCGTTCTTGTCGAAACGGATCACGCTGCCGTCCGGACGGCGGATGTCCTTGGCCGTGCGAACCACGACCGCCTTCATCACATCGCCCTTCTTGACGCGGCCGCGCGGAATGGCTTCCTTGATCGACACCACGATGATGTCACCAACGGAAGCGTATTTCCGCTTCGAGCCGCCCAGCACCTTGATGCACATGACACGACGAGCGCCGGAATTGTCCGCGACGTCGAGGTTTGTTTGCATCTGAATCATGACTGACCGCCTTCTTCATTCCTGGGTAGAGCCCTCGCCCTACCCGGTCTGTCCAAAAATTTAGTTACTGCGACGCCTGGGCGTCGGTGATGACGACCCAGCGCTTATCCTTGGAGATCGGCGCCGACTCCTGGATGAAGACCTGATCGCCGACCTTGCACGCGTTGTTTTCGTCGTGCGCCTTGTACTTCTTCGACATACGCACGGTCTTCTTCATGACCGGATGCGTGAAGCGCCGTTCGACCTTGACGACGACCGTCTTCTCGTTCTTGTCGCTGACGACGGTGCCCTGCAGAATGCGCTTTGGCATGATTTTCGTCCTTATGCCTTCTTGGCCGAAGATTTTTCGGCGGCGATGGTCTTGATGCGCGCGATGTCCCTGCGGACTTCCTTCACGCGGGCTGTCTTCTCGAGCTGGCCTGTCGCCTTCTGGAAGCGCAGGTTGAACTGCTCCTTCTTCAGCGAGGCCAGATCGTCATTCAACTGGTCGGCGGTCTTGGACCGTGCTTCTGCGGCTTTCATGACTCGTGACCTTTCTATTCAGCTATACGCTGTACGAAACGCGTTCTGACGGAGAGTTTGGCTGCGCCGAGACGCAGCGCTTCACGCGCCACTTCTTCCGACACGCCGTCGATCTCGAACATCACACGGCCCGGCTTGATACGGCACGCCCAGTAGTCGACCGCGCCCTTGCCCTTGCCCATGCGGACTTCGGTAGGCTTCGAGGTCACCGGAACGTCCGGGAAAATACGGATCCACACACGGCCCTGGCGCTTCATTTCACGCGTGATCGCGCGGCGTGCCGCCTCGATCTCGCGTGCGGTGACGCGGTTAGGCTCCAGCGCCTTCAGTCCGAAGCCACCAAAATCCAGGTCGGTGCCGCCCTTGGCGGCGCCGTGGATGCGGCCCTTGAACTGCTTGCGGAACTTTGTGCGCTTTGGCTGCAGCATCGTTCTTACTCCAAATTCCTATGCTTCTCAGGCGTTCTCGCGGCGGCGGCCGCCACGGTCGTTACGCTCGCCTGCATGTGCGTGCTCGCCTTCCGTCGCGCGGCGCTCCGAAGCCATCGGGTCGTGCTCGAGGATCTCGCCCTTGAACACCCAGACCTTGACGCCGCAGATGCCGTAAGCCGTCTTGGCTTCAGCCGTGCCGTAGTCAACATCGGCACGCAACGTGTGCAGCGGCACGCGACCTTCGCGATACCATTCCATACGTGCGATTTCAGCGCCGCCGAGACGGCCCGAGCAGTTGATGCGGATGCCTTCGGCGCCGAGACGCATGGCCGACTGGACAGCGCGCTTCATCGCACGGCGGAACGCGATACGGCGCTCAAGCTGCTGTGCGATCGACTGCGCGACCAGCGTCGCGTCGATCTCGGGCTTGCGAACCTCGACGATGTTGAGGTGCGTTTCCGACTTGGTCATCTCCATCAGCTTCTTACGAAGCTTCTCGATGTCCGCGCCCTTCTTGCCGATGATCAGGCCAGGACGGGCAGCGTGGATCGTGACGCGGCACTTCTTGTGCGGACGCTCGATGACGACTTTCGAGATCGCAGCCTGCTTGAGCTCTTCCTTAAGATACTCGCGGATCTTGATGTCTTCATGCAACAGCTGGCCGTACTCGCCGGTGTTTGCATACCAGCGGGAATCCCAAGTGCGGTTAATGCCGAGGCGGAAACCGATCGGATTGATTTTCTGACCCATCAGGCGGCCTCCCCTTTCTCTTCGACTTCACGAACAACGATCGTGAGGTGCGAAAATGGCTTCTCGATGCGGCTTGCACGGCCGCGGCCACGGGCGTGGAAGCGCTTCATGACGATCGACTTGCCGACATAGGCTTCGGCAACGATCAGCGCATCGACGTCGAGGTCGTGATTGTTTTCCGCGTTGGCGATCGCCGACTCCAGCGTCTTCTTGACGGTGTCGGAGATGCGCTTGCGCGAGAATTCCAGATCCGAAAGCGCGGTCGCGACCTTCTTGCCGCGGATGAGCGCGGCAACCAGGTTCAGCTTCTGCGGGCTGACGCGGATGGTGCGGAGGACCGCACGCGCCTCGTTGTCAGCAAGCCTGCGCGGAGCTTTGGCCTTGCCCATGTTACTTCCTCTTCGCTTTCTTGTCCGCGCCGTGACCGTAATAGGTCCGCGTCGGGGCGAATTCGCCCAACTTGTGGCCAACCATGTCTTCAGACACGGAGACCGGGATATGCTTCTGGCCGTTGTAGACGCCGAAGGTCAGGCCGACGAACTGCGGCAGAACCGTGGAACGACGGCTCCAGGTCTTGATCACTTCGCTACGGCCGCCTTCGCGCACCTTCTCGGCTTTCTTGAGAAGAAAGCCGTCGATGAACGGGCCTTTCCAAACTGAACGGGTCACGTCAGACTACCTCTCTTTAGCTCTTGCGCTGATGGCGCGAGCGCAGGATGAACTTGTCGGTCGCCTTGTTGGACCGCGTCTTCTTGCCCTTGGTCGGCTTGCCCCACGGAGTAACCGGGTTACGACCACCAGAGGTGCGGCCTTCACCACCGCCGTGCGGATGGTCGACCGGGTTCATGGTGACGCCGCGGTTATGCGGGCGCTTACCGCGCCAGACCGTGCGACCTGCCTTGCCATCGTTGATGTTGGAGTGGTCCGGGTTGGAGACCGCTCCGACAGTCGCGATGCACGAGCCGAGCACGACGCGCTGTTCACCCGAGTTCAGGCGAAGGATCGCCATGCCCTGGTCACGGCCGACGAGCTGTGCATAAGCACCTGCCGAACGTGCGATCTGGCCGCCCTTGCCGGGCTTCAGCTCGACATTGTGGACGATCGTGCCGACCGGCATACCACCCAGCGGCATCGCATTGCCCGGCTTCACGTCGACGCTCTCGCCGGCGATGACCTTGTCGCCAACGGCGAGGCGCTGCGGCGCCAGGATGTAGTTCAGCTCGCCGTCTTCATACTTGATCAGCGCGATGAAAGCCGTGCGGTTCGGGTCATACTCGAGCCGCTCGACGGTCGCCGACACGTCGAACTTGCGACGCTTGAAGTCGATGATGCGATACGAACGCTTGTGACCGCCGCCGATGAAGCGAGCCGTGATGCGACCGTAGTTGTTGCGGCCGCCCGACTTGGTCAGGCCTTCGGTCAGACCCTTGACCGGCTTGCCCTTGTACAGCGCCGAGCGATCGACGATGACCAGCTGGCGAAGGCTTGGCGTTACCGGTTTGAATTTCTTGAGTGCCATTGTTCTGTCCTCGCGCCTGTCAGAGACCCGTCGCGACGTCGATCGACTGGCCGTCGGCCAGCGTCACAATCGCCTTCTTCACGTCGCTCTGACGGCCAATCGTGCCGCGGAAACGCTTCACCTTGCCCTTGCGGACCAGCGTGTTGACCGCCGTGACCTTGACGCTGAACAGCGCTTCGATCGCAGCCTTGATTTCCGGCTTCGTCGCCTTCTTGGCGACATTGAAGACGACCTGGTTCTGTTCGGAAGCCATGGTCGACTTTTCGGTGATCGCCGGCGAAACGATCACGTCGTAGTGGCGGAGATCCGTCATTTGAAGCGCTCCTCGAGAGCCTCGACGGCGGCCTTCGAAAGGACCAGCGTGCCGCGGCGCAGAATGTCGTAGACGTTGATGCCCTGAATGGGCAGCACGTCGATGTTCGGGATGTTCGACGCAGCGCGCTTGAAGTTCACGTCAAGCTCGGCACCGCCGATCACCAGTGCGTTGGTCAGGCCGAGCTTGGCGAAGTTCGTCACCAGGGCCTTCGTCTTGGCTTCGGTCATCGCCAGATCATCAACGATGATCAGGCTGGACGCCTTCAGCTTGGCCGAAAGAGCATGCTTCAGGCCGAGAGCGCGAACCTTCTTGGGAAGGTCGTGCTCGTGGCTGCGGACAACCGGGCCGTGAGCCTTGCCGCCGCCGCGGAACTGCGGAGCGCGAGCCGAATGGTGACGAGCGCGGCCCGTACCCTTCTGCTTGTACATCTTGGCACCGGTACGCGCGATTTCGGCGCGGCCCTTGGCCTTGTGCGTGCCCTGCTGCTTCTTGGCAAGCTGCCAGCGCACGACGCGCTGCAGAATGTCCTCGCGCGGATCAAGGCCGAAAATCTCCTCGGAGAGTTTCACCTTGCCGGCATCTTCGCCGCCAAGCGTTGAAATCTTGAGATCCATTATTCAGCTCCTTCTTTGGCGGAAGCTTCAGTCTTCTGCCCGGCACGAATGCCAGCCGGCTTCGGAGCGTTTTCCGGCAGTGCTTCCTTGGCGGCGTCGCGGACCAGGATCCAGGCGCCCTTGGTGCCGGGAACGGCGCCGCGGATCAGGATCAGGCCGCGATCCGTGTCGGTCGAAACGACCTCGACGTTCTGCGTGGTCACGCGGGTAGCACCCATGTGGCCGGCCATCTTCTTGCCCTTGAACACCTTGCCCGGGTCCTGACGCTGACCGGTCGAACCGTGTGCACGGTGCGAAACCGAGTTACCGTGGGTCGCGCGGCCACCACCGAAGTTGTGGCGCTTCATGACACCCTGGAAACCCTTACCCGTCGAGGTGCCCGTCACGTCGACCTTCTGGCCGGGGACGTAATGCTCAACGGTGATTTCGACGCCGACGTCGAGCATGTTGTCGTCCGACACGCGGAATTCGGCAACCTTCGACTTCGGCTCGACGGAGGCGGCAGCGAAATGACCGCGCATCGCCTTCGACGTGTTCTTGACCTTGGCCAGGCCAACGCCGAGCTGAACGGCCGTGTAGCCATTCTTCTCTTTCGTGCGCTGAGCCACGACCTGGCAGTTCTCCATGCGGAGAACCGTAACGGGCACATGCTCGCCAGCATCATTATAGATGCGGGTCATGCCCAACTTCTGTGCGATAACACCTGAACGCATCGGTTCGTTTTCCTTCAGAGGAGCCGTTTGGGTCTTCTCGCCCGGCTCATGTTAGCTCTTAGAGCTTGATTTCGACGTCGACACCTGCGGCGAGGTCGAGCTTCATCAGAGCATCGACGGTCTGCGGGGTCGGATCGACGATGTCCAGCAGACGCTTGTGCGTGCGCATCTCGAACTGCTCGCGGCTCTTCTTGTCGACGTGGGGCGAGCGGTTCACAGTGAACTTCTCGATCCGGGTCGGCAGCGGAATGGGCCCGCGAACATTGGCGCCGGTGCGCTTTGCCGTCGACACGATTTCGCGTGTGGAGGCGTCGAGCACCCGATGATCAAACGCCTTCAGGCGGATGCGGATATTCTGTCCGTTCATGCGTCACTTCCTTGTTCTGGCGCGGCGCGGGCTTTTACCGCGCCCGCGACAGATCGGTTAATTACTTATTCGACGATGGTGACGACGACGCCGGCACCGACGGTGCGGCCGCCTTCACGGATGGCGAAGCGCAGCTTCTCTTCCATCGCGATCGGCACGATCAGTTCGACATCGACCGTCACATTGTCGCCCGGCATCACCATTTCGGTGCCTTCGGCCAACTGCACGATGCCCGTCACGTCCGTCGTGCGGAAATAGAACTGCGGACGGTAGTTGGTGAAGAACGGCGTATGACGGCCACCCTCTTCCTTGGTCAGGATGTAGGCTTCAGCCTTGAACTTCTTGTGCGGCTTGACCGAACCCGGCTTGGCCAGAACCTGGCCGCGCTCCACACCTTCACGGTCGACGCCACGCAGCAGCGCGCCGATGTTGTCGCCGGCCTGACCCTGGTCGAGCAGCTTGCGGAACATCTCGACGCCCGTGCAGGTCGTCTTCGACGTCGCGCGAATGCCGACGATCTCGAGTTCTTCGCCAACCTTGACGATGCCGCGCTCGACGCGGCCGGTCACGACCGTGCCACGGCCCGAGATCGAGAACACGTCTTCGATCGGCATCAGGAACGGCTGGTCGATCGGACGCTCAGGCGTCGGGATGTAGGCGTCAACCGCTGCCATCAGCTCACGGATCGCGTCTTCACCGATCTTCTTGTCCGAATCTTCCAGAGCAGCCAGAGCCGAACCCTTGACGATCGGAATGTCGTCGCCCGGGAATTCGTTCTTCGACAGAAGCTCGCGAACTTCCAGCTCGACCAGTTCGAGCAACTCGGCGTCATCGACCTGGTCGACCTTGTTCAGGAACACCACGATCGAAGGCACGCCGACCTGACGGGCGAGCAGGATGTGCTCGCGGGTCTGCGGCATCGGGCCGTCAGCTGCCGAAACAACCAGGATCGCGCCGTCCATCTGGGCAGCACCGGTGATCATGTTCTTCACATAGTCGGCGTGGCCGGGGCAGTCGACGTGAGCATAGTGACGGTTCGGCGTCTCGTACTCAACGTGCGCCGTCGAGATCGTGATGCCGCGCGCCTTCTCCTCGGGAGCAGCGTCGATCTGGTCATACGCCTTGTATTCGCCAAAATACTTCGTGATCGCAGCCGTCAATGACGTCTTGCCATGGTCAACGTGACCAATCGTGCCAATGTTCACATGCGGCTTGTTGCGCTCAAATTTACTCTTAGCCATGTGAAGTCTCCATTCCTTGCAGCCCGTTAGGGCGTTGAATTAACTTAACGACGTAATTCCTCAGAATTACGCGTATTTCTTCTGAACTTCCTGGGCCACTGCAGTCGGAACCGCTTCGTAGTGGTCGAAGGTCATCGAGTACTGGGCGCGGCCCTGCGACATCGAGCGCAGGCTGTCCACATATTTGAACATGTTGGCCAGCGGGACCATCGCATTGACGACCACGGCAACACCGCGGCTTTCCTGACCCTGGATCTGGCCACGACGGCTGTTCAGATCGCCGATGACGCTGCCGACATAGTCTTCCGGCGTCACGACCTCGACCTTCATGACCGGCTCGAGCAGCTGAACACCAAGCTTCGGTGCAGCTTCGCGAAGACAGGCGCGGCCGGCGATTTCGAAGGCCAGAACCGAGGAGTCGACATCGTGGAAGGCACCGTCGATGAGGGTCGCCTTGACGGCGATCATCGGGAAGCCTGCGAAAGGACCGGACGACAGAACGCTGCGAATGCCCTTTTCGACACCCGGTACGTATTCCTTGGGAACCGCACCGCCGACGATCTTGGACTCGAACACGAAATCTTCGCCTTCGGGGTTAGGCTCGAACACGATCTTGACGCGGGCAAACTGACCCGTACCACCCGACTGCTTCTTGTGGGTGTAGTCCTGCTCGTGAGTACGCGTGATGGTTTCGCGATACGCAACCTGCGGGGCGCCGACATTGGCCTCGACCTTGTATTCGCGCTTCATGCGATCGACGATGATGTCGAGGTGAAGCTCGCCCATGCCGGCGATGATGGTCTGGCCCGACTCTTCGTCGGTCTTGACGCGGAAGGACGGATCCTCAGCAGCCAGGCGATGCAGCGCGAGGCCCATCTTTTCCTGGTCGCCCTTGGTCTTCGGCTCGATCGCGATCTGGATGACCGGCTCGGGGAATTCCATGCGCTCAAGGATAACCGGCTTCAGCGGATCGCAAAGCGTATCGCCAGTGGTCGTTTCCTTGAGGCCGGCCAGAGCGACGATGTCGCCGGCGTAGGCCTCTTCGATGTCGGAGCGCGAGTTGGAGTGCATCTGCAGCATGCGGCCGATGCGCTCTTTCTTGCCCTTGACGGTGTTCTCGAGCGAAGCGCCCTTGGCGACCTTTCCGGAATAGATGCGGCAGAACGTGAGCGAACCGACGAACGGATCATTCATGACCTTGAAGGCCAGCATCGACATAGGCTCTTCATCATTCGGCAGGCGAATGAGGTCGGCTTCGGTCTTGGGGTCGATACCCTTGATTGCCGGAACGTCGATCGGCGAAGGCAGGAACTCGACAACGGCGTCGAGCAGTGGCTGAACGCCCTTGTTCTTGAAGGCCGAGCCGCAGAACATCGGGAAGAACTTGACGGCAATCGTGCCCTTGCGGATCAGAGCGCGCAGTTCATCGTTCGTCGGCATCTTGCCTTCGAGGTAGTTCTCAAGCGCGGTCTCGTCCATTTCGACGGCCGTCTCGATCATACGCTCACGGTACTCTTCAGCCCGATCCTTGAGATCGGCCGGAATTTCCACGACATCCCAGGCAGCGCCGAGGCTCTCGTCGCGCCAAACCAGCGCGTTCATCTCGATCAGATCGACGACGCCCTTGAATTCGGTCTCGGCACCGATCGGCAGCTGCATGACAACGGCGGTGGCACCAAGGCGGCTCTTGATCATCTCGGCCGAGCGATAGAAATCGGCACCGATCTTGTCCATCTTGTTGCAGAAAATCATGCGCGGGACATGGTACTTGTCGGCCTGGCGCCAGACGGTCTCGGTCTGCGGCTCAACACCGGCGTTCGCGTCAAGAAGAGCGATCGCGCCGTCGAGAACGCGCAGCGAACGCTCGACTTCAATGGTGAAGTCGACGTGGCCGGGCGTGTCGATGATGTTGAAGCGGCGCATCTTGCCATCGCGACCCTTCCAGTAAGTCGTCGTCGCAGCCGACGTGATGGTGATGCCGCGTTCCTGCTCCTGCTCCATCCAGTCCATGGTAGCAGCGCCGTCATGGACTTCGCCGATCTTGTGCGACTTGCCCGTGTAATAGAGGACGCGCTCGGTCGTCGTCGTCTTGCCGGCGTCGATATGCGCCATGATGCCGAAATTGCGGTAGTCTTCGATTTTATATTCGCGGGCCATGATGGATGCCTTCCTGTCCGTTCGCGCCGTTACCAGCGGTAGTGCGCGAAGGCGCGGTTGGCTTCCGCCATCTTGTGGGTGTCTTCACGCTTCTTGACGGCGGTGCCACGGTTGTTGGCAGCGTCCATCAATTCGCCCGACAGACGGTCGACCATGGTCGTCTCGTTACGGTTGCGTGCAGCAGTGATAAGCCAGCGAATGGCCAGGGCCTGACGGCGCTCCGGACGGACGTCGACGGGAACCTGGTAGGTTGCACCACCGACGCGGCGCGAACGAACCTCAACATGCGGCGCGACATTGTCGAGCGCCTGATGGAAAACCGTCACCGGCTCCTGCTTGGTCTTGGCCTGAACCTGATCAAGGGCACCGTAGACGATCGTCTCGGCGATCGACTTCTTGCCATCATACATGACGGCGTTCATGAATTTCGTAACGATCAGATCGCCGAACTTGGGGTCCGGGTTGATCTCACGCTTTTCTGCACTATGGCGTCGGGACATGGTTCTCGTCTCTCAACTTCAAGGCCGGCGATCAAACGCTCAAGCCGGTAAACCTTACTTCGGACGCTTGGCGCCGTACTTCGAGCGGCGCTGCTTGCGGTTCTTCACGCCCTGCGTGTCGAGCACGCCGCGGATGATGTGGTAACGCACACCCGGAAGATCCTTCACGCGGCCGCCGCGGATCATGACCACGGAGTGCTCCTGAAGGTTGTGACCTTCGCCGGGGATGTAGCCAATCACTTCGAAGCCATTGGTCAGGCGGATTTTCGCGACCTTACGGAGCGCGGAGTTCGGCTTCTTCGGCGTCGTCGTATAGACGCGCGTGCAGACGCCCCGCTTCTGCGGATTGGCCTGCATGGCCGGAACCTTATTGCGCTTTACCGGCGCAATGCGCGGCTTGCGGATCAGCTGGTTGACGGTAGGCATTAAACCCTCTTGTCTCTCAAATTCCGTGTCTCGGGCCCATTCACGGGCGGCTTCAAGCGGTATTTCCATACGCAAATTCGGGCCACAAACCGCGAATTCGCGGTGCGCCCGAACAAAAGCAGAGGAAGCGGAACCCGCCTCATGCACGCCGGAAATGTGTAGTCGCTCGTAAAACGAACCTTGTTTGAGGCAAACTCCAGAGCGTGTCGCGCCGGAAAGCCAGACCTCACATGGGTTCAGACGAGGCGGCTAATACGCGCTACCCCGCCCATCGTCAAGCCCGACCGCCCAAATATCTTAACAAAACCGCGACTTGAACGGCTCTGGCGCGGTCGGCGACATTTTCTTTCGCGATTTCGCAATTGCGAAAAAGAAAGTGACACGCTTTTGTCTGTCCCCTGCCCGATCTTCATGCGAAAAACCGCTCAAGGACGACAATAGCTGACTGATTAATGGAATCACCTATGAATGACAACGAAGAACGCCCCGTAACCATCATCACAGGCCGAGTCTGGCGCAGAAAAGGCGGAAAATCAGAGGGAGTCCACGTGATGCTGGTCGCGCCGGACGATGATTCGGCGGTTCGCCGCGCTTTGGAGGCACTGGCGAAGGAAGGTTATGCCGAAGCCGAGCTCGACCAGATCGGCGATATGGAGGGCGAGCCCGACGACGAGCCGCATCTGTCGGCATTTCAGGGCGCGCTGGAAGGTGACGTGTCCATCGTTACCTTCAACGAAGCGACCTGAGCGCCAATTGATTCGAGAATCAAAAAGGCCGTCCGGATGGGGCACAGCCGGACGGCCAAAGCGCGGAGATGGAGGTCAGACCTCCAATCGAAACCGCGTAGACTGAAACTGATACGTCAACCGTTCCCCTTCGAGCTTGCGCGCCAAAACCATGTAGCGCAAGAAACCGCCATAAGCAGAACGCCTGCCATCTCTTCTGTTGTCGGCTATGCCCCCTGGACAGAGATCGGCGGTGTCGCGAGGCAGGTGATTAAACCGCCTCTGTTGCATCGATATCCCGCGAACGGAACCAAGATCATCTAGGTCGCAGGATCCCCGCCCGAATCTGACACCGTAGGCAATCGTCCGGGCTAGTATCGGCTTCTGGCAGATGCGCTGTCACCCCCCATATGGGAGTGTCGGGCAATTCGCCGGCATTCGGGCTCAAACAAATAATGCCGCCGGGTCGCCCCGACGGCATTTTTCATTTCAAAAGCCCAAAGCTCACTGAGCTGCGTTGACCATGTCGGTCAGCATCGGCTCGGCGACTTCCACGCCGGACGTCTTGCGACGCTCGTCGAGGATGAGTTCGTCGCGATGCGTCGCGATGCGACGGATCTGGCTCATCTGGCCACCTGTGCCGGCCGGGATGAGACGGCCGACGATGACGTTTTCCTTCAGGCCCTGCAGCATGTCGGTCTTGCCGGCAACGGCTGCTTCGGTGAGCACGCGGGTCGTCTCCTGGAAGGAGGCGGCCGAGATGAAGGACGGCGTCTGCAGCGAAGCCTTGGTGATGCCGAGCAGCACCGGCTGGCCTTCTGCAGGCTTCTTGCCTTCCTCGATCAGGCGGTCGTTGACCTCGTCGAACTCGATCACGTCGACATGGTCGCCCGGGATGTAGATCGAGTCGCCCTGTGCCGTGATCTCGACCTTCTGCAGCATCTGGCGAACGATCACCTCGATGTGCTTGTCGTTGATCAACACGCCCTGCAACCGGTAGACTTCCTGGATCTCGTTGACGAGATACGAGGCCAGAGCCTCCACGCCCTTGATCGCCAGGATGTCGTGCGGCGCCGGATTGCCGTCGAGGATGTAGTCGCCCTTCTCGATCGCGTCGCCGTCCTGAAGATGGAACGGCTTGCCCTTCGGAATCAGGTATTCGACCGGCTCCAGCGTCGAGTCATGCGGCTCGATGATGATGCGGCGCTTGTTCTTGTAGTCGCGCCCGAAGCGGATCGTACCGTCGATCTCGGCGATGATGGCGTGATCCTTCGGACGGCGAGCCTCGAAGAGTTCGGCAACACGCGGCAGACCGCCGGTGATGTCCTTGGTCTTCGCGCTTTCCATCGGAATACGCGCAATCACGTCGCCCGGACGAACCATAGAACCCGGTTCGACCGAAAGGATCGCCTCGACCGAGAGCAGGAAGCGTGCATCACCGCCCTTGGCGAGCTTGCCGACCTTGCCCTTCGCATCATGGATCGCGAGCGCCGGCTTGAGGTCCGAGCCACGCGGGGTCGAACGCCAGTCGATGACTTCACGCTTGGTGATGCCGGTCGATTCGTCGGCCGTTTCCTGAACGGAGATGCCGTCGACCAGATCCTCGAACACTACCCTGCCCTCGATTTCGGTGAGGATCGGGCGGGTGTACGGGTCCCACTCGGCGATACGCTGGCCGCGCTTCACCTTGTCGCCATCGTCCACGAAGATACGCGAACCATAGGTGACGCGGTGCGTGGCGCGTTCCTTGCCGGCTTCGTCCAGGATCAGAACCGCCATGTTGCGGCCCATGACCATGAGCTGGCCGTCGGAGTTGCGAACCACGTTGCGGTTGCGGATTTCGACCTTGCCCTCATACGAGGCTTCAAGGAACGAGCTGTCCACCACCTGCGCCGTACCGCCCATGTGGAAGGTACGCATGGTGAGCTGGGTGCCCGGCTCACCGATCGACTGCGCGGCGATGACGCCGACCGCTTCACCCTGGTTGACCGGGGTACCGCGGGCAAGGTCACGTCCGTAGCAGACGGCGCAGACGCCGGTCTTGACTTCGCAGGTCAGCGCCGAGCGGATGCGGATCGACTGGATCGCAGCCTTTTCGATCTGCTCTACGTCGCGCTCGTCCATCAGCGTGCCGGCCTTGACGATCAGGTCACCCGTAAGCGGGTGATTGATGTCGTCGAGCGCCGTGCGTCCGAGAACGCGCTGTCCAAGCGAGGCAACGACCTGGCCGGCATCGACGATCGGCTGCATGGTGAGGCCCTTGTCGGTGCCGCAGTCGACGGAGTTGACGATGCAATCCTGCGCCACGTCGACGAGACGACGGGTCAGGTAGCCGGAGTTTGCCGTCTTCAACGCGGTGTCGGCCAGACCCTTGCGGGCGCCGTGGGTCGAGTTGAAGTATTCAAGAACGGTCAGACCTTCCTTGAAGTTCGAGATGATCGGTGTTTCGATGATCTCGCCCGAAGGCTTGGCCATCAGGCCGCGCATGCCGGCGAGCTGACGCATCTGGGTGGGCGAACCACGCGCACCCGAATGCGACATCATGTAGATCGAGTTCATCGGCTTCTGACGGCCATTGTCCTCGAACTCGACGGCCTTGATGCGGGCCATCATCTCGTCGGCGACCTTTTCCGAGCACTTGGCCCAGGCGTCGACGACCTTGTTGTACTTTTCGCCCTGAGTGATCAGGCCGTCATTGTACTGCTGCTCGTATTCCTTCGCGAGCGCCTCGGTGTCGGCAACCAGCTTCTCCTTGGCATCCGGGATCAGCATGTCGTCCTTGCCGAACGAAATGCCGGCGCGGCAGGCATGGGCAAAGCCGAGAGCCATGATGCGATCGCAGAAAATGACCGTCTCCTTCTGACCGCAGTGGCGGTAGACGGTGTCGATCATCTTGGAGATGTTCTTCTTGGTCATCTCCTGGTTTGCGGTCTCGTATGGCACGTTGACGTTCTTCGGCAGAAGCTCGCCGATGATCATGCGGCCCGGCGTCGTGTCATGGATCTTCGACACGACGTTGCCTTCCGCATCGACCGTGCGGAAACGGCCACGGATCTTGGCGTGCAGCGTCACAGCCTTGGTTTCGAGCGCGTGCTGGAGTTCGCCCATATCGGCAAACACCATGCCCTCGCCCGGCTCGTTCTGGTTGACGATCGACAGGTAGTACAGGCCCAGCACCATGTCCTGCGACGGCACGATGATCGGTGCGCCGGAGGCCGGGTGCAGGATGTTGTTGGTCGACATCATCAGGACGCGGGCTTCAAGCTGAGCTTCAAGCGACAGCGGCACGTGAACGGCCATCTGGTCACCGTCGAAGTCGGCGTTGAAGGCCGTGCAGACCAGCGGGTGAAGCTGGATCGCCTTGCCTTCGATCAGGATCGGCTCGAACGCCTGGATGCCAAGACGGTGCAGCGTCGGAGCACGGTTGAGCAGAACCGGATGTTCGCGGATGACCTCGTCGAGGATATCCCAGACTTCCGGCTTTTCCTTTTCGACCAGCTTCTTGGCCTGCTTGACGGTCGAGGAGTAACCCTTGGCGTCGAGGCGGGCGTAGATGAACGGCTTGAACAGCTCGAGCGCCATCTTCTTCGGCAGGCCGCACTGGTGCAGCTTGAGCTCCGGACCGGTCACGATGACCGAACGGCCGGAATAGTCGACGCGCTTGCCGAGCAGGTTCTGGCGGAACCGGCCCTGCTTGCCCTTGAGCATGTCGGACAGCGACTTCAGCGGACGCTTGTTGGCGCCTGTGATGACGCGGCCGCGGCGGCCGTTGTCGAACAGTGCATCGACCGCTTCCTGAAGCATGCGCTTCTCGTTGCGGATGATGATGCCCGGCGCACGAAGCTCGATCAGGCGCTTCAGGCGGTTGTTACGGTTGATGACGCGGCGATAGAGATCGTTCAGATCGGACGTCGCAAAGCGGCCGCCATCCAGCGGCACCAGCGGACGCAGGTCCGGCGGGATCACCGGCACGACCTTCATGATCATCCATTCCGGACGGTTGCCGGATTCCATGAAGTTCTCGACCACCTTGAGGCGCTTGAGATACTTCTTCTGCTTCAGTTCCGACGTGGTCGAGGCAAGCTCGGAGCGCAGGTCGCCCGCGATCTTCTCCAGGTCCATACCGGCCAGAAGGTCATGGATGGCCTCAGCGCCGATCATGGCGGTGAACTGGTCCTCGCCATACTCGTCGACGGCGATCATGTATTCTTCTTCGGAAAGAAGCTGGTTTTCCTTAAGCGCCGTCAGGCCCGGCTCGGTGACGATGTAGTTCTCGAAATAGAGAACGCGCTCGATATCCTTGAGCGTCATGTCGAGCAGCGTGCCGATACGCGAAGGCAGCGACTTCAGGAACCAGATGTGGGCGACGGGTGCTGCGAGCTCGATATGGCCCATGCGCTCGCGGCGAACGCGCGACAGCGTGACTTCAACGCCGCACTTTTCGCAGATGACGCCCTTGTACTTCATGCGCTTGTACTTGCCGCACAGGCACTCATAGTCCTTGATCGGCCCGAAAATGCGCGCGCAGAACAGACCGTCGCGTTCCGGCTTGAACGTGCGGTAGTTGATCGTCTCCGGCTTCTTGATCTCGCCGAACGACCAGGACAGGATCTTTTCCGGGCTGGCGAGCGAAATCCGGATGGAATCGAACACCTGCGCCGGGGCGTTGTTGTTGAAGAGATTCATGACCTCTTGGTTCATGCCGTTCTCCTTCTCGGGACCGAAGGCCCCTATTCGAATATTACCGGGCGATTTAGCCCCTTGGGTGATCCGCTCGATCGCCGCCGCTTCGCTGGCGTCACCGGATCCGTACGAGCGGCCGATCTTGCGGCCGCATGAATTTGTCGGCGAACCGCAGAGCGCATTCGCGCTCCGCGATTCGCCTTATTCGCCTATTCGGCAGCGTCAGGCAGACGCGTCGGCTGCTCGTCGATCCTGGTGTTTTCCAGTTCGACGTTGAGACCCAGCGAGCGCATTTCCTTGACGAGAACGTTGAAGCTCTCCGGAATGCCTGCCTCGAAGGAGTCGTCGCCACGCACGATCGCCTCGTAGACCTTGGTACGGCCTGCCACGTCGTCCGACTTCACGGTCAGCATTTCCTGCAGCGTGTAGGCGGCGCCGTAAGCTTCGAGCGCCCAGACCTCCATTTCGCCGAAGCGCTGGCCACCGAACTGCGCCTTGCCGCCCAGCGGCTGCTGGGTAACGAGCGAGTACGGTCCGATCGAACGCGCGTGAATCTTGTCGTCCACGAGATGGTGAAGCTTGAGCATATAGATATAGCCCATCGTCACCTTGCGATCGAACGGCTCGCCGGTACGCCCGTCATAGAGCTGCGACTGACCGCTTGAATGAAGGCCCGCAGTTTCCAGCATCTCGTTGATGTGGACTTCATGCGCGCCATCGAACACCGGGGTCGCAATGGAGACGCCGCGCCTCATCTGCTCGCCGAGGCGAACGATGGACTCGTCGTCGAACTGGCGAACCGGCTCGTTGCGGTCGTTGTCCGGGATCAGGTGCTCGATCTCGTCCCGCAGAGGCTTGATGTTGGCGTTACCACCAGCCTTGTAGGCCTCGATCAGATCGCCGATCTTCCTGCCCATGCCGGCGCAAGCCCAGCCGAGATGCGTTTCCAGAATCTGGCCGACATTCATACGGCTCGGCACACCCAGCGGGTTGAGCACGATATCCGCATGCGTGCCGTCCTCGAGGAACGGCATGTCCTCGACCGGAACGATCCGCGACACGACACCCTTGTTGCCGTGACGGCCGGCCATCTTGTCGCCGGGCTGCATCTTGCGCTTCACGGCCACGAAGACCTTGACCATCTTCATGACGCCGGGCGGCATCTCGTCGCCGCGCTGCACCTTCTCGACCTTGTCCATGAAGCGCTGTTCGAGCGCCTTCTTGGAATCGTCGTACTGGCCGCGCAGAGCTTCGAGTTCGCTCTGCTGCTTCTCGTCCTCGACGGCAAACTGCCACCACTGCGAACGCGGATACTCTTCCAGCGTGTCCTTGCCGACGCTCGAGCCCTTCTTGAAGCCCTTCGGTCCGGCAATCGCGTCCTTGCCGATGAGCACGTCGCTCAGGCGGCTATAGACGTTGCGGTCGAGGATCGCCTGCTCGTCGTCACGGTCCTTGGCCAGACGTTCGATTTCCTCGCGCTCGATCGCCATTGCACGTTCGTCTTTTTCGACGCCGTGGCGGTTGAACACGCGGACTTCGACGACCGTGCCGTAGGTTCCGGGCGGCATGCGCATAGAGGTGTCACGTACGTCCGAAGCCTTCTCGCCAAAGATGGCGCGCAGAAGCTTTTCTTCCGGCGTCATCGGGCTTTCGCCCTTCGGCGTGATCTTGCCGACCAGGATGTCGCCCGGCAGCACTTCTGCGCCGATATAGACGATGCCGGCTTCGTCGAGGTTCTTCAGCGCTTCTTCCGAAACGTTCGGAATGTCGCGCGTGATTTCCTCCGGCCCAAGCTTGGTATCGCGGGCCATGACCTCGAACTCCTCGATGTGGATCGAGGTGAAGACGTCGTCGGCCACGATACGCTCGGAGAGCAGGATCGAGTCCTCGTAGTTGTAGCCATTCCACGGCATGAACGCGACGAGCACGTTGCGGCCGAGCGCCAGATCGCCGAGATCGGTCGAAGGACCGTCGGCAATGATGTCGCCCTTGTTGACGTGATCGCCCATGCGAACCAGCGGACGCTGGTTGATGCAGGTGTTCTGGTTCGAACGCTGGAACTTCATCAGCCGGTAGATATCGACACCGGATTTGCCCGGATCGAGATCTTCCGTTGCGCGGATGACGATACGCGTCGCATCGACCTGGTCGACGATGCCGCCGCGACGGGCGCCGATGGCAGCGCCTGAGTCACGGGCGACGATCGGCTCCATGCCGGTGCCGACGAACGGCGCTTCGGCGCGCACCAGAGGCACGGCCTGACGCTGCATGTTCGAGCCCATCAGAGCGCGGTTGGCGTCGTCGTTTTCAAGGAACGGGATGAGCGCCGCGGCTACCGAAACAAGCTGCTTCGGCGAAACGTCCATGAGATCGACGTTTTCGCGCGGCGCCATCATCACTTCGCCGGCATGACGGCAAATGACGAATTCGTCGACGAAACCGCCGTTCTTGTCGAGCAAGGCGTTGGCCTGCGCGACATAGTGCTTCGACTCTTCCATCGCCGAGAGGTAGCTGACGTCCAGCGTCACCTTGCCGTCCACGATCTTGCGGTAAGGCGTCTCGATGAAGCCGTACTTGTTGACGCGCGCAAACGTCGCCAGCGAGTTGATCAGGCCGATATTCGGGCCTTCCGGCGTTTCAATCGGGCAGATGCGGCCGTAATGCGTCGGGTGCACGTCGCGCACTTCGAAGCCGGCGCGCTCGCGGGTCAGACCACCGGGTCCAAGCGCCGAAAGACGACGCTTGTGGGTGATCTCCGACAGCGGGTTGGTCTGATCCATGAACTGCGACAGCTGCGAGGAACCGAAGAACTCGCGCACGGCGGCAGCCGCCGGCTTGGCGTTGATCAGGTCCTGCGGCATGACCGTGTCGATCTCGATCGAGGACATACGCTCCTTGATCGCACGCTCCATGCGGAGCAGGCCGACGCGGTACTGGTTTTCCATCAGCTCGCCGACCGAACGCACGCGGCGGTTGCCGAGATTGTCGATGTCGTCGATCTCGCCCTTGCCGTCGCGCAGTTCGACCAGCGTCTTGACCACGGCGAGGATGTCTTCCTTGCGCAGCACGCGCACGGTGTCCTCGGCCTTCAGGTCGAGACGCATGTTCATCTTGACGCGGCCGACGGCCGAAAGGTCGTAGCGGTCGGAGTCGAAGAACAGCGAATTGAACATCGCTTCGGCAGTGTCGATGGTGGGCGGCTCGCCCGGACGCATGACGCGGTAGATGTCGAATAGCGCGTCCTGGCGGCTCTCGTTCTTGTCGACGGTGAGCGTGTTGCGGATATAGCCGCCGACATTGATGTGATCGATGTCGAGAACGGTGAATTCTTCCGCGCCCGTCGAGAGAAGAACCTTGAGGGTCTTCTCGTCGATCTCGTCGCCGGCTTCGAGGAAGATCTCGCCGGTAGCAAAATCCACCACGTCTTCAGCCAGATAGCTGCCGTAGAGATCATCCTGCGTCGCCTTGATGGCCTTGAGACCCTTGTCAGCAAGCTGCTTGGCCTGACGCGCAGTGATCTTCTTGCCGGCTTCGACGACGATTTCGCCGGTGTCGGCATCGACCAGGTCATCGACAGCCTTCAGGCCGCGGAAACGATCCACGGTGAAGGGAATGCGCCAATGATCGCCCGACTGCTTGTATTCGATCTTGTTGTAGAAGGTGGAGAGGATCTCTTCACCGTCCATGCCAAGCGCCATCAGCAGCGACGTCACCGGAATCTTGCGGCGGCGGTCGATACGAGCGTGAACGACGTCCTTCGAGTCGAACTCGATGTCGAGCCACGAACCGCGATAGGGAATGACGCGCGCGGCAAACAGAAGCTTGCCCGACGAGTGCGACTTGCCCTTGTCGTGGTCGAAGAAGACGCCCGGCGAACGGTGCATCTGCGAAACGATGACGCGCTCGGTGCCGTTGATGATGAAGGTGCCGTTGAGCGTCATGAGCGGCATGTCGCCCATGTAGACGTCCTGCTCCTTGATGTCCTTGATGGACTTGGAGCCGGTATCCTCGTCGATATCGAACACGATAAGGCGCAGCGTCACCTTCAGCGGCGCTGCATAGGTCAGGTCGCGCTGACGGCATTCGTCAACGTCGAATTTCGGTGCCTCGAACTCGTATTTGACGAATTCCAGCATCGATGCGCCGGAAAAGTCCGAGATCGGGAAGACCGACTTGAAAACGGCCTGCAGTCCTTCGTCAGGACGGCCGCCCTTGGGCTCGTCCACCATCAGGAACTGGTCATAAGATGCCTTCTGAACCTCGATCAGGTTCGGCATCTCCGCAACTTCCGGAATATTCCCGAAGAATTTGCGTACGCGTCTGCGGCCATTGAAAGTCTGGGTCTGGGCCATCGTCGCTCCTTGCTGCCTCTCTTGGGGCGCGCTGCATCTCGCGCCTTGCAATACATGACCGCCTTCCGCCGGCGGTCCATCTGAAACGGGTGAAAACCCGTTTCCTGAAAGCCGTTTCCGGCCTTCAGGAAAGAGGTTCTCCAAACGCTTTCACGTCACGCGGGATCGGCGGACGGCAAAACCGTCCGCCGAAAGCCGTAACGCTTACTTCAGTTCGACCTTGGCGCCAGCTGCTTCGAGCTGAGCCTTGATCTTGTCGGCGTCCGCCTTGTTGACGGCTTCCTTGACCGGCTTCGGAGCGGCTTCCACCAGGTCCTTGGCTTCCTTGAGGCCGAGACCGGTGATCGCACGCACTTCCTTGATCACGTTGATCTTCTGAGCGCCGGCGTCGACGAGAACGACGTCGAATTCGGTCTTCTCTTCAACCGGAGCAGCAGCAGCGGCACCGCCGCCAGCAGCAGCAACAGCCACGGGAGCCGCAGCCGAAACGCCCCACTTTTCTTCCAGAAGCTTCGACAGCTCGGCCGCCTCGAGGACGGTCAGCTTCGAAAGGTCGTCTACGATCTTGGTGAGATCAGTCATTTTTAGTTTCCTTCAAAGTTCGAACAAATGTTGATGACAGCGAGGAACAACCTCATGCCGCCTCGTCCTTCCGGGCATAGGCGCCAAACACGCGGGCAAGCTGAGCTGCCGGTGCGTTGACGACCTGGGCGATCCTGGTAGCCGGGGTGGCGATCATGCCAACCAGACGTGCGCGCAGCTCATCGAGCGACGGGAGTGTGGCAAGAGCCTTCACACCGTCGGCGTTGAGTGCGGTCGTGCCCATCGAGCCGCCGAGAATGACAAGCTTGTCATTGCCCTTGGCGAAATCGGACGCGACCTTCGGCGCGGCAATTGGATCTTCCGAATAGGCAATCAGCGTCTGTCCGGTGAACAGGTCGATGATGCTTTCGGATTCCGTGCCCTGAAGAGCGATTTTGGCGAGGCGGTTCTTCGCGACTTTGACGGTGCCACCGGCTGCGCGCATTTTCGAACGAAGATCGTTCATCTGCGCAACGGTAATACCGGCATAGTGGGCCACGACGACTGAACCGGCGTTCGAGAACGCTTCATTCAGGCCCGTGACGAGTTCGCGTTTTTCCGCTCTGTCCACTGCCTATCTCCAGTTGACAGCCATCTCACTGTGAAATGACTGCCGGGGTTGCCTTTTGCCGGGCGGGCTATCCAGAAATTCCAGATCTCCCGAACGGCGTTCGAGGATCCTGCCCCCCTTATCGCCACACCAGCACGCCGGTGTGCAGACAAAAGGCAAACACGGTTCGAACCTTTCATTGGAGCGTTCGCTCCGTTGTCGGGTCTTCACCCGTCTCATGCAGGCCCATATGAATTAAGGCGAGCCGCCTGCAATCTCGGACAGGATTTCCGAAAGCGGTTTCCCGCCTTCGGATCCGGGTCGGTTAAGACCCGGAATTCTTCAGGGAATCAGGCCATTACAGCCTGACCCCAATTCAATCGATCAAGCCGTGGCGAGGGTCGAGAGATCGACCTTCAGGCCGGGGCCCATCGTCGAGGTGACGGACACCTTCTTGACGTAGACGCCCTTGGCGCCAGCCGGCTTGGCCTTGTTGACCGCATCGGCGAAGGCACGGATGTTTTCTTCCAGCGCCTTGACGTCGAAGGAAACCTTGCCGACGCCGCCATGAATGATGCCGGCCTTTTCCACGCGGAACTCGACCGCACCGCCCTTGGACGCCTTGACGGCGGCGGCGATGTCCATGGTCACAGTGCCGACCTTCGGGTTCGGCATCATGCCGCGGGGTCCGAGGACCTTACCGAGACGACCAACCAGCGGCATCATGTCCGGCGTGGCAATGCAGCGATCGAAATCGATCGTGCCCTTCTGGACGATCTCGACGAGATCTTCCGCACCGACGATGTCAGCGCCGGCGGCGCGGGCTTCATCAGCCTTCGCATCCTTGGCGAACACCGCGACGCGAACCGTGCGACCCGTGCCGTTCGGCAGGTTGACGACGCCGCGGACCATCTGGTCGGCATGACGCGGATCGACGCCGAGATTCATCGAGATTTCGATGGTCTCGTCGAACTTGACGGTGGAACGGTCCTTGAGAAGCTGGATCGCCTCACCCAGGCCGTAAGCCTTGTTGACGTCGATGCCCTCGCGGGACTTGGCTACGCGCTTTGCAATCTTTGCCATGATCTCAGCCCACCACTTCCAGGCCCATCGAGCGGGCGGAACCTTCGACCATGCGCATCGCCGCTTCCACGTCGTTCGCGTTCAGGTCCTTCATCTTGGCTTCGGCGATCTCGCGCACCTTGTCGCGGCTGATCTTGCCTGCACCGACCTTGCCCGGCTCCTTGGAACCCGACTTCAGGCCAGCGGCCTTCTTCAGGAAGTAGGACACCGGCGGCGTCTTCATGACGAAGGTGAACGACTTGTCCTGATAGTACGTAATGACGACCGGAACGGGCGAACCCTTTTCCATTTCCTGCGTCTGCGCGTTGAACGCCTTGCAGAATTCCATGATGTTAATGCCACGCTGACCAAGCGCAGGGCCGATCGGGGGCGACGGCGTTGCCGATCCCGCGGAGACCTGAAGCTTGAGCTGGCCTGCAATTTTCTTAGCCATTCTCTCTGCCTTGTTTCAAAGCCGGAATATTCCGGCGGTTGCAGTTTGGTGGTTCGGAAGACCACGGCCGGCTAAAGCCACCTCTTCCTCCCACCGCCTCGACAACAGACTTGCGTCCGCCGCCTGCCCGTTACCGAAACCGGCAACGAGCGCCCGGATCAGCCTTTTTCGACCTGTCCGAATTCGAGATCGACAGGCACAGCGCGCCCGAAGATCGAAACTTCCACCTTGAGCCGCGCCCGCTCCTCGTCCACTTCCTGGACGAAACCGTTGAACGAGGCGAAAGGCCCGTCCGAGACGCGAATGGCTTCGCCGATCTCGAAGGTAACCGACGGCTTCGGCCGCTCGACGCCTTCCTGAACCTGGTTCAGGATGCGCTGAGCTTCAGCTTCCGTAATCGGCACCGGCTTCGAGTCACCGAGAAAACCCGTGACCTTCGGCGTATTCTTCACGAGCGAGAACACGGCATCCGTGAGATGCGCCTTGAGCAGCACATAGCCCGGAAAGAACTTGCGCTCGGCATCGACCTTGCGGCCGCGACGCACTTCCACGACCTTTTCGGTCGGCACGACGATCTGCTCGATCTGGTCGCTCAGGCCCTTCTGCTTGGCCTTGTTGACAATATCCTCGGCGACCTTCTTCTCGAAATTCGAGTAAGCGTGGACGATGTACCACCGCGCAGTCATCTCAAAACTTCTCCGTATTCGCCGGTATTCAGCGGCCGATGCCGAGGATCAACTCGACACCGAGAGCCATTAACTGATCGGCAGCGAAGAAAAAGATCATCGCAATCACCGCGAACACGAGAACCATGATCGTCGAGATCACCGTTTCGCGACGCGACGGCCAAGTCACCTTTGCCGTCTCCGACCTTACCTGCTGCAGGAAGGTGAAAGGATTGGTGGTTTTTGACGCCATTTGCCGCTCTGCTTTCGAAGACCCGGAAAGACCCGAGCCTCTTGGATGTTCCCGTTGGCCGGGAGCTGCCTTTGCCTGGTACCGAAATCCGTCGCGAATCAGCGCCGATATTCCGCCCATGCATTTCGGGCGCGTAAAGCCGATCGTTCAGCTCCACGCGCCGCGTGTCCGTTGTGTCTACATAAAACCGATTCCCGACACATGCAAGTGCCTAAAATCCGTCTTACCTGCCAAACGCCCTTTGCCGGAACCATCCAATCGTCCCGTCAACGGCTATGTCGACAATTCGCGACCGTAAGGTCTGCGTTGCTGGCAGGGGCAGCAGGGCTCGAACCTGCGACCTGCGGTTTTGGAGACCGCCGCTCTACCAACTGAGCTATACCCCTATCGCGGCTGCTTCATTTCACAAAGATGCCTGCGTTTCAAGAGCCGAGAATGGTTTTCGAACGTCTCAATTCGCGGAAGGTGGTTGATAAGGCCCACCGGGAACGCCCCAGCCCCATTTCGGCATAGGCTCGTTGAGCTCGGGCGATGCGCCATCCTGCGAATTTAATTTGGCCAGCCGCGTGCCCCATTCGAGATAGGCGACCAGTGCCGAGCGGAACTCGGGATCGTCGGGCAATCCAACCTCGTCCGCCGAATCGAGAATCAGCGCGATCCATCGCCGGCGCTGCTCTTCCGTCAGATGGCGGCCAAGGTGATGCTTTATCATCGCCGCGTGACCACCGAGCTTCTCGCTATAGACGGACGGCCCGCCAAACACCTCGCCGATGAAGGCTGCGACGTGGGCGGGATGATCGCCCGACATATGCCGAAAGACAGGCTCCAGAAGCGGGTCGGCCAGAACCTTACCGTAGAAGGTGTCGGTCAGACGATTGAGCACTTCGGCTCCGCCTGCCCATTCGTAAAGCGTCGGCACGTCCTTCGTCATCGCAATCTCCTCGCTCGCGGAAGCAGCATATGGGAATGACGATGGCGCTTTAAAAGAGAAAGGGCGGCCGAAGCCGCCCTTTCCTGACAAACGGATGTTTGCGGTATTATTCGACGATGGTGACGACGACGCCGGCACCGACGGTGCGGCCGCCTTCACGGATGGCGAAGCGCAGCTTCTCTTCCATCGCGATCGGCACGATCAGTTCGACATCGACCGTCACATTGTCGCCCGGCATCACCATTTCGGTGCCTTCGGCCAACTGCACGATGCCCGTCACGTCCGTCGTGCGGAAATAGAACTGCGGACGGTAGTTGGTGAAGAACGGCGTATGACGGCCACCCTCTTCCTTGGTCAGGATGTAGGCTTCAGCCTTGAACTTCTTGTGCGGCTTGACCGAACCCGGCTTGGCCAGAACCTGGCCGCGCTCCACACCTTCACGGTCGACGCCACGCAGCAGCGCGCCGATGTTGTCGCCGGCCTGACCCTGGTCGAGCAGCTTGCGGAACATCTCGACGCCCGTGCAGGTCGTCTTCGACGTCGCGCGAATGCCGACGATCTCGAGTTCTTCGCCAACCTTGACGATGCCGCGCTCGACGCGGCCGGTCACGACCGTGCCACGGCCCGAGATCGAGAACACGTCTTCGATCGGCATCAGGAACGGCTGGTCGATCGGACGCTCAGGCGTCGGGATGTAGGCGTCAACCGCTGCCATCAGCTCACGGATCGCGTCTTCACCGATCTTCTTGTCCGAATCTTCCAGAGCAGCCAGAGCCGAACCCTTGACGATCGGAATGTCGTCGCCCGGGAATTCGTTCTTCGACAGAAGCTCGCGAACTTCCAGCTCGACCAGTTCGAGCAACTCGGCGTCATCGACCTGGTCGACCTTGTTCAGGAACACCACGATCGAAGGCACGCCGACCTGACGGGCGAGCAGGATGTGCTCGCGGGTCTGCGGCATCGGGCCGTCAGCTGCCGAAACAACCAGGATCGCGCCGTCCATCTGGGCAGCACCGGTGATCATGTTCTTCACATAGTCGGCGTGGCCGGGGCAGTCGACGTGAGCATAGTGACGGTTCGGCGTCTCGTACTCAACGTGCGCCGTCGAGATCGTGATGCCGCGCGCCTTCTCCTCGGGAGCAGCGTCGATCTGGTCATACGCCTTGTATTCGCCAAAATACTTCGTGATCGCAGCCGTCAATGACGTCTTGCCATGGTCAACGTGACCAATCGTGCCAATGTTCACATGCGGCTTGTTGCGCTCAAATTTACTCTTAGCCATTGATATTTTCCTTGGCGGCTGTGCTTCGGTTTGGGTTCGAATTCGGGGCGATTAGCGACAAAGGCCAAAAAACACAAGAGTCTTTTGACCTTTCGATGCCGACCCAGAGCATCGGACCGAAAAGTGGAAGCCGGTTTTCGGAATATTCCGATGCTCATTCAAAGTGCTGGATCGTCCTTTGTGCGTCCGAATGGACGCACGGCGATCTAGTCGGGACGGCCGCTCCGATTTCAGTGTTGAAGCCGATATAGGTATGCCCCGCCACAATTCAAAGGGGCACCACACGAGGGCGTACGCTACACTCACGCCGTCGCCTGACCTGCTCGATCAGGCCGCTGAAAAGCGGCCTCTAGAACCTAGCGACCGTGATAGTCCGGCCGCAGCACTGCAGGCATCGGCTGGCCACTCGGCACCGGGCTTGGCCGGATGTCAGGTCTGCCGCCCCCCGGATTGGGTCTCGGTGGACGCGACCCGACATCGGGCCGCCCGCCGCTCCCGCCACCGACGATCGTTGGACGCCCGCCACCCACCATAGGCGGGCGCGGCCTGCCGGGATTGCCGTAGTGTGGACGATGCCTGCGATGATCGCGACGATAATAGCCGCCGTCCTCGTAGATCACACCACCGCCATAGTACCCGCCGCCGCCATAATAGCCGCCGCCGTCATACGGGCCTCTGTCGTAATAGCCATCGTCATAATAGGCCCCGGTCTCGACACAGCCGCTCAGGGCCAGGCCGGAAATGCCGATCGCGGCGGCAACGAACAAAGTCTTCGCAGACATGGCAGCATCTCCTGCGTTTCTATCTCCAGGAGATATGGGGCGCAGATTACACGTGGCAAGATAGGAACGTCACGGCAAGGCAAGGCCAACCAGCGGGCGGCGGAAACGCGTGCTGGCGTGGGAAGCTCGCCGGGGTAAGAGCCCCCGCCCCTGCCCGGCGAGCCTTCACATCCCTGATCAGTATGAGACACGATCAGGGCCGGCTATTGCCGGCAAGCAATACCATGCAGGACTGATGCCAGGATTTTCTTCCCGAAATGGCACAGCCGATGACAGGCTGGCGCGCCAGAGCGGCGGCGCTAGAGCCGGCACGGCCGGAAATTCGGCTCGAAATCGCCAGAGGCGAATTCATGCAGATTATTCGTTGGTCGCAGGTCTTGGGTGGGTCATTCTGGAGCGGGTAGCGGGAATCGAACCCGCGTATTCAGCTTGGAAGGCTGCTGCTCTACCATTGAGCTATACCCGCGTCTTATATTCAAGGCTTCCGGGCCGGCAGTGGTGGAGAGGGTTGGATTCGAACCAACGTAGACTAAGTCAACGGATTTACAGTCCGTCCCCTTTAACCACTCGGGCACCTCTCCAAACTGCTGCCAGGAGCCTTGCAACGAGGCATTCTGCGGATTGTCAGCCAGGTAACTTCCCTGCCCGCCAACCTGCGAAGCGCCTTATGGCGGCAAGGCAAAACACTGTCAACCGCACTGTCCGAGATTTCAGAACGAAATTCGCAATGCCCTCACGCCGCCGCCATATCCAAAAGGAAAACGCACCGTTATAGAACGCTTATGACCGACGATAAAAAATCAAAAACACCGAAAGACACCCATTACGCCAATCTCAGGCGCGCCTATCGCGACCAGAAGAGTGGCGGCCAACCGACTTTCCGGCCCAAACCGAACGTCCCACCGGGCGAAGCAGCACCTGACGGCGCCTTGCGGCTCTACGGGCTGCATACGGTGCGTGCCGCGATCGACAATCCGCGCCGCAAGATCAGCCACATGCTGGTGACGCGCAATGCTCTGGAACGGCTGGAGATCGCGGATGCCAACGCCTTGCCCTTTCCTGTGGAAATCGTCGAGCCGCGCGATATCGACAAGATCACTGGAAGCGACGCCGTCCATCAGGGCGTGCTGATCGAGACCGCACCACTGAAGCCCAAGGCGCTCAACGCGCTGGGCGACACGCCGCTGGTGCTGGTGCTCGACCAGGTCACCGACCCGCACAATGTCGGCGCGATCATCCGCTCGGCCGTGGCCTTTGGCGCCGGCGCGCTGATCACGACACAGCGCCACAGCCCGCACGAATCGGGCGTGCTGGCAAAGTCTGCCTCCGGCGCGCTGGAACACATCGACATGATCGAAGTGAAAAATCTCGCCGACGCCTTGGGCCAGTTGCACGAAGCCGGCTTCCAGACCATCGGCCTCGATTCGGAAGGACCGGCGGAACTGGAAAAATCCTTTGACGCGCAAAAAATCGCGCTTGTCCTAGGAGCCGAAGGCAAGGGCCTGCGCCAGAAGACGCGCGAAACGGTCACGACGCTTGCCCGCCTCGACATGCCGGGCGCCATCCGCTCGCTCAACGTGTCGAACGCAGCGGCGGTGAGCCTTTATGCGGCGCGGAAGTTTTTGAAGGGCTGATTGCGCTCTTAGGTGCTCGACGTTGCGTACTCTTCCTGCCGGCTCTGGTTCCATTTGCCAATTCGTGAAATATTTTTTTATTCTGCCTCCAGAAATTCGTTACGTGGAGCGAACCGATGGAAACAGCCGAAAAGCGCCAGCGCGGGCGTCCGCGCTCCTTCAATGCGCCCGCCGACAGCGGACCGGTGCAGGCACTCGACCGGGCGCTGCGCATTCTCGCCCTCGTTGCAGAGGGTAACGGCCTGTCGCTGAGCGAAGTCGCGGCAAGTTCCGGCCTCGCGCCTTCGACGGCCTATCGCATGCTGACCACGCTCGAAAGCCACGGCATGGTCGAGTTCGAGAAGACCGAGCAGCTCTGGTCGATCGGCGTCGAGACCTACCGCATGGGTTCGGCCTTTCTGCGCCGGCGCAAGCTGGTGGATCGCGCCCGCGTCGTCATGCAGGATCTCATGGAAAGAACCGGCGAGACGGCGAATCTCGGCGTCGCCGAGGATGATTGCGTGGTGTTCGTCAGCCAGGTCGAGACGCATCAGGCGATCCGTGCCTTCTTCCGGCCGGGTACGCGCAGCTCGTTTCACGCCTCGGGCATCGGCAAGGCGATCCTGGCGCATCTGGCGCCGGAACGGGTGGCAGTGATCATCCGCAAGGCCGGGCTCGAGGCCTATACGCCGAAAACGCTGGCCAATGCCCCTGCCCTTACGCGCGACCTAGATGAAATCAGGACCCGCGGCTGGTCTGTCGACGACGAGGAACGCCATCCCGGCATGCGCTGCATTGCAGCGGCGATCTTCAACGAGTTCGGCGAACCGGTCGGCGGTGTGTCGGTGTCCGGGCCGACTGTTCGTGTCACGCCCGAGCGGCTGGCGCAGATCGGACCACTCGTTCAGGAAGCGGCCCTGGAGATCACGAAGATGATCGGTGGGGAAAACCCGGCGGCAAACAAACGGGACTGACCGGTCAGCCCATACCCGTCACATGCCGCAGGTAAAATGCCAGCACCACGAAGGCCACCGCAGCCGTCAGTCCGGTCCAGTCTACGCTGGCTCCCTTGAGATGCCTGACCAGCGTCACCAGCAGGAACCAGATCAAAAGTGCCACCAGGGCAATGACGACAAAACGGATCATCCCTCACCTCCAGAAAGACCCATACAGCAACAGGAATATGGGAAGCTTTGGGGGTGGATTGAAGGCCGGCGCCACACTGGACCGGAATCATCCAGCTCCCCGAAAAGCCGCTCGTTAAATTTTACTTAAATCTTAACGACTAACAGACTCGCTGAAAGCGAGGTTTCATGCGGCGCGCCCTGTTCATCGTAGCGCTCCTGATGCTTGGGAGTTGTGCAACCGCGCCGACGCGCATCAACGACGTCTGTGCGGTGTTCGACCAGCGGGATGGCTGGTTCAACAGCTGGCATGGTGCGGCCAAAAGCACCGAACGCGAATTCGGCGTTCCCGTCCCCATCCTGATGGCGACCGTCTACACGGAGTCCGGCTTCAACGCGCGGGCCAAACCGCCGCGCACCAAATTGCTCGGCTTCATCCCATGGAAACGCGCCTCGACCGCCTTTGGCTATTCGCAAGCGCTGGACGGCACCTGGACCCGCTACCAGTCCGAAACAGGGCGCTGGTATGCGCGCAGAAACGACTTCGCCGACGCCATCCATTTCATCGGCTGGTATCATGCCAAGAGCAACAAGGTGAACGGCATCGCGCTGAACGACACCTACAATCTCTATCTCGCCTATTATCTCGGCCACGCCGGTTATTCGAAAGGCCTTGGACGCACCAACGCCCAAGCCCAGCAGGCCGCGCGCCGCGCCGCCAACATGGCTATGAAATATGCAGCCCAGATGCAGGCTTGCGGACGTTAAGCTGATCGTGAATTCAGGCTGGTGCCCCCGGACGGACTCGAACCGCCGACCCCCTGATTACAAATCAGGTGCTCTACCAACTGAGCTACAAGGGCACGCGCGCTCCGGTTATCACATTTGTTGCGTCAGTAAAGTCAAAACTCTCCTGACCGGTTCCGGCCAGCAGTTTCCAGTATGATGCCTCTGCGGCAAAACAGGAACGAACGTGTCATACTGGCGTTCAGGCTGCCAAGGGCGAATGCCCCGGCAGGCAAGGAGGGACGCAAATGGATCTTTCCCATCCCGACAAGCTGCTCTGGCCCGAAGCCGGGGTGACCAAGCAAGGGCTACTCGACCACTACGGGGCGGTTTGGTCGCGCATGGAACGGTTCGTCGTCAATCGTCCTCTCGCCTTGGTGCGCGCACCCGATGGCGTCGCTGGCAAGCAGCGCTTTTTCCAGAAACACGCCTCGCCGGGCATGCATGAAGCCATAGCGAAAATGGCCGATCCGGAAGACGGCGAGGAACTTCTTTACATCAAGGATTTCAACGGTGTGGCAGCACTCGTTCAACTTGGTGTCGTGGAAATCCATATCTGGGGATGCATGATCGACGCGATCGATATGCCCGACCAGATCGTATTCGACCTCGATCCTGACGAAGGGCTGGACATCAATGACGTTCAAGCCGCAACGCTCGACGTCAGACGCCGCCTCGATGAACTCGGCCTGCCCAATGTCGTCAAGACCTCAGGCGGCAAGGGTTTTCATGTCATCGTGCCGCTGAAGCCGAAAGCTGACTGGAAGACGGTAAAAACCTTCGCCCATGACTTTGCTGAGGCGATGGAACAGAGCGCCCCCGACAAATACACAGCGACATTGTCCAAGAAAGCGCGCACGGGCCGCATCTTCATCGACTATCTGCGCAATGCCCGCGGCTCCACAACCGTGGCGCCCTATTCAAGCCGGGTAAAACCGAACGCAACCGTTTCCGTGCCTGTAACCTGGCCGGCTGTCGAAAACGGGGTTGGTCCGGCCGATTTTTCGATTGGCGGAAAAGCGCTGGAGAAAGCCTTGAAAGCCGCCGACCCCTGGACTGACTTCGACAAGCTTCGCAAGGCGCTCCGCGGTTAAGGCTCAGACACTTCCTCACGCAATACGCCATGTCCCGCCTTTGCAGCGGCAAAGCGGCATGCTACCTCGGCACGGCCATCGAGCCGAGGACAAGACACTGGCACCAGCACACAAAGCCCGCGAGACCTTTGCGTTCATATCTTCGGACGCGCCCGACGCCGAAAAGGCGGCGGCACGCCTGTCCCAGCGCTACGGCAACACGCCCCTCGCCGACGCGGATGTGATCGTCGCGCTCGGAGGCGATGGCTTCCTGCTGCAGACGCTGCGCGAGACGATGAGCACCGGCAAGCAGGTCTATGGCATGAACCGGGGCACAATCGGCTTCCTGATGAACGAGTACAGGGAAGATGCCCTGCCCGAGCGCCTGGCTGCCGCCGTCTCCGAAACCATCCGCCCGCTGGAGATGCAGGCCATCACCTCCGAGGGAGAAATGATCTCGGCGCTGGCGATCAATGAAGTCGCGCTGTGGCGTCAATCCTACCAGACGGCCAAGATCCGCATTACGATCGACGATCATGTACGCCTGGAAGAGTTGAGCTGCGACGGCGTGATGATCGCGACGCCCGCAGGCTCCACCGCATACAACCTGTCGGCCCACGGCCCTATCCTGCCGCTGGACGCGCCGCTGCTTGCCCTGACGCCGGTGAGCCCGTTTCGCCCGCGCCGCTGGCGCGGTGCGCTTCTGTCCAACAAATCGGTGGTGCGGCTCGACATCATGGAGGCCGGAAAAAGGCCGGTGAACGCCGCCGCCGACCATACCGAGGTCAAGGCGGTGACGTCGGTTACGATCCAGGAGTCGCGAAACGCGACGGCAACATTGCTGTTCGACCCGAACCATTCCTGGAACGAAAGAATTCTTGCCGAACAATTCCGCTACTGACGCCATTGCGGAAAATCGCCTGGACCATTAAGTAAAGGCAGTCAACAAACTGGCATTCGTGCCTGTTTGTGTTGACAAATCGTGTCACTAACCGTAACGCGATGACATATTGTGCAAGCGCGAGGCGTTTGCCGCGTCCCTTGGGGGCGCGCCCTTCAAGCAGCCAAAGACAGCCAAGACACTTGTCCTCAGACATCCAGACCGCTCAAGAAGCGTTGACATTCGCAGACCTCGGCCTTTCGCCGAAGGTTCTTTCAGCCGTTACCGACGCCGGCTACACAGTGCCGACGCCGATCCAGGCGGGCGCGATCCCGCACGCCTTGCAAGGCAAGGACATTCTCGGCATCGCCCAGACGGGCACCGGCAAGACGGCATCCTTCGTGCTGCCGATGCTGACACGCCTTGAAAAGGGCCGTGCCCGGGCGCGCATGCCGCGCACGCTGATCCTCGAACCGACGCGCGAACTCGCAGCCCAGGTCGAAGAGAATTTCGTCAGGTACGGCAAAAATCACAAACTGAACATCGCCTTGCTGATCGGCGGTGTCTCGTTTGACGAACAGGAAAAGAAGCTCGAGCGTGGTGCTGATGTTCTAATTGCCACGCCCGGCCGCCTGCTCGACCATCGCGAGCGCGGCAAGCTGCTTTTGAATGGTGTCGAAATCCTCGTCATCGACGAGGCCGATCGCATGCTCGACATGGGTTTCATTCCTGACATCGAGCGCATCTGCGAAATGATCCCCTTCACGCGTCAGACGCTGTTTTTCTCGGCCACCATGCCGCCCGAAATCACCAAGCTGACCGAGCAGTTCCTGCATTCACCTGTTCGCGTCGAAGTCGCCAAGGCAGCGTCCACGGCAATCAACATCACGCAGCGGCTAGTCAAGTCCGGCAAGAAGCCGTGGGACAAGCGCGAAGTTCTCCGCAACCTGATCAAGGCTGAGGAAGAAGGGCTGAAGAACGCCATCATCTTCTGCAACCGCAAGATTGAAGTCTCGGAGCTTTTCCGCTCGCTCATAAAATATGATTTTGACGCCGGCGCCTTGCATGGCGACATGGATCAGCGTGCGCGCATGCAGATGCTGGCCAATTTCCGCGAAGGCAAGCTCAAGCTTCTCGTCGCCTCCGATGTCGCAGCACGCGGCCTCGACATTCCGGATGTCAGCCACGTCTTCAATTTCGACGTTCCGATCCATGCTGAGGACTATGTCCACCGCATCGGCCGCACCGGCCGCGCCGGGCGTTCGGGAAAATCCTTCACCATCGCCACCAGATCCGACACAAAATACATCGACGCTATCGAGCGCCTGATCGGCCAGCCGATCGAGTGGCATGACGGCGATCTTTCGACCGTCGTGGAAAGCGAAGGCGAAGAAGCGCCGCGTCGCGGCAGAGCCAGTCAGCAGCGTGGCCGTGGCCGCAAGGACGAAGGTGAGCGCAAGCCTCGCGGCGAGCGCCACGCCAAGGCCCCGGCTGAAAAGCCGGCGAATGACCCGCAGCCGGAAGTCGAGGCCCCAGTCGTTGTCGCTGACAATGACGATCGCCACAGCCGCAAGGAAACAATCAAGTCGGAGAATGCCGATCGCAAGGTCCGCGGCGACCATGCCGAGCGCCCTCGCCGTGATGATCGCAATGACAGGCCGCGGCGCGACGACCGCAATGCCCGCCAGCGCAATGAAGACAATGACGGCACCATAGGCTTCGGCGACGACATGCCGGCCTTCATGAAGATTGCCGTAAAGATCTGATCGCTTCGCTGCCGTCAGGCAGCGTGATCCCTCTCAATGAAAAAGCCCGCCGCAATTTTGCGGCGGGCTTTTTCATTTTTACGCGGGTTGCGTTCGCCTACCTGGTGAGCGGCGAAAGCTGGATTTCGACGCGGCGGTTCTGCGCACGGCCGTCAGCCGTATCGTTGGACGCGATCGGGCGCGTCTTGCCGAAACCGGTAACAGCGAAGCGGCGCGAATCGACACCCTGCGCGTTGAGATAGTTCGCGACTGACAGCGCGCGGCGCTGCGACAGGTCGAAATTGTGCTGGTCGCCGCCAGTCGAATCGGTATGGCCAAAGACATCCACCAGCGTCTGGTTGTACTTCTTGAGCACCAGCGCCACGGAATTCAGTGTCTGATAGAAGCCAGGCTTGATGTCGGACTGATCGATGCCGAAGGTGATATCGGACGGCATGTTGAGGATGATCTGATCGCCGGCGCGGGTGACGCTGACGCCAGTGCCCTGAAGCTGAGCGCGCAGTTCCGATTCGTTGCGGTCCATAGTCGCGCCGACGGCGCCACCGGCCAGAGCACCGACGCCTGCGCCGATCAGCACGGCATTGCGCTGCGCATTCTTGCTGCCGCCGACGGCAAGGCCGGCCAGAGCGCCGAGGCCTGCACCAAGTGCCGCGCCGCCTGCCGTGTTCGAAACCTTCTGCTCACCCGTATAGGGGTCGGTCGTGCACGCACCGAGAAATGCCGTAGCCGCGAGCACGGCGATAATCTTTTTCGTCATTCAGGTCGTCCCTCTCCAAACTTCGTCCCGCGCACCCGCGCATCAGCCCTTCAGCGTCGTTGTAACATGAAATACGGCAAAAAACGGAGCGGCAAAATGGCTTTTACCGCTTTGTTGCAGTCTGTTTGGACAGACTATTGGAAGAACCAATCACCAGAGGTTCTTGCCGTCGATGACCACGACCTCGACCGCGCCGAGATCGAAATCGTCGAACAGGCGCGCATTGACGCTTATCTTCGGATTGTCGAAATCCGGCGAGCCCGTACTCCAGTCCGGCGTTTCGGTGAATGTGCCGCAGCCACAGGTGGCGCAGAACCCGTGCTTTACCGTCTTGGAGCCCCATTGATAAACGGCAACATTCTCGGGCGGCGTCTTCAGTTTGAACTGCGACGGCAGATAGTAGGCCCACAACGACCCGCGCTTGGAGCAGAAGGAACAGGTACAGCTTGTCAGCGTGTCAGGTGCTTCGCTGACTTCGAACACGGTCGCCTTGCAGTGACAACTGCCGATAATCGTCATGACTGATCCCTTCTCCAGCGCCAATCCCCCGACCCTAGACAAGCCATCCTGACATCATTCCGTCAGGATGCGGAATCCTGAAATGAACGGACCCTGCCAATAAGGCAAGGTCCGGAAACGCGACGTTACTCGGTGATCGTATACTCACCAAGTTCACAAAGATCCGCTTTGTCGGTCGTCGTGTCGAGGTCGGACTCCTCGGTAAATTCGAATCGCATATCGTATTCGCAGACACTTCTTCCATCAGCGATGGTGATGCTGATGCTTTCGCCGGGGCTCAGGACATCGCTGCCAAAGACATCCTCTTCCCACTCCCCGACGCCCACGGGCGAGGTGTAGAATTCCGACAGCACAGAATTCGTGCCGTTCTTGAGGGTAAAGACAAGGTCCTCGGCCTGCGCAGAAAATGTCGAAACAAGACAAAGGGTTGCGGCGGCAGCCACAACCGTATGAATTCTGAAAAACATGATTTACTCCCCGCCCGAAATTGGACGGTGTTGAGTACCAAATATCCCGCCAAAGAGGAATTACCTCTTTCTCTAAATTAGCGCCTGCTGTCGGCTCCGTGAGCCTTCAATCCAAGTTTCGGCAATGGCTCCCGAACGGTTCCGTCAATAGGACCGTGACGGCACGAACAGGCAGATCGTCTTCGAATCGTTCGCGCCGGCCACCGAGCACCAGTGGAACTCACCATCAGGCGAGTTTTTGACGCGTGCGTCGTGATAGGTCACCACCTCGCCGGTGTTGTTGATGACATAGCCTTCCGGGCGCTCGCTGATGGCCTTGTCGGACACCTCACGGCAATCGTAGCCGGAGCAGCAGGCGAAGGGATAGCTCCAGCCGGATTTGGCGTCGTGCGCAGAAGCGGGGTTTGCGACGGTGACGACAAACAACAGCGCTGCTAGCCCGGCGCCGTGTCGAAGCATGCGCAAAAGGCCGTGGCGCGATCGGTTAAGTGGTATCGCATGAGAGAGTTGAGTGAACATTGGCATGGCAAAAGTCCTGCTGAACGAGTGACCAAGCTTGCACTTGCCCCGCCCCTGGAACGTTTCTTCCCATGCCGCCGGATCATAAGTCGCAGATATGCCCGTCCGGCGATAAATGCTTTTAGTCCCACCAGCCCGTGAGCATGGTGGGGTGATTCCTACGCCGGCGCAAGAAACCGCTGGGTAATGCCGAAGCCCAGGCACCGACATCTGCGCAATAATGTTGCGCTCACATGGTTAACGAGAGGTTAAGGCTTCTGGTTCCGGAACCACTCGACGATGCTCGGCATCTTGCTCTCGAAATCGCCGGGTATGAAAACGTTGAGCAGTCCGGCGCGGGCGGCGGTCCGGTTCTCGAAGTCGTGCGTTATCCCCGCAGGCACCATCACGAACGATCCTGCCGGAGAGTCATACCAAGTCTCGCCGATCAGGATGCTGGGCTGTCCCTGGATGACGAAGAACAACTCGTCGTTCTCCGCATGAGAATGCGCGCCCGGCCCTTTCGACTGCGGTTCCAGCCACCACTCGGATACCGAATATCGGTCGCCAACTTCCGAACGATCGACCTTGAACACCGCACTCATCACGCCGCAATCATAGCCGCGCCCCTGGCCGAGACCGAGAATGACCGGTTTCCGCTGGATGATGTCTGACATGCCGACCTCCTGCTTGGTGGAAGATCGACGATAACGCGCCAGCGCGGTTTTTGTTTGAAGGTTTGTTACCTCAGGCATCAGACCGGAAAAGTGGAATCCGGTTTTCGGAATATTCCGATGCTCTTCGAGATATCTCGAAAACAGCGAAGGCCTGTCCGGCCTACGCTGTTGTCCTATCAATCGATGTCGGCCACCGGCTGGCCAGCGCCGCCCTCGATGCGATGCGAGAGCGAGGCTTCCATGAACTCGTCAAGATCGCCGTCGAGAACGTCGGACGGGCTGGTGCTTTCCATGCCCGTGCGAAGATCCTTGACCAGCTGATACGGCTGCAGGACGTAGGAGCGGATCTGGTGGCCCCAGCCGATTTCGGTCTTGGAGGCTTCGGTCGCGTTGGCGGCGGCCTCACGCTTCTTCAGTTCCTCTTCGTAAAGCCGCGAGCGCAGCATTTCCCAGGCTTTCGCCCTGTTCTGGTGCTGCGAGCGGCCGGCCTGGCAGGCAACCGCGATGCCGGTCGCGATATGCGTGATGCGCACCGCCGAGTCTGTCGTGTTGACGTGCTGGCCACCGGCGCCCGACGAACGATAGGTGTCGATGCGCACGTCAGATTCGTTGACGTCGATCTGTATGTTGTCGTCGATCACCGGATAGACCCAGATCGACGAAAACGAGGTGTGGCGGCGCGCATTGCTGTCGTATGGCGAAATGCGCACAAGGCGGTGCACGCCCGATTCCGTCTTCAGCCAGCCATAGGCGTTATGGCCCTTGATCAGGATCGTCGCCGACTTGATGCCGGCTTCTTCGCCGTCGTGGACTTCCAGCACCTCGACCTTGAAACGACGGCGCTCGGCCCAGCGCGTATACATGCGCAGAAGCATGTTCGCCCAGTCCTGGCTTTCGGTGCCGCCGGCGCCGGCATGCACTTCCAGATAGGTGTCGTTGCTGTCGGCTTCGCCGGAAAGCATCGTTTCGATCTGGCGCGCCTTGGTCTCGCCGGCAAGCGAGCGGATTGCGGTTTCGGCTTCCGACACGACGTCGGCGTCGCCTTCTTCCTCACCGAGTTCGATCAGGCCGATATTGTCCTCGAGCGAGCGGGACAGGCTGGTGATTGAGTTGATTCCGTCTTCCAGGCTTTGACGTTCGCGCATCAGCTTCTGCGCTTCCTGGGGGTCGTTCCAGAGGGTCGCATCCTCCGAACGCATGTTCAGGTATTCAAGCCGCTTTAGAGCCTGATCCCAGTCAAAGATGCCTCCTCAGCAGGCTTATGGCCTGCTTGATTTCGTCGACGAGTTTTTCCGTTTCTGCACGCATGGCAGGCTTATTTCCTTTTGAAGTCTTGGCCGTTCCGGATTGGCGCGGAACATAGGCAGGCGACCTGCGCCTGTAAAGCGAATAGGGCCGGCAAAAGACCGGCCCTTCGCAAATATCCCAGATCAGTAGAGGCCGCCGCCGCCCTGTGTGATGGCCTGGCTGGCGCGCGGCGAAAGGGCAGCCCCGCTGCCATTGCCGCCGTCCTCGCCCATACCGATAATCCAGTAGCTGTCGGCAGGACCGGTTCCCGGCTTGAACGCCTCGACGATCGTGCCGCCATCGCCCTTCGACGCTCTCATGCCGGTCTTGCGGTTGATGGCGATGAGCTTCATGCCTTCCGGCACCTTGAAGTCGACGATCGGCATGCCCTTCATGGCATCACCCATGAATTCCTTGAAGATCGGCGCGGCAAGACCACCACCGGTCGAGCCCTTGCCGAGGCCCTGCGGCTTGTCGAAGCCCATATAGAGGCCCATGACGAGGTTCGGCGTGTACCCGACGAACCAGGCGTCCTTTTCATCATTGGTCGTGCCGGTCTTGCCGGCGATCGGGCGGCCGAGTTCGGCCAGCGTCATGGCGGTACCGCGAATGACCACGCCTTCCATCATGGAAGTGATCTGATATGCGGTCATCGGATCGAGCACCTGCTCGGAATTGTCCGTCAGTTCAGGCTCGGGCTGATCCGACCATTCGGTCGCCACGCAGGCTTCGCAGCCGCGATCGTCATGCTTGAAGACGGTCTTGCCGTAGCGGTCCTGAATGCGATCGATCAGCGACGGCTTGATCTGGCGTCCGCCATTGGCCATCACCGAATAGGCCGAAACCATGCGCATGACGGTGGTTTCACCGGAACCGAGCGCCATCGGCAGATAAGGCGCCAGATGATCGTAAAGACCGAAGCGCTCGGCATATTCCGCCACCAGCTTCATGCCCATGTCGTTGGCCAGGCGAACCGTCATCAGGTTGCGCGAGCGCTCGATGCCCGAGCGCAGCGTCGCCGGCCCCGCCGACTTGCCGTCATAGTTCTTTGGCGTCCATGTGGTGTTTCCGACCTTGATGGTGATCGGGCCGTCCATGATCACGGAGGCAGGCGTGTAGCCGTTGTCGAGCGCCGCCGCATAGACGAACGGCTTGAACGACGAGCCGGGCTGGCGCATCGCCTGCGTGGCGCGATTGAACTCCGATTCCGAATAGGAGAAGCCGCCGACCATCGCCAGGACACGGCCCGTATGCGGGTCCATCGCGACAAGACCGCCCGAAACCTCCGGCGGCTGGCGAAGCATATAGGCTCCTTCCGCGCCCTGCTTCGGCTCAACGAAAATCACATCGCCGGGCTTCAGCACGTCGGCAGGCGAGTTCGCCTTAACGCGCTGCCCGTTGACGAGATGGCGCATGGCGAAGCTCATATCGTCCTTGGCAACCGTGCCCTGCTCGCGCTCCTTGACGATATCGCCAGAGGCCTGTCGCTTGGGCTGCAATCCGACGGTCAGGCCGGAAGCGGAACTATCGAGCACGACGGCCAGCTGCCATTCGGGCACGTCGTCGAGGCCCTTGACCTCGCTGAGAGCCTTGCCCCAGTCCCCGTCGATGGAGATGTTCTTGACGGGTCCACGGTAGCCGCGCAGCGTGTCGTATTTCAGAAGCCCGTGCTGCATCGCCTTGCGGGCAAGGCGCTGCAGCTTCGGATCAAGCGTGGTGCGAACCGAAAGGCCGCCCTCATAGAGAGCATTCTCGCCGTAGCGCGAAATGATTTCGCGGCGCACTTCCTCGGTGAAATACTCGCCGGCAAAAACGTAGTTGCCATTGCGGCGCGGCGTAACACCCAGCGGCTCGGCCTTGGCCTTGGTGCCTTCTTCGCGCGAGACGTAACCGTTGTCGACCATCTGGTCGATCACCCAGTTGCGGCGCTCGATCGCTCGGTCGGTGTAGCGGAACGGATGATAGTTGGACGGCCCCTTGGGCAGCGCGGCGAGATAGGCGGCTTCGGCCACCGTCAGTTCATTGACCGACTTGTTGAAATAGGTCAGTGCCGCACCGGCGACGCCATAGGCGCCGAGGCCGAAGAAGATCTCGTTGACGTAGAGCTCGAGAATACGATCCTTCGAGTATGCCTGCTCGATGCGGAAGGCCAAGATCATCTCGCGGATCTTGCGATCGTAGGTCTGGTTGGAGGTCAGCAGGAAGTTCTTCGCCACCTGCTGCGTGATCGTCGAAGCGCCAACCGGCCGGCGACCCGAGCCCATATTGCGCAGATTGGTGATGACCGCGCGGCCGAGGCCGGTCAGGTCGACGCCGGGATGGTTGTAGAAATTCTTGTCTTCGGCCGACAGGAACGCGGCCTTCACGCGGTCCGGCACAGCCTGGATCGGCAGATACAGCCGGCGCTCGCGCGCGAACTCGCCCATCAATGCACCGTCCGAAGCGTGGATGCGGGTGGTCACCGGCGGTTCGTATTTCGCCAGAACCTCGTAATCCGGCAAATCCTTGGTGATATGGCCAAGATAGACCGCCACGCCTGCCGCCATGAGGAGCGCAAACGCTGTGCCGATGCCGAAAAAATAGCCGATGAGACGAATCATGCCCGCTCCAGTCCGTGGGTCGGGAGTTCCTCTGCCAAAAGAGCGCCCCTCGCAAGACGCTCGAGAAACCCCGATCCTTTGCGGCCAAGCAATGTCGCGCCGATGTGGGCAAAATGCGGCAGCTTGGCCAAGCCCTTCGGATTACGCATCATTTAACCGCAAACTGTTGTGCTTACGCAACGCCAAAAAAACAGAACGACCGGCGCAATCACTTCGCGCGTCAGCCGCCCGCCGCCGTTTTCGCAGCTGCGAATGACGCAACCGCATTGGAGATGCTTTCCGCCGCTTTGCCACGCCAATCGGGATTACGCAACTGTTCCTCGTCCTTCGGGTTCGAAAGATAGCCCAGTTCCACCAGCACCGACGGCACATCAGGCGCCTTCAAAACCCGGAAACCGGCAAACCGGTGAGGATTGTTGATGAGGCCGACCGAGTTCGCCAGTTCGCCGACCAGTGACTTGGCGAACTTCATCGAGAAGCCATGCGTCTCGCGTTTGATGAGCTCGATCAGGATATCGGCGACTTCCTGATTCTCGTCCTTGATCTCGATGCCCGCAAGCTGGTCGGACAGGTTTTCGCGATCGGCAAGCGCCTGCGACTCGGCGTCGGAAGCCTTGTCCGACACCGTATAGACGGTCGCCCCGCGAATGCCCTTCAAGCGTATCGTGTCGGCGTGGATCGAGATGAAGATGTCTGCCTCGTGCTGGCGCGCGATCCGCACCCGCTCGTCCAGCCGCAGGAACTCGTCCTTGTCGCGGGTCATATAGATATCGTATTTGCCGCTTTCGGCGAGCTTGGCGCGCAGTTCCAGCGCAAAGGCCAGTGTGATCGACTTTTCCTGCGTGCCGCTCACACCCTCGGCGCCGCTGTCGATTCCGCCATGTCCGGGATCGATCACGACAGTAAATTTCTTGGCGGTCCGGGCAGCCGCCTGGCCGATACGGTCGGCCTTGGCCGTCGTCTCCGTCGAACCTGTCGTCTGCGACTGGATGGCAAGCGCTTCTTCGAACTGGCGATCGGAGGCTGCAGTGATATCAGCGACCAGCCTGTAGCCGGCCGAATCCTCGTTTTGCAGCACGTCGAGCTTTTCGACGGTGAATGGCCCTTTCGCCGTGAGGATCAGGCGAGATGTGCCCTCCTCCAGCTTTCCGAAGCGGACATTCTGTATCAGCCCACGCGCCTTCAACTCTTTTGAGTCGAGCTTGAACTTGGTTTCAGGCAGATCGATCACCAGGCGATGCGGCCCCCGCAGCAAAAACCACTTGGGCTCGGGCTCCTGGTCGAAATTCATGACGATGCGCATATGCACGGCGTCGCCGGCCATCTTGTAGTCATGCGCCTCGAGCGGCGCCGCAGAAACGGGAGAGGACAGGAATACAAACAGGCCCAAAACGAGAAAAAGGAACGAACTTCCGATGCGGACGACGTTCCGTCTCATCCCGGCAAGGCCCATTTCCGCCACCCTATGCACTCTTCCAAGATCACCGTTCAGACATCCGGCGCAGACGCGATAAGCCCGCGCGCTGATTAACGATTGGTATCGGCATAAGGTTAACCAAGCCTTTTTGATATTGTCTTTGTGCTGTCCCCGTAAGTTCTCAACGGCTTTTTGCCGGCATCTGAATCGGGGTTGCTTTGAACCCCGCCAAATCATAAAAGCGGTACTGGACCATCGCAATGCCTGGAACCGTTACTGCGCAGCTTCCATATTCGGTCAAGCGACGAAACAACGGCTCAAATCGCGGCGGCGATTAGAGGGCGTTAGGTGGTCGCGACGGATTTCTTCAGGGTGCTTCCGCTGACTTGGAACCCTTGAGGTGAGGAAAACGGCCGGAAAGACATTCCGTGCCGGCTCATAGGAGCAAAACAGCTGGTCCGGATTTTCCGGGCTTTGGTTCAAAAGGTTCCGCAAGGCTACGATGGCTTCAAGCGCAATCATGGCAAGTTCCGCATCTTACCGCGCCATTCCGGCTGCGGGCGGCTTGTCTATGGCGCTTCGGCAGCGGCCAGCGGACGTTAAAATGCCCGGCATGCGCTTTTCACCGCATGGTCTGCAGCGGATCTCGCTGCGGCTGACACGGTTGGCGGCTGCCGGCAGGAAACAAGATAATGCCCAACAAGATGCTTATAGACGCCTCCCACCCGGAGGAAACAAGGGTTGTCGTAGTACGCGGTAGCCGCATTGAAGAATTTGACTTTGAATCCCAGGACAAGAAGCAGCTCAAAGGAAACATCTATCTCGCCCGCGTAACGCGCGTCGAACCTTCCCTTCAGGCGGCCTTTGTCGAATACGGCGGAAACCGGCACGGTTTCCTCGCCTTCAGCGAAATTCACCCCGACTACTACCAGATCCCGGTTGCGGACCGTCAGGCGCTGTTGCGTGCCGAGGCGGAAGACGCCGAGGATGAGGACGACGAAGACGGCGAAGACCGCTCCGACCGCAATCGCGGCCGCAACAAGCGTCGGCGCGGCGGCAAGAACCGTCCTCGCAGCGGTGACGAACAGCGCGCCGGTTCCGAATCGGGTGACGAAGGTGCAGCCTCGGACGCCGAGAGCGATTCCGATGAGCATGCGGTCTTTGTCGAAGCCTTTGAAAGCGACGAGAGCGAAACCGCCGTTTCCGAGCAAGATGCTTCGCCGGAAATAGCCCACAGCGGCGATGAAGGCAGTGCAGAAGAGTCCGACGACGAAACCCCTTCGAATGACAAGGGACCGTCGATGGCAGCAGCCATTGATGGAGATGTCGTCTCCGAACCGGTCGACGAAGCAATTGCTTCCACGAATTCCGATGGCGATGAGGCTCCTTCCGAGAACGTCCGCGGACGCGTCGAGGAAGTCTCCGGTTCGCATGACGACGACCATGGCGTCGAATCGGTCGGTGCGGAGGACGCGCTTGAAGAAGTGCGCAATCGCCGCAAGCCGATGCGCAAGCACTACAAGATCCAGGAAGTCATCAAGCGCCGGCAGATCCTGCTGGTGCAGGTGGTCAAGGAAGAGCGCGGCAACAAGGGCGCGGCTCTGACGACCTATCTGTCGCTCGCCGGTCGCTATTCCGTGTTGATGCCCAACACGGCGCGCGGCGGCGGCATTTCGCGCAAGATCACCAATGCGCAGGACCGCAAGCGCCTCAAGGAAGTCGTCCAGGACCTCGAAGTGCCGCAGGGCATGGGCGTTATCCTGCGTACGGCCGGCGAGAGCCGCACCAAGGCCGAGATCAAGCGCGACTACGAATATCTGATGCGGATGTGGGAAACCGTCCGCAACACGACGCTCCAATCGACCGCGCCCGCCCTCGTCTACGAGGAAGGCAGCCTGATCAAGCGTTCGGTGCGCGATCTCTACAACAAGGATATCGACGAGGTTCTCGTCGCCGGCGAGGATGGCTACCGCGAGGCCAAGGACTTCATGCGCATGCTGATGCCCAGCCATGCCAAGGTCGTCCAGCCTTATCGCGACACCACGCCGATCTTTGCCCGCAACGGCATCGAAGCCCAGCTCGACCGCATGGTGCAGCCGCAGGTGACGCTGAAGTCCGGCGGCTACATCATCATCAACCAGACCGAGGCGCTGGTCGCCATCGACGTCAACTCCGGGCGCTCCACCAAGGAACATTCGATCGAGGACACGGCGCTTCAGACCAACCTTGAAGCCGCCGAGGAAGTCGCCCGCCAGCTTCGCCTGCGCGACCTGGCCGGCCTGATCGTCATCGACTTCATCGACATGGAGGAGAACCGCAACAACCGTGCGGTTGAAAAGCGCCTCAAGGACCATCTGAAGAACGACCGTGCCCGCATCCAGGTCGGACGCATCTCGCATTTCGGCCTGATGGAGATGTCGCGCCAGCGCATCCGCGCCAGCGTGCTCGAATCGACGATGAAGCCCTGCCCGCATTGCGGCGGAACCGGACATGTCCGCTCCGATTCGTCGGTGGCATTGCTGGTCGTGCGCGCGATCGAGGAATTCCTGCTCAAGGACTCGCGCCACCACATCACCGTGCGCACCCCGGTGGCGACTGCCTTCTATGTGCTGAACCACAAGCGCAGCACGCTGGTGGAACTCGAGCATAAGTTCGGCGTCACCATCACGCTCGAGCCCGACGACACCGTCGGCGCGCAGCATCATGTGATCACGCGCGGCGCGGTTGCCGAGAAGCCGCTCGTCTCGCCGAATGCGATCCCTGCCCCGACCTATATCGAGCCGGAAGAGATCGAAGACGAAATCGTCGAAGAGGAAGAAGTCGAGGAAATCGCAGTTACCGAGGCACAGCCTGCTCGCACCGAGCGGGCCGAGGACGGCGACCAGCGCGACCGCAAGCGCCGCAAGCGCCGGCGTCGGCGTGGCGGCAAGGATCGCGACCGCGAACATGCGGCCCCGGCAGAAGGAGCAACCGTGTCCGACACGTCGGTTCAGGCTGACGCTGGTGACGACGACGAAAGCGAAGACGCCGATGCGGCAGCAACCGCTGCCAGCGAAGCCGAAGAGGCCGATCGCAAGAAGCGCCGGCGCGGCAAGCGCGGCGGCAGGCGCAATCGCGAGAAGGATGGCGAGGGCGAACAGTCTGCCGAATCCGGCGAGGCTTCCGAAGACGAGGCAGGCGTCGAAGTCGCGGCCATTGAAGTGGTAAGCGAAACCGTCGCGGTCGAGGCTGCTCCAGCCGACGAAGCTCCGGCCGAGGAAAAGCCGAAAAAGGCTCGTCGCACCGCAAAGCCAAAGAAGGCAAAGGCGGAAGAGGCTGCTGTCGAAGCGGTCGCCGAAGTGGTCGAGGAAGCTCCGGCCCCTACCGGGAAGAAGCCTGCCAAGCCGCGCGCGCCGCGCCGCAAGAAGGAGGCCGAGCCTGCGCCGGCGGCCGAAGCTGCCGAGCCGGTCGCGGAAGCTCCGGCACCGGCACCGGCACCAAAACCCGCTCCTGCAAAAGCGGCGGAGCCTGTGGTGGAATCCTCGCAGCCGGAAACCGACGACAAGCCCAAGAAGGGCGGCTGGTGGCAGCGCAAGAGCTTCTTCTAAGCCATCGCCAGATAGCTGAATAAAAAATCCCGCGTGACCGGAAGGTGACGCGGGATTTTTCTTGGCCGGAAAGCGCCAGATGATCAGGGTGCGAAGATCGACCAGTTCATGATTTTCGCCAGCTTTTCCAATGCGATGGAACCAAGCTTTGAATTGCCGTTCTCATTGAGCCCAGGCGACCACACCGCCATCGAAGCGACCCCCGGCACGATCCCCAATATGCCGCCGCCGACACCGCTCTTGCCGGGAATGCCGACGCGGAACGCAAAGTCGCCAGAGCCGTCATAATGGCCGCAGGTCAGCATCAGCGCCAGGATGCGGCGCGCACGCTCGGCCGACACGACCGAGTGCCCCGTCGCCGGGTTCAGCCCGCCATGCGAGAGAAAGCGGCCGGCCAATGCCAGTTGCCGGGCGCTCATGGCGATGGCGCAATGATGGAAATAGACGCCGAGCGCCATTTCCGGCTCGTGGCTTAGATTGCCGAAAGAGCGCATGTAGTTGGCCAGCGCAAAATTGCGAAAGCCCGTCGCCCGCTCGGACGCTGCCACATCCCGGTCGATGATAATGGTGTCGTCATCGGTCAGGAATTGGATGAAACGCAGGATTTCGCCAATCGCCTCGCGCGGCTGATGATCTGCCAGCAGCACGTCGGTCACCACGATCGCGCCGGCATTGATGAACGGGTTGCGCGGAATGCCGAGTTCCCGCTCGAGCTGGACGATCGAGTTAAACGGATTTCCCGACGGCTCGCGCCCGACCCGCCGCCACAGCGCGTCGCCGACCTTGCCCAGCGCCAGCGTCAGCGTGAAAATCTTGGAGATGCTCTGGATCGAAAAGGCTTCGTCAGCGTCCCCAGCGGTCACCACGCGCCCGTCCGTCAGCGCCACGGCAATGCCGAATCGCTTCGGATCGATCTTGCCGAGTTGCGGGATATAGGTCGCCACCTCGCCCCGGTCGCCGCGCTCGGCCATTTCGGCTGCGAGCGCAGGCAGCACCTCTTCCAGATCCGCCATGTTTGCCCCTCTATTTCAGCCAGCGCTCGATGCGCGCCACCGCCTCGACCATATCGTCATGGCTGCCGGCATAGGACAAGCGCATGAAGCGGTGGCCTGCAAGCGGATCGAAGTCGCGTCCGGGAGTGGCAGCCACATGCGCCTCGGCCAGCATGCGCCGCGCAAAATCCATGCTGTCATTGGTCAGCCGCGAAACATCGCAGAAGGCATAGAAAGCGCCATCCATGGGTGCCGCCAGCGCAAAGCCGATTTCCGGCAGCCGACGCATCAGGAGATCGCGATTCCAGGCATAGCGCGCCTTCACGGCCTCCAGTTCAGCCGTCGCTTTGAGCGCCTCGGTAGCCGCGATCTGCGAAAGTTCGGGCGCGGAGATGTAGAGGCTCTGCTGGATGCGCTCGATCGGCCGCACCAGTTTCTCGGGCAACACCATCCAGCCGATCCGCCAACCGGTCATGCAGTAGTATTTGGAGAATGAGTTGATGACGGTCACGTCGTTGCTGTGAACAAGCGCAGTCGTATCCGGCCCGGAATAGGCAAGCCGGTGATAGATTTCGTCGGAAATCACTGAAATGCCGAGGTTTTCCGCCATTGTCACAAATGCGGCAAGTTCGTCCGGCGGCACGACGGCTCCGGTCGGATTGGCCGGGCTGGCAAACAGCACGCCCTTGAGCGGCTTTTCGCGATGCGCGCTCTCCAGATGAGCCGCATTCAGGTAGGCCGCCCCCTCGAGTTCGATTTCGACCACATCGAGGCCGAGCGCCTTCATGATGTTGCGATAGGCCGGATAGCCGGGAGCGGCAATCGCCACGCGGTCGCCGGGATCGAACATCGCCAGGAAAGCCAGATTGAAAGCCGCCGACGAGCCGGTCGTAACGGCGATGCGCGCCGGCGGTACGTCGATACCGTAGTGTTCGCCATAATGCGCCGCGATTGCCTTGCGCAACGTCGCGGTGCCAAGCGCATCTGTGTAACCAATGCGCCCGTCCTGCAGCGCCCGCGCCGCCGCTTCGCGCACCAGCGTCGGCGCCGGATCGGATGGCTGGCCGACAGCCATGGAGATGACCGGCACGCCAAGCGCCTTCAGCCGATTGGCCTCGGCCAAAACGTCCATGGCGTGAAACGGCTCGACATCGCCGCGTCGGGAAAGCGAAACAACCATTCTTTCATCCACTTACGTCGCCGCTTTGAAAGCTGCGCCGCACAAATGCCCTATTGCTATGGGGATCACAAGTTCATCCATTTTGTGTCCGAGCTTTTCATCGAGCTTTCGCTCGTTTACCAGTAGGCATCATGATGCAGGCAAATATTCTTTCGGCATTCGCTTCGAAAACGGCGCGCTCGTTCCTTGCGGCTTCATTGGCCGTAGCCGTTTCGACGACAACGACAGTCACCGCATTCGCGCAGGCCAATCTTCCGATCGTGCGCGACGCCGAAATCGAAGCGCTGGTGCGCGATTATGCGCGGCCGATCTTCCGGGCTGCCGGCATTTCGAAGTCCGGCATCGACATCATCCTCATCAACGACAAGCGCTTCAACGCCTTTGTTGCCGGCCGCCGCATGTTCATCAACACCGGCGCGCTGATGCAATCGGAGACGCCTAACGAGATCATCGGCGTCATCGCGCATGAAGCCGGGCACATCGCCGGCGGCCACCAGGAGCGGCTGCGCGAACAGCTTGCCCGCGCCCAGACTATGGCAATCGTCGCCGGCCTCCTCGGCGCAGGCGCGATCGTGGCGGGTGCGGCGACCAAGTCGGGTGAGTTGGCCCAGGCCGGTGGCGGTATCGCCATGGGCGGCGGCGAGATGGCACGGCGCGGCCTGCTCAGCTACCAGCGCACCGAGGAAAACACCGCCGACCGCTCAGCGGTCACCTATCTCGAAGCGACCAACCAGTCGACCAAGGGCATGCTGACGACTTTCGAGCGTTTCCAGAGTGCGCTCTCGCTGTCCGGCGCGCGCGTCGATCCTTATCAGATCAGCCATCCGATGCCGCAGGACCGCATCGCAAACCTTGAAGAACTGGCGCGCAAAAGCCCCTATTTCGACAAGAAGGACTCGCCCACGCTGCAACTGCGCCACGACATGATGCGTGCCAAGATCGCAGCCTTCACCGACGGCCAGGGCGCGACCTCGCGCATGTTCCGCAAGGACCCGAAAGGCCTCGCCGCCCAGTATGGCGATACGCTGAACACGTTTCTCTATGGCAATCTTGGATCGGCCTCGTCCAAAGTCGAGTCGCTGATCAAGCAGCAGCCGAAGAATCCTTATTTCCAGGAACTGCGCGGCGACATCCTGATGAAATCCAATCAGCCTGCCAAGGCTGCCGAAGCCTATGCAAAAGCCGTTCAGCTCGACCCGGTGAAGTCCGGCATCCTGCCGATCTCCTATGGCCAGGCACTGATCGCGGTCGGCACGCCGGATTCGTTGAAAAAGGCGATTGTCCAGATTCGCAACGGCCTCGATCGCGACCGCGAGAACGCTGTCGGCTATCGCTATCTGGCGCAGGCCTATGGCCAGTTGGGCGAAATCCCCGAGGCGGAGCTTGCAACGGCGGAAGGCAATTTCTACGGCGGCAAGTATCAGGACGCCAAGATTTTCGCCGCCCGCGCGCAGACGAAATTCAAGCCCGGAACGCCGGGTTGGGTGCGAGCGCAGGACATCATAAACTTCCGCACTCCGAAAAAGTGAATGACCGCCGGTTGGGCTTTCTGCACCGGCATGCAACAATTTTTACACAACGCGCGGCTACTTTGCCTCTTCAGCGTCAAACTCCTGCTATGGAGTGCGGAAAAGAGCGGGCATGCGCAGATTCTCTGGCAAGGACGAGTAACGAGATGAACAAGGCAATTCTGTTTGGCACCACCGGCACGGCAATCGCGCTGGCGATGCTGGCTTTCGGCTTCATGGCGGGACGGCCAGAGACAGCGACTGCCCAGACGCTCGCACAGGCAACAAGCTCGACTGCGCCAAATGCTGCGAATCTCGACCGCGCTGAAATCGAGACCATCGTCCGGGATTATCTCTTGAAGAACCCGGAAGTCCTGCTGGAGGCTCAGCAGGCGCTGGAAGACAAGCAGCAGGAGGCGCAGCGCGTCGCCAGCCTCAACATCATCAAGGACGCCAAGGCCGACATCTTCAATTCGGCCCATGACGGCGTCGTCGGCAACCCGGACGGCAAGGTTACGATCGTCGAGTTCTATGATTACAATTGCGGCTACTGCAAGCGCGCCCAGGCCGACATGCAGGCGCTGACGGAGACCGACCCGGACCTGCGCTTCGTGCTCAAGGAATTCCCGATCCTCGGCCCGGATTCACAAAAGGCACATGTCGTCTCGCAGGCATTCCTGAAGCTTGCGCCGGAAAAATTCGAAGAGTTCCACAACCAGCTCCTCGGTGGACAGGGTCGTGCGGGCGAGGAAAGTGCGGTCAAGATCGCGCTGGCGCTCGGCATCGACGAGGCAAAGCTGCGCGAAGAGATGAAGAACCCCGCCATCATGGAGAACTTCTCCAAGACCTACGATCTCGCCAACAAGCTCGCCATCACCGGCACCCCGTCATACGTGGTCGGCAACGAGGTGGTGTTCGGCGCGCTCGGCAAGGATGTGCTGGCCGAGAAGATCAAGGCGGCCAAGACCGCATCGTCGGCCGCCAATTAGGAAACCCCGCACGGACACGCCGGCCTGTGGACAGCGAAAGAACCCACTTGCGCTCTTTTCGCGGCGGCCTAAGCCCATTATAGAGGGTGCGGCGCGCCGGTCGGCGATCGGCGCGGAATAAGGGATATTGCATATTGAATACGGTTTTCGTTCTGAACGGCCCCAATCTCAACATGCTCGGCAAGCGCGAGCCGGGCATATATGGCGGCAAGACCCTTGCCGACATCGAGGTCGATTGCCGCAAGAGCGCCGAAACACTCGGCCTTGCCATCGAGTTTCGGCAATCGAACCATGAGGGCAACCTCGTCGACTGGATCCACGAAGCCGCAGACAAGGCCGTCGGCGTGATCCTCAACGCAGGCGCCTATACGCATACCTCCATTGCCATTCACGACGCGATTCGCGCGACTGCGCCGCTGCCTCTCGTGGAAGTGCATCTCTCCAATATTCACGCGCGCGAGCCGTTCCGGCACGTCTCCATGGTCGCTCCGGTGGCGGTCGGGATGATCTGCGGTTTCGGCCCGCTTGGCTACACAATGGCGCTGCAGGCGCTCGCCGCCCGCCTCTAGGCGGCCGGACCAGAAGAAAAGGCTCGAACATGTCGATAAAGAAGCCCGGTGTTGACCAACAGATGATCCGCGATCTCGCCGGCATCCTGAACGACACCAACCTGACCGAGATCGAAGTGGAACTCGGCGACCTGAAGGTGCGCGTCTCGCGCCAGGCACCGACCGTCCATGCCGTCGCTGCCCCTGCCCCGGTATTCACGCAGACGGCACCAGGCCCGCAACCAACGGCTTCCGCTCCGGCAGTACCGGACGTTTCGAAAAACGCCGTGCCCTCGCCAATGGTCGGCACCGCCTACCTGGCACCGTCGCCTGACGCGAAATCCTTCATCGAGGTTGGGCAGGCGGTCAAGGAGGGCCAGACCTTGCTGATCATCGAAGCCATGAAGACGATGAACCAGATCCCCTCGCCGCGCGCCGGTACCGTGACGGCGATCCTTATCGAGGACGCCCAGCCGGTCGAGTTCGGCATGCCTCTGGTCGTCATCGAATAGGCCCCGGATGTTCCAGAAAATCCTCATCGCCAATCGCGGCGAAATCGCCCTTCGGGTCCTGCGCGCTGCCAAGGAACTCGGCATCCAGACGGTCGTCGTCCATTCGACGGCTGACGCCGACGCCATGCATGTGCGCCTCGCCGACGAAAGCGTCTGCATCGGGCCGCCGCCCTCGCGCGACAGCTATCTGAACATCCACCAGATCGTCGCGGCCTGCGAGATCACCGGCGCCGATGCCGTCCATCCGGGCTACGGCTTCCTGTCCGAGAACGCCAAGTTTGCCGACATACTGGCTGCGCACAACATCACCTTCATCGGCCCCTCCGGTGATCATATCCGCATCATGGGCGACAAGATCGAGGCCAAGCGCACGGCCAAGCGTCTCGGCATTCCGGTCGTTCCGGGCTCCGACGGTGCGGTCTCCGACGAAGGCGAGGCCAAGCGCATCGCCGCAGACATCGGCTATCCGGTTATCATCAAGGCATCTGCCGGCGGCGGTGGCCGCGGCATGAAGGTTGCGCGCACCGAGGACGATCTTGTCGAAGCCTTACAGACGGCGCGCAGCGAAGCAGGTGCTGCCTTCGGCGACGACGCGGTCTACATCGAAAAATATCTCGAAAAGCCCCGCCATATCGAAATCCAGGTCTTCGGCGATGGAGCCGGCAACGCCATCCATCTTGGAGAGCGCGACTGCTCCCTGCAGCGCCGCCACCAGAAAGTCTGGGAGGAAGCCTTTTCGCCCGCGTTGAACGAAGAACAACGCATGAAGATCGGCGAAGTGTGCTCCAAGGCGATTGCCGATCTCGGCTATTCAGGCGCCGGAACGATCGAGTTCCTCTATGAGAATGGCGAGTTCTATTTCATCGAGATGAACACCCGTCTCCAGGTCGAGCACCCGGTGACGGAAGCCATCACAGGCATCGATCTCGTGCATGAGCAGATCCGCGTCGCTTCAGGCGGCGGGCTTTCCGTGCGCCAGGAAGACATCCGCTTCCAGGGTCATGCCATCGAATGCCGCATCAATGCCGAGGACCCGCGCACCTTCGTGCCCTCGCCCGGCACGATCACGCATTTCCACACGCCCGGCGGCCTCGGCATTCGCGTCGATTCCGGCGTCTATTCCGGCTATCGCATCCCGCCATACTACGACAGCCTGATCGGCAAGCTGATCGTGCACGGCCGCAACCGCGTCGAATGCATGATGCGCCTGCGCCGCGCGCTCGACGAATTCGTCGTCGATGGGATCAAGACGACACTGCCGCTGTTTCGCGAACTGGTCGGCAACCCCGACATCGCAAATGGCGACTACGATATCCATTGGCTGGAAAAGCACCTCGCCGAGACGGAATAGTGCTTGATCATCCCGGTCGAGTCGTACCGGGTATTGTGCGTAGCGTCCGAAAGACCAAGTTGACGGAAACGCGTTTCGGCGCGTTTCTTTTATACTTGTGAGGTTTTATGACCCGTCCATATGCCCCCGGCTATCGCATTCCGCCTGAGCTTTTGCTGAAGGCTTATGCATCGGGCGTCTTCCCGATGGCCGAAAGCGCCTCGGACCCCGAAGTCTTCTGGGTTCGGCCGGAGACACGCGGCGTCATCCCGCTCGATGCCTTCCACGTTCCCAAGAGCTTGCGCAAGGCGATTCGCCAGAACCGCTTCGACATTCGCTTCGACAGCGACTTTGCCAGCGTCATCGACGGTTGCGCCGAAGTTCGCGACGAACGCCAGACGACATGGATCAACGCCCCGATTCGCGAGGCCTATATCAACCTGTTCGAGCGCGGCCATTGCCATTCGGTCGAAGCGTGGCGCGACGACCGCCTTGTCGGCGGGCTCTACGGCGTCAGCCTTGGCCGCGTCTTCTTCGGTGAAAGCATGTTCTCGAAGGAGACGGACGCGTCGAAAGTCTGCCTCGTGCATCTCGTGGAAAGGTTGAACGCGCGAGGCTTCGCCTTGCTCGACACCCAATTCACCACTGAGCATCTGAAGCGCTTCGGCGCGGTAGACGTGCCGCGCGGCAGATATGAAAAGATGCTGGAAAGGGCGTTGCGCGGCGAAGCCGTCTTCTACCCGTGAGCGCTACTCAACCGAGGATCAGTTTGACTTCGCGGTGTCGGGTGCAGGCACGTCCGATTTCGCCTTGCAGCTCTTCAGCCAGACGTCATAGACGGGATGCTCGACCGCGTTCAGGCCCGGGCTTTCGGCAAACATCCAGCCGGTGAAGATACGGCGGATTTTCCGGTCGAGCGTAATTTCATCCACCTCGACAAACGAATCGGTCTTGGGCTCTTCTGCCTCGGGCCGCGAATAGCAGACGCGCGGCGTCACCTGCAGCGCGCCGAACTGCACGGTCTCGTTGATGTAGACGTCGAACGACGTGATGCGGCCGGTGATCTTGTCGATGCCGGAAAACTCCGCGACCGGGTTCTTCATGCGCTCGACCTTCGGCGCGGGCTCCGGCTTCACCTCTTCGTCAGTCTCCGGCGCTTGCTGCTCTTGCTGGGGCTGGGCCGGCACATCGTCCAGCGGCATCTCATCGCCATCGAGCGGAAACTGCTCCTGCGCATAGGTCCGCACCGGGCTGGCAGCGATCATCATCGCCGAAACCACAAGGGCGCCGGTCAAGACTTTGCGCTGCAGAATTCGGCTGAAGATCGTCATATGGAAAATACCGGAAGTTGCGCCTGGGATGATTTCTCACCCACCAAGGCATATCGCCGCTTTGTCATCAACAAGCAGTTAACCAAGGAATGTGGCGAGAACATACCGAACCGGCGCACACTTATGCGCCGGGCGTCCAGGCGTCGTAGTCGCCGGTAACTTGAGGGCGGTGACCGGTGCCAAGCACGGAGCCCTTCGGGCGATATGCTGCCGATGTTCCGGTGAGATTGCTCTGGTGCGGCTGCTGCCACTCGCGGGCGGTGTAGTCCTCCTGCGACGGCGCGGTGTCGACGCGATGATGCATCCAGCCATGCCAGCCGGGCGGAATCTTGGAGGCTTCGGACGTGCCGCTATAGATCACCCAGCGGCGCGTGCGGCCTTCCGAATCGGTGCCGCCTTCGTAATAGACGTTGCCCCAATCGTCCTGGCCGACTTTGGTGCCGTAGCGCCAGGTATGGAGACGTGTGCCGAGCGTCTGCCCACTCCACCAGGTAAAAAACTGCAGGAAGAAATTCTTCATCGGATTCCTCGCGGCAAGCGCGTCGATCAATACGATGCCTTATGGCTTTCGCAGGCGCGAATGGCAAGAGTTTAGCTGCGAAGCGGGCCGCTTTGCCCGCAATTGGCAAAGGCCTGCGCGCGGCATAGCATCGCTACACTCCGCAATCTCGCGCCCGGGCCGAAGCTCATGGAATTCAAGCCTATCCTGGAAATACTCAGCCTGTGCGTGACCATCATCGGCCTGCCACTGGCGATTTTCATCTTCGTCTACGAGCAACAAAAAGAGCGCGCCAATGAAGAAGAGGAAATCTACCAGCTTCTCTCCGACGGCTACACCGACTTCCTGAAACTCACACTCGAACACCCCGACCTGAAGCTTCAATCCCGCACCGCCACACCCAATCTCACCGAAGATCAGGTCGAGCGCATGCTGGCGATGTTTGCGATTCTCATAGCGCTCTTCGAACGGGCCTATCTGGTCGCCTATGACGACGATCTGACCCCGCGAAAGCTTCGCCGCTGGGCTTCGTGGGAAGACTTCATGCGCGAATGGTGCCGGCGCGAGGATTTTCGGCTGGCGCTGCCGCAATTGCTGCCCGGAGAGGACCCGGAGTTCGCGGTCTACATCTCACGCATAGCAGAAGAAGAAGCGGCTAAAGTTTCAGCTTGAAGCCGGCATGACTCTGTTCGAAGCCGAGCCGCTTGTAGAAGCGATGTGCATCGGTGCGTTGCAGGTTGGATGTCAGGTGAACGACGCGCGCACCTATCGCCTGGCCCTGCGCTATGGCATGCCGCATCATCCTCTCACCGATGCCACGGCCACGCATATCAGCCCGCGTCTGCACCGCCTCGACCCGCAACGTCGTCGAACCGCGCCCGGACATGACCACGATCAGCGTCGTCTGGAATGTCCCGACGACCTCGCCGGCCAATTCTGCAACGTAGAGCGTGTCGTTCGCGCTGGCGTCAATGCGCTCGAACGCGGCCTCGTAGAGCGGCAGGGCCTCGGGGTCGATCGTGTCGCCATAGCCGCCGATTGCATCGGCAGCAAAGAGCGCAGCGAGCGCCGGAATGTCAACGCGGCGCGCTGGCCGGATCGACAGATTATCGATGTCAGCCATGGCCTTATCCGAGTTGTTTCTCGCAGTTGAAGATTACGAGGCCCGATGCATGGGTGGTCTTGTCTTCCTGCTTGTCGGCAATGACAAACCCGTTGGCGCGATAGAAGGCCACTGCGCGGTGATTGTCCTCGACGACTTCGAGACGCAGTGTTTTTGCCTCTGGAAAACTGTCTTCGATTTCCGCCAGCAACATTCTCCCGATGCCCAGGCGCTGCGATGCCGGACGGACGTAGAGTTGGTGGATCGTAACGATCTTCCCATCATCGCCGGCTCTGGCATAGGCCATGCCGCCGAGCATCTTGCCGTCATCGGCGACAAGGAACTCCGATCGCGGCCGCTCCAGATTGGCTTTCAGCTTCGCCAGCGAATGCCACTCGTCGGTGATTTTAGTGACCTGTTCGGCCCCGTAAATCGCATCATAGGTCGCGTGCCACGTCTCCACCAGCAGCGCGCGGACGGCTGCCAGATCGCGCTCGCTGGCGGTGCGGACGAACATATTTACTCGACGATCCCGAGCTTGGCCTTGATCAGGTCGTTGACCGCCTGAGGGTTGGCCTTGCCGCCGGTCGCCTTCATCACCTGACCGACGAACCAACCGGCCATGCTCGGCTTGGCGCGCGCCTGCTCGGCCTTGTCCGGGTTGGCGGCAATCACCTCGTCCACCGCCTTTTCAATGGCGCCGGTGTCGGTCACCTGCTTCATGCCGCGGCTTTCGACCAGTGCACGTGGGTCGCCGCCCTCGTTCCAGACGATCTCGAACAGGTCCTTGGCAATCTTGCCGGAGATGGTGCCTTCCTTGATCAGGTCGACGATGGCACCGAGCTGGTCGGGCGAAACCGGTGCATTTTCAATGTCTTTGCCCGCCTTGTTCAAAGCGCCCAGCAGATCGTTGATGACCCAGTTTGCAGCGGCCTTGCCGTCGCGGCCGGCCGCCACCTTCTCGAAATAATCGGCGATCGCCTTTTCCGAGACCAGGATCGAGGCGTCATAAACAGAGAGGCCGAGGCTGGAGACCAGCCGATCCTTCTTTTCGTCCGGCAGCTCCGGCAAGTCCTTCGCCAGTTCGTCGACATAGGCCTGGTCGAATTCCAGCGGCAAAAGGTCGGGATCGGGGAAATAGCGATAGTCATGCGCTTCTTCCTTGGAGCGCATCGAGCGGGTTTCACCTTTGTTCGGGTCGAACAGCCGCGTCTCCTGGTCGATCTTGCCGCCATCTTCCAGAATGGCGATCTGGCGGCGCGCTTCATAGTCGATGGCCTGGCCGACGAAGCGGATCGAGTTGACGTTCTTGATCTCGCAGCGCGTGCCGAACTCGCCGCCCGGCTTGCGCACGGAGACGTTGACGTCGGCGCGCATCGAGCCCTCGTCCATGTTGCCGTCGCAGGTGCCGAGATAGCGCACGATGGTGCGCAGCTTGGTGACATAGGCCTTCGCTTCGTCAGCCGAGCGCATGTCGGGCTTGGAGACGATCTCCATCAGGGCAACGCCGGAACGGTTGAGATCGACATAGGACATGGTTGGATGCTGGTCATGGATCGACTTGCCCGCGTCCTGTTCCAGATGCAGGCGCTCGATGCCGATTTCGACGTCCTCGAACTCGCCCTTGCGATCGGGACCGACCGAAATCGTGATCTTGCCCTCGCCGACGATCGGCTGCTTGAACTGCGAAATCTGGTAGCCCTGCGGCAGGTCCGGATAAAAGTAGTTCTTACGGTCGAAGACGGACTTGTGATTGATCTGCGCCTTCAGCCCGAGCCCGGTGCGGATCGCCTGCTTGACGCATTCCTCGTTGATGACCGGCAGCATGCCGGGCATGGCCGCATCGACCAGGCTGACATTGGCGTTCGGCTCCGCGCCGAACGAGGTCGAGGCACCGGAGAACAGCTTCGCATTGGAGGTCACTTGCGCATGCACTTCCAGGCCGATGATGATTTCCCAGTCGCCGGTGGCGCCGGGGATCAGGCGTTTCGGGTCGGGCGTGCGCGTGTCGATGAGGGTCATGGCGTTCCGGCTGGGCTATTTGTTGCAAAATAGGAATTTTGTTGAGCAACTGAATTCAACTGTTCGCTAGATCAATCGTTGCTCTGTTGCAACCATTCCCGTTCAAAGTGTGACGTTTGGCCGGCCCCGGCTGGCGCGAAAACCACGGTCATATTATATCCATCCCGTCCCGATGGAGTTTGGATATGTCTAAGTCAGCTCAGTCCCGCTAAAGCCCTGACCTTCCGAGGAAGGCAGGGCATGAAAACCTGAAACCCCGTGCCGCAGGCCCCTGCGGCGGCGGACATTTCTATTTGGCCTTTTGGTCAGGTTTTCCGGGAATTCTCCAAAAATGGACATATCGCGCAATGAACAGCGCATTCTGCACCTGCTTGCGCAGGGCGGACGCATTGAAATCGTAAAAGACGACAGCAAGCGTATCGAAGAAATCTCTTGCCTCACCCGCGACGGGTGGGCCTATCCGGATTTCGATCTCGGTATTTTCCGCAAGCTGAAACGGAAGAAGGCGATCGCCTCTTCCAATGGCGGCCCCTATCGCATCACGCGCCACGGGCTGAAGCTGGTTCGCCCCGAACTGGACAACAGGTAGGACTGCTCTGGAACCCGCCGGCATATTCGTGTGCCGGCGGTTATCCCGAGATACTACGCCGTCGCTATATAGGCGCGTATTTCTTCTGCCTCGCGCTCGACATCTTCAATACGCCGCTTGACCACGTCGCCGATGGACACGATGCCATCAAGACGGCCGTTCTTTTCGACCGGCAGGTGGCGGAAGCGGCCGCGCGTCATGATTTCCATGACTTCGTTGACCGTATGATGCTCGTTGCAGATATTGACCTTGGGCGTCATCACCGCCCGCACGGTCTGCTCCAGCGCTCCCACCCCCTCCTTGGCGAGAACCCGGACGATATCGCGCTCCGAGAGAATGCCGACGATCCTCTGATCGCCATTCGTGACGACCAGCGCGCCGATGCGGTGGTCGGCCAGTATTCTTACCGCTTCAGCCAGTTTCTCGTTCGGCCCGAGCGTGAAAACGTCATGGCCCTTCGCTTCGAGAATTGCCTTAACCGTCATGGCGTCCTCCTTTGCCAGTACAAAACCGGAACCGGCCCATACTCCTCCACGTCGCGGCTCCAATGCCGTCATGGTGCGCTTGGATGGCCTGCATTTCAAGTGTGAAGCCGGTTTCGCGGACGCTCAGGGTTCGCAGCTAAAGCGGCATGCTTCGTTGAGGATGATCAAAAAACTGGATTCCGAAAAAGCCGACCAGAAAGCCGCCGACATGGGCCTCCCAGGCGATGCGGTTGGCCATGTCCGGTCCAAATCCGTAAATGCCGGTGACGAGATTGACGACCATCCAGACGACAAGGAACGTCATCACGGTGCGAGAGCGGAAAACCAGCGATACCGGCAGGAGCGCGCCGGCGAAGGCGGGCTTGCCCGCGGAGCGGTCTACGCGGAAGCCGAACCGGGCGGCAGCCCCCATCATGCCGGCGATCGCGCCGGAAGCGCCGACCAGAGGCGCATTGTCCATTGAATGCAGGCTGTAGTGCAGCGCGACCGCAGCGATGCTCGAAACCACCCAGAAAACAACGAAGCGAAGCGCGCCGAGCCGGTTCGCTAGCGGCGAGCCGAATGCCGCAAGCCACACCATGTTGATCAGCAGATGCGCGACGCTTCCATGCAGGAAGGAATAGGTAACCGGGCTGGTAAAGGCATAGAAGTCCAGATCGAACTCGCCCGAATAGCGGATTGGAATGAAGGCACCGCGCAGGATCAGTTCGAAATCCTGATCGGCCGTCAGCACATAAAGCCGAAGCAGATGGATGCCGACGCAGAGCGCGATAGCGCCAATGACGATGGCGGGAAGATTGAAAACCGGCTCGCGGCGCTCAGGTGCCGGTTCCGGCTCGGGGCTGCGTTCTTCCGGCAATGCGTCATTCATGCTGGGTTCCAACTGCTGGGTCATGGAGACGCCTTTAGCGAAGAGCGGCGCGAATCACAAAAGAAAAGCCGCCCAAAGTTCCCCTTGGACGGCTGGTCGAGCCCCACGCTCTCCCAAAATCTTTGACTGAAGTGCTGCCGATCGCCTCGCGGCGACCACTTCTGGAGTGGTTTCAAGGTGCCACAGGCCCGATTGGCACGCAACGTAAACCAATTGTTAACCTTAACGCCCCCGATCGGTTAACAAGCCGACACCCGGACTGGCACGCAACCTGCTCCGCCCCGCATGTAAGCCATCGAACAACGCCTTTCTGTTCGCCGATGGAACACAATAGAACAGATCGCGCGGAGCGGAGCAGCATGAAACAGAACGGATCGATCGACCTGTTCCATTATTGGAACCGATTGCGAGACGGGCGTCCGGCACCGAAGCGGACCGAAATAGAACCCAGCGATATAAAGTCCCTCCTCGCTGATACCTTCATCCTCGAGAAGGATACGCGAGGCGAAGCGGTGTTCCGGCTCGCCGGCACGCGCCTCTGCGCCACCTATGGGCGCGAGCTGAAAGGCTTTTCATTCCCGTCGCTTTGGCGCGAGAAGGACCAGCGCCTGATTGCGCGGCTGGCCTATGGCGTGTTCAAGGCAAAGTCCGTTGTGCTCGTAACCTTTGAAGGCCGGTCGAAAGGCGAACGCACCAACCCGTTCGAACTGCTGCTGCTGCCGCTTGATGGCGGCCTCGAACACCAGCGCTCGCTGGGCATCGTCACGCCTGCCGAAAAGCCGTATTGGCTCGGCACCGATCCGATCGTCGACTCGCTCATAGATTCGGTTCGGGTCATCGATCCCGACCGCGAGCCGATGTTCCTGAACAACCGCCCGGCGGTCACCGTCCCGTCCCTGGCGCCGAGCGACCGTACTTTCTCGGACCAGTCACTCGCCATGAACGGCGCAAGACGCATCCGTCACCTTGTCGTATTCAAGGGCGGACGCGACGAATAGCTTAATTTCCGGCCATTCCGAGGCCGATAACTTACATGTTGTTAACCTGTGTGGCTGTATTTTTGACCGAAATCGCGCGTGTCTGCGCGAAATTTGAACGGGACAGAGGCAGTCATGAGGTCAGCGGCGATCGACTACGCGCCGTCGGTTGCGGAAAAGCGCAACTTTCAGCGCGTCCGCGTGAAGATCTATGGCCGTTTCATGCTTGAGGATCGCACGGAGCATCCGTGCCAGGTCGTCGACATGTCGCCCGGCAATGTTGCGCTGCGTTGCGACACGCTCGGCCGCCCCGGCGAGAAGATCATCGCCTATCTCGATCATATCGGCCGCATAGAAGGCGTTCTGACGCGCACGATGCGCGACGGCTTCGCCATGACCATCATCGCTTCCGAGCGCAAGAAGGACAAGCTTGCGGCACAGCTCACCTGGCTCGCCAACAAGCACGAGCTCGATCTGCCGGAGGACCGCCGCCACGAGCGTGTCGCCCCACGCAATCCGATGAGCTCGCTGCAGCTTCTCGACGGCCGCCAGTATCAGTGCCGCATCATCGACCTGTCGCTTTCGGGCGCGGCGATCGAGATCGACGTGAAACCGGCGCTCGGCGTCCAGGTCATACTCGGCACCATGCGCGGCCAGATCGTCCGCCATTTCGAGGACGGCGTCGCCATCGAGTTCGCTGTCATACAGCGGCCCGAAACGCTGGACGCCGAATTCAACAGCGCCGGCCAGCCCTGATCTAAGCGGCCTCAAATTCGACCCCACCAAAAGACCGGCCATTGGCCGGTCTTTTTCGTTGTCGGTGCGATTGCCACCGCCACCATTGCGGATTCGGTAAAATTTTAATCGAATTTGATTTTCATTTTATACTTATTCTATTTGAATTTGATTTCAATTTACGAGCGTTTTTACTCAAGATGTACTTCGGAGTTTTGCGTCAAATAAATCCGCATCTGTCAATGTGCCCTCAAACGGGGATAGGCCACAATGACAAAAACAAAATGGGTTTCGGTTCTTTTCGCAGCAGTGGTTGGACTGGTCGGGTTTTCGATCGACGCGAAGGCGGCAGAGCCGTTCATGCATGTCGGAGGCCGCACGACGCAGCCGGTCGGACATTATGAGTTCTGCCAGCGCCTGCCGGTCGAATGCAATCAGAAGACATCCAAGCAAGCGCCGGTCGAACTGACGCGCAAGCTCTGGGCGGCGATCGTCGACATCAACAATGCGGTCAACGTTTCGGTCAAGCCGATGACCGACATGGAAATCTACGGGCAGGAAGAATACTGGGCCTATCCGGACAATGGTGCCGGCGATTGCGAGGACTACGCCCTGGAGAAGCGCCGCCGCCTGATGGCGCTCGGCGTGCCGGCCGGCAACCTGCTGATAACGGTTGCGCGTCAGCCCAATGGCGACGGCCATGCGGTGCTGACCGTGCGCACCAGCATGGGCGAGTTCATCCTCGACAATCTCGAATCCCGCGTGCTTGCGTGGACCGACACCGAATACACCTATCTGAAGCGCCAGTCCGACCGCAATTCCGGCGTCTGGGTGCAGATCAATGACGGCCGCGCCGATGCGGTGGCCAGCGTTCGCTAGAGCATGATCCCGAAAAGTTGCAGACTTTTCGGACAAGATTATGCTTCAAAATCAATATCCTAGAGTTAGCGAGAAAACCCGGTCGAGTCCCCACCCTCCCCGTCCCCAACGACCGGGTTCAAGGAGCCGGCCCAGTCCCCGGGCCGGCTCCGCCTTTTTCGGGTGGAGCATTTTTCGCGAAAGCTTTAGATTTTCGTCAAGCCTGCTTTGAAGCGTTTGCCATTGGCTACATAGTGCGCGGCAGACGCGCGCAGCCGCTCGACCGCCGCTTCATCCAGCGTCCTGATAGCCTTGGCGGGCGAGCCGACGATCAGCGAATTGTCGGGAAACTCCTTGCCTTCCGTCACCAGTGCGCCGGCGCCGACAAGGCTGTTCTTGCCTATGCGCGCGCCGTTGAGAACGATGGCGCCCATTCCGATCAGGCTGTTGTCGCCGATCGTGCAGCCATGCAGCATCGCCCGGTGGCCGATCGTGCAGCCATTCCCGATGGTCAGCGGAAAACCCACGTCGGTATGCATCACCGTATGTTCCTGGATATTAGTGTCCGCGCCGATGACGATAGGGTCATTGTCGCCGCGGATCACCGTGCCGAACCAGACGCCGGCATTTCGCCCGATCCGCACCCGTCCGATGATCGTCGCGTCGGGCGCGATCCAGTTGCTGTCCTGATCCTCGAATTCGGGCTGCGTTCCGTCCAGTACATAAAGCGGCATTCATTGTACTCCGTTGCCGGCGCACACTAAAAGCATGACCAACGACTGCGCAAGGCCGGGAATCTTTACCAGCCGTTTACCATGAAATTGCAAGAGTGAGTGCTGTGGATAGGGCTATGCGGCTTCGTTCGTCAACCGCATCTGAAGGACACTCGCAATGAGACAAAGTACGGCATCGCCGGCGGAGGACACGATCACGGCGATCGATTCCTCGCTGATGCTGAAGGTCTTTTATGCCTTTGCGGTCCTTGCCCTGCTGTCGGCAGCGCTCAGCTTCGGTGGAAAATGGTTTGGCCGCTCGATTGCGATGGCTGGCCACACCGACGACGCCACGCTTCATGAAATCGTCATCGGCAACAATGTCATCTCGGTGCCGGCAAATGCCATCCGCTTCGAACGCGCCCGGCGCGACGGCATTGCCTCGCGGCTCGACCTCTATCTGCGCTGGCCGGACATGGAGGGCTATTCGGAGGCGGCCCGCGACGATTTCAACAATGCGGACGGCACGAAGCGCATCCTGTTCCTCACATTCGAGGAACGCATGATGTCGCGCGACATGAGCGGCCGTTTCGCGCCGATCTACCGCTCGCTCATCGCACAGCCCGGGCAACCGGGTCCTCACGGCATTACGCTCTACGATTTCACTGAAAAGTCCGGCTATCTGAACGAGATTCTCGCAGTGGCCGCACGAGCCGGCCAGGAGCCGTTCGTTGCTCGTTGCCTGACCGGACCGAGTGCAGAAGAATCACTGGCGCCTTGCGAGCGCGATATCCAGCTGGGCGACAATCTCAGCCTCACATACCGCTTTCCGCGGGAATTGCTGGCTGACTGGCCTCGGCTGGAGGCAAGCGTGACCGCCAAGGCGGCCCGCATTCTCAAAACCGACCGTTGAATCCGGCCGATCTTGCTTGGTTGAAATTCAGGTCAGGCCAGCCTTCGCAGGCCGCCCTCGCCTGAATATCAGCGCATCCTAGTTCAGGTCGATGTCGAGAATCGCCATCGAGAAATTGTAGTCGCCATCGTCTTCGTCCTTGAAGACGATGCCGAGGAACTCGTCGCCGACATAGACTTCGGCAGAGTCGTCCTTGCGCGGACGGGCCTTCACCTGCAACTGCGGATTCTGGAACGTGCGCTTGAAAAAGGCGTCGAGTTTTCTGATTTCTTCCGGCTTCAAAACTTTTCTCCCGGTGGCGGGTGGATAGATGGAACGCGCTTCTGGCACGTCAAGGATGGCGGTGTAAAGGCAACGCCGACATAATGCCCAAGAGAGCTGCGCCTAACAACGCCAAGCGCGGCGACAGCCACGCTGGCCGCCTCGCCAGACAGGGTAGAGTTCGCGAACGCCCTCTTAGATATCGAAGCTGACGACGTGATCCATGACCTGCGATGGCAGGAACTGGTCCATCTGGCGCGACGGCTGGTCGCATCCCGTCTCGCCAACGACTCGGGCCGGTACGCCGGCAACCGTCTTGTTGTGCGGCACCGGGGAAAGCACGACCGACCCGGCCGCGATCTTGGAGCAATGGCCGACCTCGATATTGCCGAGGATCTTTGCGCCCGCACCGATCAGCACGCCGTAACGGATTTTCGGATGACGGTCGCCGCCGGCCTTGCCGGTGCCGCCTAGCGTCACACCATGCAGGATCGAAACGTCGTCCTCGATGAGCGCCGTCTCGCCGACGACGAGGCCGGTAGCGTGATCGATGAAGATGCCCTTGCCTATGCGCGAAGCCGGATGAATGTCGGTCTGGAACACCGAGGAAGACCGGCTCTGCAAATAGAGCGCGAAATCCTTGCGGCCCCGGTTCCAAAGCCAATGCGCCAGACGGTGGGTCTGGATCGCGTGAAAGCCCTTGAAATAGAGGATCGGCATCAGGAAGCGGTCGCAGGCTGGATCGCGGTCGTAATAGGCTTGGATGTCGACGCGCACCGTAGAGGCCCAATCGGTATTTTCGCGCAGCATTGCCTTGAAGGTCTGGCGGATCAGATCGGCGCCGACGTCCTGATGATCGAGACGCTCGGCGAGACGATGAATGACCGCATCCTCCAGACTGTCCTGATTGAGGATCGTAGAATAGAGGAAGGCCGAAAGCAGCGGATCGCGCGATACGGCGTCCATGGCCTCGTCGCGGACCGAACTCCATATCGGATCGATCGGTTGAAGCGTGTTCGCACGCGCTGCGCTGGTGATCGTCATCTGCGGTCTCCGTTGCCGCTTCGTCTGTACTGCGGCACGTATAGTCCAAACATTAGCATGTTTGAACTCAATTTTCCTTATCACATCGTCAAATGGATTGGCTTGGCCCCGTTTCAAGCCGCAATGGAAAACAATCCCTTCATACCGCACACCGAAGCAACATATCCCGTCGAGCCGTTGTACGGCCTGCGGCCATTCGACTATTCGCGGGGATTTGTAATGCGGCCCAGCCGTATCGTGCAAGGCAGTTACTCGGCGCTTTAGCAATCGATCCAGCGAAATCCTTGCTTTTACAGGTCTTTTTTGAGATAATAACAACAGTGCGTACGAACGCTCGGCTGAGGAGTTCGACAAGGAATAGCGCACGAAATCCTCACGGGTGTTTGAGCTACGCTCAAAAGTAGCCTTAAGAGGAGTCTCGTTATGGCAACACTTAACAGAATGAGTTCCTGGCAGTTTCTTGAGCACCGGCGATGGGAGGATATCCTGTCGATGCTGCTCGGCGCTGTGATACTGGGAACGGCAATGTTCGGCAACACCATGGGCAACACGACAATGGTCGCAGCCACCGCTTTGGTCGGCGCGGCAATAGTGGTGCTGGGAGGTCTCGAGCAGATGTACCTGCGCCGCTGGGAGGAATTCCTGGCGTTCTTCTGTGGTATCTGGGTAATGGCCTCGCCATTCACCTTCAACTACGGAGCACCTTTGCGCACATGGCACATCGTGCTTGGCGCCGCCGTGGCCGCACTCGCGATCCTGGAACTCTGGCAGGACCGCAACCGCAGGCTTGACCCCTGAACAACAGGTCGGGGAGCTTGAAGATTGCGCCGCCGGGTCATTCCGGCGGCGCAATCATGTGAGGTCACTGAGTTCGCGACCCGTTCGACCGATAGGCAATCAGAGCGGATTGTCTTTCAGGAATTCAAGCACGCGCGCCTTGAAGGTGCGGTCGCCGACGGCGAGCATATGGTCCCTGCCCTCGATGTCGAATGCCTCCGCATTAGGCATCATCGCCGCAAGCTTTTGCGCCGAACCGCCGATATCGTCCCTGGTGCCGACGGCAACGAGCGTCGGCTGCATGATGCGACCGAGCTCCGCCTCGCTCAGCAGCGTGCGCGAGGTCTCGATACAGGCCGCAAGCGCTTCGCGGTCGCTTTTGGTCTGATCGGCGAAGGTACGGAACGTCTTGGCGCGCTGATGGGTGATCTGGTCTGGATCGGGTGCCAGCAGCGCTTCCGCGATCGGGTCCCAATCGCCAACGCCATCGACCATACCATAGCCGAGCCCGCCGAAAACCAGCGTCGCCACCTTGTCGGGTTCCGCCAGCGCCAGGAACGCCGAAACGCGCGCGCCCATCGAATAGCCCATGACATGAGCCCGTTCGATGCCGAGATGGTCGAGCAGTGCCGCCGCATCGCCGGCCATCTTTTCCGGCGTATAGTCAGCAGTATCGTAGCTTTTCGTGGAAAGGCCGTGGCCGCGATGGTCGAAGGCGATCGCGCGATATCCGGCTTCCGTCAGTGTCTTCACCCAGCCGGGCGAAACCCAGTTGACGATGTGGCTAGAGGCAAAGCCATGGATCAGCAGGATCGGATCGCCCGCACCCTGCTGTGGCTCGCGGTCGAGAAAAGCGAGTTCGAAGCCCTCATGGTCGAAAAACTGCGTCACGGCCTGTCTGCTCCCGAAGAAACGTCCTACCCGGGATTGGCCGAGCCGGAAACCTTGCTGATGGCAGGATGGCGAACCGCGTCGCCATCCACGATGCCAGCCTTTTCAGCCGTTCCGGCCTTCAATTCAAGCACGAAACGCACGGGCTCATTCGGCGCGATGAGAGCCTCCGAGAATGGTTCGCCACGGCGGATCGCCTTGATCTTCCCGTCCGGGCCAATGAAGACCAGATCGAGCGGCATCGGCGTGTTCTTCATCCAGAAGCCAACTTCGCGGGTCTGGTCGAAAACGAAAAGCATGCCGTGATCGTCGGGCATCTCTTCGCGGAACATCAATCCAGCCGAACGCTCCTTGTCATCGTCGGCGATTTCGATCCTGAAGGGCTGATCACCCTTGGCGGTCGCCACGACCAGCGGTGCCGGCTCGACCGGCAGGATCATCGCCCTGCCGTCGGCTATCGACGACCCTTGCAAGGCGAAATAGGTGAAAATACTGATTATGGCGGCGAAAATCGCACCGGTGGCAAACCAAGTCTTTCGAGCCATCATGATCCCTGTTCGCGCCTGGACCGGGACCACACCTTAATGCGAAACCGGCAAAGTCCCGATATCAGGGTGAATTTCGGCAGCCATAAGGCCCTTGTCGCCGCGACCGAAGCGAACCAGCACGACCTGGCCCGGACGAAGCTCCGTCAGGCCGTAACGGCGCAAGGTTTCCATATGGACAAAAATGTCCTCCGTGCCCTCGCCGCGCGTCAGGAAGCCAAAGCCCTTGGTGCGGTTGAACCACTTCACCAATGCGCGTTCCAGCCCGCTTTCGGCGGTCACCGCGACATGGGTTCGCTGTTCCTGCATCTCGGCCGGGTGAATGGCCGTCGAATTGTCCATCGAAAGCACGCGGAAGGCCTGCAGCCCGCGTTCGCCCTGCCTGACGAGACAGACAACGCGCGCGCCCTCCAGCGCAGTCTGGAAACCGTCGCGGCGCAGGCACGTAACGTGAAGGAGAATATCGGAAGCGCCGTCATCGGGCAGGATGAAGCCGTAACCCTTGGCCACATCGAACCACTTGATGGCACCGGAGATCTCAGTCAGATCAGCTGCCTCGCCGATCTCGTCACGGTTCAAGGCATCATCCCCGATCAAGTCCCGCCTCATGAAAGAGGCTCTGTCCCCCATTCGACCGCACCTTTTCCTGACTAAAGACACAACTGATTCTTACAACCAGAATAACACTGCGTGTTCCGGTCTATGCAATACCCGCTTTGCCTTTTTTCACCATTTCAGCCGTTCCAATACTGCCAATCATCTTTCCGCGCACCTTGTATGGCCTCGAAGGTTGCCGAAAAGGGGTGGCGCGCCCTATGTTCCCGCGCCCAACCCGAGGAAAGAACACATGCGCTATCTCCACACAATGGTCCGCGTCGCCGACGTGGATGCCTCGCTCGATTTCTATTGCAACAAGCTCGGCCTTGTCGAAGTCCGCCGCCACGAAAACAAGGACGCGCGCTTCACGCTGATCTTCCTGGCCGCCCCGGAGGACGAGCATGACGGTATCACCGCCAAGGCACCGCTGATCGAACTCACCTACAACTGGGATCCGGAAGACTACAAGGGCGGCCGCAATTTCGGCCATCTCGCCTACGAGGTCGACGACATCTACGTCACCTGCCAGCGCCTCATGGACAAGGGCGTGACCATCAACCGCCCGCCACGCGACGGCAACATGGCCTTCATCAAGTCGCCGGACGGCATCTCGATCGAACTTCTTCAGAAAGGCCCCGCCAAGGAAAAAGCCGAGCCCTGGGTCTCTATGAGCAACACCGGTACCTGGTAGCGCGATCCCACGCACATCCGGTTAGCGCGGCTGCGGCAGACCCGATATTTGCGCTCGCCGACTGTCGTGCTAACACCGCTGGCAAAACACTTGCCCCGGGGAAACGTTCGTCATGAAAGATGTGCTGAAGGAACTTGAGCGCCGCCGCGAAATGGCCCGCGCCGGCGGCGGCCCCGCGCGCATTGCCGCCCAGCACAAGAAGGGCAAGCTCACCGCCCGCGAACGCATAGAGATATTCCTCGACGAAGGCTCGTTCGAGGAATTCGACATGTATGTCGAGCATCGTTCGACCGATTTCGGCATGGAAGGCACCAAGATCGCCGGTGACGGCGTCGTAACCGGCTGGGGAACGGTCAATGGCCGGCCGGTCTATCTCTTCGCCAAGGATTTCACGGTTTTCGGCGGCTCGCTGTCCGAGGCGCATGCCGAAAAGGTGCACAAGGTGCAGGACATGGCCCTGCGCAACCGCGCTCCGATCATCGGCCTCTACGATGCCGGCGGCGCGCGCATCCAGGAAGGCGTCGCCGCACTCGGCGGCTACGCAGAAATCTTCCAGCGCAACGTGCTGGCCTCGGGCGTGATCCCTCAGATCTCCGTCATCATGGGCCCATGTGCGGGCGGCGACGTCTATTCGCCGGCCATGACCGACTTCATCTTCATGGTGCGCGACACGTCCTACATGTTCGTGACCGGCCCGGATGTGGTGAAGACCGTCACCAACGAGACGGTAACGGCCGAAAGCCTCGGCGGCGCGTCGATCCACACGACGAAATCCTCGATCGCCGACGGCGCTTACGACAACGACGTCGAGACGCTGCTGCAGATGCGCCGCCTGGTCGATTTCCTGCCGGCCTCCAACACAGCCGAACTGCCGGAAATCGAGTGCTTCCAGTCCGTCACAGATCATGACTTGTCGCTCGACCGGCTGATCCCGGACAACGCCAACAAGCCGTACGACATCAAGGAACTGATCCTGAAGACTGCCGACGAAGGCGATTTCTTCGAGATCCAGCCGAGCTTTGCCAAGAACATCGTCACCGGCTTCGGCCGCATCGAAGGCCGCACGGTCGGCTTCGTCGCCAATCAGCCGATGGTGCTGGCCGGCGTGCTGGATTCGGATGCCAGCCGCAAGGCAGCGCGCTTCGTCCGCTTCTGCGACTGCTTCAACATCCCGATCGTCACCTTCGTCGATGTGCCCGGCTTCCTGCCCGGCACCGCGCAGGAATATGGCGGCCTGATCAAGCACGGCGCAAAGCTGCTGTTTGCCTATGCGGAAGCGACCGTGCCCAAAATCACTGTCATCACGCGAAAAGCCTATGGCGGCGCCTATGACGTCATGGCGTCGAAGCACCTTCGCGGCGACATGAACTACGCCTGGCCGACAGCGCAGATCGCCGTCATGGGCGCCAAGGGCGCGGTCGAGATCATCTATCGCAAGGATATCGGTGACGCCGAGAAAATCGCAGCCCACACAAAGGCTTACGAGGATCGCTTCCTGTCGCCTTTCGTCGCCGCCGAGCGCGGTTATATCGATGAGGTGATCATGCCGCATTCGACGCGCCGGCGTGTTGCGCGTGCGCTGCGCATGCTGCGCAACAAGGATTTGCAGAATCCCTGGAAGAAGCACGACAACATCCCGCTGTGAGCCCGCCTCACAGTAAACTATCGTGGTTTTGACCCGTCGTTACGCGCTGAGCTGCACGACGTCGTTGTACTCGTCGAGATCGACGTAGAACAATCTCGTGATCTCGGCGATCAGGTCTTCATTGCGATAGCCGCGAGACCGCAGGATGTTGACCGCCGTGAGGATATCCACACGTTCGGTCAGGCGCGGCTTCAGACTATCTTCGATAACGTGCTGCATCCGGCTTTCCCCTTGCCCGTTTCGCCCAAACACAAGGAACAGCAACAAACTTGAATGTAGACAGTGAGCGCGCTTGCTTGCGCCAGCCTTGCGGCCTCGCTTTGCACTCACTCGAACAACTGATGGACTCTGACGATGATTGGCCGACTCACTCAGGCCGATGAAAAGATTAACACAGCAAAATCAGTGTGCAGCAACCAACTTGTCGAGCTTTTATGACGGGTTCGGCGTTGACGTCCCACCAATCTGCCTGCGTAATATCATTCGCGAGGAGGCGGGCCGGCATGCGGAAAGGCGGGAATCTCGACGAAGCGCGGGCCTTCTACGCCAGCTTGATGTTTGCCGCGAGCAATTCCAGTGACCCCAGGCTGGAGCGGGTGTTCGAATTGGTGCCGCGCGAGGCCTTCATGCCGCCCGGACCGTGGAAGATCATGGTGAACCACCGCCGCTATGTCGAAACACCCAGCGCCGACCCCATCTACCTCTATCAGAATGCACTCGTCGCACTCGATGCGGACAAGGGCATCAACAATGGCGAACCCTATCTCCACGCAGCCTGGCTCGGCGCGGTCGCACCCCAGCCCGGCGAAACCGTTTGCCACATAGGCACCGGCACCGGCTACTACACCGCCATGATGTCGGTGCTGGTTCTGCCGGGTGGAAAGGTCGAAGGTCTCGAGCTCGAACCAGACCTTGCGCGCCAGGCACGCCAAAATCTGAAGCCCTTCGAAAATGCATCCGTCACCGTGGGAGACGCCACGGTCCTGCCGATCCCGCAATGTGACCTGATCTACGTCAACGCCGGCGTCGCCTGCCCGCCACCGTCATGGCTGCAGGCACTGCGTGCCGACGGGCGCATGATCTTTCCATGGCGGCCGGCAGACGAGGTCGGCGTTGCGCTTTTGGTCCGGCGCACGGCTACGGGCTTCTCGGTAAAACCGTTGATGCCGTCCTGGTTCATTCCTTGCGTCGGCGCTTCGAGCACGGAAGGCTGCACAAAGGTGCCAAGCAAGCGGGAAGCAGCCCGAACGCGCTCGCTATGGCTGACCGCCGACAAGGCACCTGACGAAACGGTCACGGCCATCTATCGAGATGTGTGGTTTTCGTCAGCCAAACCACCGGTCAAGCCGACGGATGCAAGGGCCATGTAATTTTCGCATGGGTCAATTGCGATTACATTTCACGCAATTAAATTTCAGATAATCTCACATATCAGGATCAGGATTTTACAAATCCCGTTCCTTGGAAAAACATTCGCGTTCCATTCGTGCTATCGTTCTGACAGTCTGGGGGTTCTTCGCAATTGATCGGCAGTGAGCCGATAAACTTCAGGATCAAACACCATGAAATGGTTGAACACGCTGCTCGTCGCCGGTGCCTTGCAGCTTCTGGCGCTCGCTCCCGGCCATGCCGGCTCCAACCTTGAACAGGTCAAGAGCGCCGGCGTCTTCAAGATCGGCACCGAAGGCACCTATGCGCCCTTCACCTACCACGACACCGCGGGCAAGCTCGTCGGCTTCGATGTCGAGATCGGCGAGGAGCTCGCCAAGCGTCTCGGCGTGAAGGCTGAATTCCTCGAAGGCCGCTGGGACGGCCTGATCGCCGGCCTCGACGCAAACCGCTATGACGCGGTGATCAATCAGGTCGGCATCACCGACGCGCGCAAGCAGAAATACGATTTCTCCGAGCCCTACATCGCGTCCAAGGCCGCACTCATCGTGCGCGGCGACAATGCCGACATCAAGACGTTTGCCGATCTGAAGGGCAAGAAGTCGGCGCAGTCGCTGACCAGCAATTTCGGCAAGCTCGCCGAGACATCGGGCGCCGAACTCGTCGGCACCGACGGTTTCGACCAGTCGATCCAGCTCGTGCTCAACGGCCGCGCCGACGCCACGATCAACGACAGCCTGTCCTTCCTCGACTTCAAGAAGCACAAGCCCGACGCCAACGTGAAAATCGCCGCCACCGAAGACAAGGCCGACTATTCGGGCGTCATCATCCGCAAGGGTGAGCCCGAACTGCTCGAGGCTATCAATGCGGCGCTGAAGGAAATCCAGTCGGACGGCACCTACCAGAAAATCTCCGACAAATATTTCGGACAGGACGTTTCGAAGTAGTCGCATCGGATGCAATGAGGCGGATCGGCCGGCAGGCCGGTCCGCCTTTCATTTTGCGCATGATCTTTTGCGAAAAACCTGCAACCTTTCCCGGCAGCTAGACCATGACCCCAAAAAGTGGGACCCGGTTTTTGGAAAAGGTCATGGTCGAAAACTAGGCCCAGACCGGAGGAAACACCTTGCCCCACTGGCTTCAATTAATGCTGGATTCGCTCGGGCCGCTTCTATGGGCGGCCGTGGTGTTTTCAGCCCCGCTCACGCTTTTATCCTTTGCGCTCGGCCTCACGCTCGGGCTGATCGTGGCCATCATCCGGCTCTTCGGCCCCGCGCCGCTTGTCGCGATCGTGCGCTTCTATGTCTGGATCATCCGCGGCACACCGCTTCTGGTGCAGCTTTTCCTGATCTTCTACGGCTTGCCCAGCGTCGGTATCGTGCTCGATGCCTTCCCCGCAGCCTTGATCGGCTTCACGCTGAATGTCGGGGCCTACACGTCCGAGATCATCCGTGCCGTCATCGGCTCCGTGCCGAAGGGCCAGTGGGAAGCGGCCTATTCGATCGGCATGACCTGGTCGCAGGCCATGCGCCGCACCATCCTGCCGCAGGCCGCTCGCGTCGCCGTACCGCCGCTGTCGAACACCTTCATTTCGCTGGTCAAGGACACGTCGCTTGCCGCAGCCATCACCGTGCCCGAACTGTTCCAGGCAGCCCAGCGCATCGTCGCCACCACATATGAGCCGCTGATCCTCTATGTCGAGGCAGCACTCATCTACCTGGCGCTGAGCTCCATCCTGTCACAACTTCAGTCCCGGCTCGAACAGCGCCTCGGGCGCTATGGCGGCTTTATCGAGGCACGGTCATGATCGGTCTGGAAAACATCGAAAAGCAGTTCGGCGACCTGATGGTCCTCAAGGGCGTCTCAGTCGCCATTAGGGAAGGCACCGTGACAGCGCTCGTCGGCCCGTCGGGCGGCGGCAAGAGCACGCTGCTGCGCTGCATCAACCTTCTGGAAATCCCGACTTCGGGCGCGGTGCGCATCGGTAACGACCGGCTGGAGTTCCACCCCGGCCAGAAGGTCACTACTGCCGCGATCCAGCGCCTGCGCCGCCAGACCGGCATGGTGTTCCAGAATTTCCAGCTTTTCCCCCACCGCACCGCAATCGAAAACGTCATGGAGGCTCTGACCACCGTCCTCAAATGGCCGGAGGCCAAGGCGCGAGAGCGCGCAGCGGCACTTCTGGAAAAGGTCGGCATGGCCCACAAGGCCGATGCCTGGCCGGCCACGCTTTCGGGCGGTCAGCAGCAGCGCGTCGCGATTGCCCGCGCGCTCGCGCCCTCGCCCAAGGTTCTGCTCTGCGATGAGCCTACATCGGCGCTCGACCCGGAACTCGCTCAGGAGGTAGTCGACGTTCTGAGTGACCTCGCCAGGGAAGGCACGACCATGGTCATGGCCACGCATGACCTTCGTCTTGCTTCATCCATCGCCAACGAAGTCGTGTTTCTGGATGCCGGCTTGGTAGTCGAAACCGGCCCAGCGCGGGAGGTCTTCGACAATCCGCAGCGCGAGCGCACCAAGCGCTTCATCACCACGCTGACTCAGGAGGTGGCGAAGGGCCGTCACGGCTAGGATTTAAGAGACCTTTCAGAATTCGCTTCGGTGACGCAAAAAGGCCCCTAGTGCCGCTTGGCCTGCACGATGTAGCCATCGATCGTCGTCTCGCCGAGCCATTTCACCGCTTCAAGCCGGTGCAGCCCTTCGACGAGGATGTAGCGCTTGCCGTCGAAACGCACCTGTATCGGCGTCTGCTGACCGTTTTCGACGATGCTCTCGGCAATCACCCGCACCGTATCCGGATGCAGCGTCTTGCGGCGCTCCGTCGGCACATAGATCTGGCTGATCGGGATTTTCTGTGGTCTGAGCATTTTCTGCCTGTTGGGGCAAAGCGCCCTGCCCGACATGAATAGAGGCTTTGCGCGCAATGTCCATGTGGGCGGGCAGCAAGTCCCAGATAGCTGGCTCGACCGGGCGCGATCGTGACGCCGCGCTCCGGTCGAGCGCCTTCCCCTCGAAGGCAACGAATTTGGGATGGAAATCCCGAAACTGGTATGCGAGCCCCCCGCGACTCGCACGCAAGAAACGATGCAATCGCCGTGCCAATTGACGCCCGATTCAGACGGGACGCGGTTATCCATTTAATTTCAAATAGATAGAATTCCCCACGGGGACATCGGCACGAACGCCCATGCACAGCTATGGGTTATATTAGTGCAATCAATATTGTGCGCTGCACAAATTCTGCGCAGAAGGCGCCTATGCATCCATTTTTGGCACAGCTTGCACACAAAAAATCCGGCGCAGAATGTCGAAAGACATTCCACGCCGGAGGCAGGGTCTCGGGGAGGTCGTCCTAGATGTTCTTTGCCGCCATTTCCTTGGCGATGTGATCGGCCTGCCGGATTGCCAGCGTCACGATGGTCAGCGTCGGGTTTTCCGCACCGCCGGTGGTGAACTGGCTGCCGTCCGACACGAACAGGTTCTTGATGTCGTGCGTCTGGCCGAACTTGTTGACTACGCCATCCGACGCTTTCTCGCTCATGCGGTTGGTGCCGAGATTGTGGGTCGACGGATAAGGCGGCGTCGGGAATGTGCGCGTCGCGCCAACGGCGTCATACATGGCCGTCCCCTGCTTGTAGGCATGGTTGCGCATGGCATCGTCATTGGGATGGTCGGTAAACCAGACATCGGGGATCGGCATGCCGTATTTGTCTTTCATCTCGCCATGCAGTTTCACGGCGTTCTGTTCCTGCGGCATGTCCTCGCCGACGATCCACATGCCGGCCATATGGTCGTAGTGGTCGAGCGCCGTGGTGAACCCTCGGCCCCACCCGCCTGGATTGAGGAAGGCGGCCATGAAGGGCAGCCCGAGCGCCAGCGTCTCCAGCTCATACCCGCCGACGAAGCCGCGCGAAGGATCGTGCTTTGCCTCGTCGCGGACGATACCGGCCATGGTCGTGCCGCGATACATATGCACCGGCTTGTCGAAGATGGCGTAGACCGAACCCGTGGTGTGGCGCATGTAGTTCTTGCCCACCTGCCCCGATGAATTGGCAAGCCCATCCGGGAATTTCGCAGATGCCGAATTGAGCAGCAGCCGCGGGCTTTCGATCGAATTGCCGGCGACGCAGACAATGCGCGCCTTCTGGCTTTGCAGCTTGCCGTCCTTGTCTGCATAGACGACGGCGGTCACCTTGCCGCTGTCGTCATGCTCGATCTTGACGACATGGCTGTTCGGGCGGACCTCCAGCTTGCCGGTCGCCTCGCCCTTGGGGATTTCCGTATAGAGCGTCGACCATTTCGCGCCCCATTTGCAGCCTTGGAAGCAGAATCCAGTCTGCTGGCAGGCCATGCGGCCGTCACGCTCTGCCGAATTGATCGCCATATTGCCGGTGTGGCATTCCTTGTAGCCAAGCGCGTCGGCGCCGGCCTTCAGGATCTTGAAATTGTTGTTTCCCGGCAGGCCTTCGATGCCGTTGGTGCGGGTCACGCCCATCTTGTCTTCGGCCTTGGCGTAGTACGGTTCCAGTTCGGCCAGCGTCAGCGGCCAGTCCAGCAGGTTCGCGCCCTCGATCTTGCCGTAATGGGTAAGCGCCTTGAATTCATGCTCTTGCAATCGCAGCGACGCGCCGGCCCAATGCGTGGTCGTCCCGCCGACCGCCTTGACGATCCAGGCCGGAAGGCCCGAAAAATCCTTGGCGACGCGCCAGCCACCTGAAGCGGTGCGCGGATCGCCCCAGGAGAGCTGAGCAAAACTGTCCCACTCGTCATTGATGAAATCCGTATAGTCGTAGCGGTTGCCGGCTTCGAGTATGACGACGTCGATGCCCTTCTGGGCGAGTTCGTTGCCGAGTGTACCGCCGCCAGCGCCCGAACCGATGATTACGACGACCTTGTCATCGTTCAGATCATATTTCGCGACCATGGTTTCCTCCCAAAGGTCAATAATTGCAATGGCTTGACGAAACGGGTTCTAGAGCCACTCGATGTCGTCGAAGCCGCGCGCGATGTAGCCTCCCTTGGAGTAGGACTCGCCCTCGTAGCCGAAGATCGGCCAGATCTCTTTCTGATTGTAGAGACCAACGACCAGCCCGCCCCGGACCGCCTGGAAGAAAGGCGTTTCCTCGATACCCTGGAGAAGCTTGACCCTCTCCTCCTCCCAGCCAAGCCCGGCATAGCCGCCGTCGCCCGCCTTCTGGTCGAGATCGGCGATGCCTTTTTCGATGAGTTCCTTGTGGGCCGCATCCTTGCCGGCCATCTCGTCATGGCTCTTGACGGCAATGGCGTAATATTTGTCCGGCACCTGGTCGTGCGGGTAGATGTCGCGCGCCATCTGGATCAGCGTCGCCATCGTCTCGGGCTTGAGGGCCGTCGTTTCGAGCCCCCAGGCATGCTGCGGGCTGATGACCGCGCTGCCGCTGATGACCAGTAGCGCAGCGCCCACGCCGCCGCGTTTCAGCAGCTCACGTCGCGACAGGCCGGGCCTGCCTTCATGGATCGTGACCATTTTGTTCCTCCCTTGCTTGCTTTGCGCCTGAAGGCGCCGTTGCTGGCTGGGCCGCGCTCCTCCCGAGTGCGGATCACCCCGTCCCTATTTGTAGCGGCCGTGCCGTTGCAGCACCTCGATCTGGTAGCCGTCCGGATCGGCGACGAAGAAGAACCGGGCGAGCAAAGCGCCCTCCCGGTTGAATTCGACGATTTTGCGAGGAGCGAGGCCGAGCGCCTCAAAACGGGCATGCTCGACGTCGAGATGATCGACGCAGAAGGCGATATGGCCGTAGCCGTCGCCCAGCGCGTAAGGTTCCTCGCGGCCTTTGTTGATGGTGAGCTCGACCTCGAAGTCGGCTTCGGGGTTGCGCAGATAGACGAGCGTGAATGTCTCGAAATCCAGCCTGTCGGCGATTTCGAGCCCGAATGCCTGCCTGTAGAACTCCACGGACCGGGTTTCTTCAAGAACCCGGATCATCATGTGTATCGCTTTTGCCAAACCTGTCCCCGCAATCCGTGACGCCTTCGATGTGAATCGGATTATGAGCGCGGCGCATCCAAGTTGGTGGCAGCCCGTTACCACGCAGGAAATTGATCGCAGGTCACAATCACGCTAGGCACCAAAGTTCGATTGCGGCGGCCTGCATTTCCGTCGAATATGGCGTCAGCGGGCGCAAGCGCCGCCAAAACCAAGAAAAACCGGGAGGAATGACAAATGTGCAGGGTTTTTGCCGGACAGGATCCGGAAGGCTATCGCCAGATCAACCGCTCGATTCGCATTGGCGGCCACTCGACCAGCATCCAGCTTGAAGCGACGTTCTGGGCGCTGCTGGACGAGATCGCCGACGGCCAGGGGCTGACGACGCCGAAATTCATATCGAAGCTTTACGACGAGGCGATCGAGATAAACGGCGAAATACCGAACTTCGCGTCCATGCTGCGCACCACTTGCGCGCTCTATCTAAGAGGGCACCGCCCCTCGGACCACGAACAGGCGATGCTGCGTAGCGAAGCAGCCTGAGCCGACGCCGTCAGGCGCGTTCGGCCACGACGTCGGCCGAGAAGCGCAATTCGCGCAGCGGCCGAACCTTTTGCGTCGTCGCATCATATGTCGGATGCGCCTTGTACGCTGCCAGCGCTGCCTCGTCGGCGAATTCGGCATAGACCACCACGTCGATCTCGTTTCCGAGCGGATCGACCTTGGTGTTGAATGTCACTTCAAAGTGATCGGAATACGGGATCGAAGCCAGCGCCCGCAGCCCGTCGCGGACAGCCGCGATATCTTCTTCACGCCTGGCGCTGAAAAACACGATATGCCGGATCACGCACGCCTCCTGAATTCTCGAGGCGTCTTTTGGGTCGCTATCGCGCCCGCGTCAATCTCTTGAACCAAGGGCTTTCAGCCGCAGCCTGCCGGCCATTTCGTTGATCAGCCGCCGAAGTAGCTCATCGCGTGGCGCAGCAGGCGCACGCCATGATCCAGATAGCGGCCCTGATTGGACGTGGCATCCCAGATCAGCAAGACGGTGACGATGACCACGGCAACGACATAGCGCATGCCGACACGATACCCCAATGCCTGCGATACTACCACCATCAGTTCCACCCGATCGTAAATGACCGGTTGAGACTTTTGGTCGGTCAGGCGGCGAAAAGCGTTCTCGATCAGGGGCGTGAAAAGCTTGGTACGGCCTCCCTTTCGCTCTGCCTCTTGAAGTTTCCCTTGATGACATGGAAGATCATGGCAGGAATCCACTGGGAGGCGCTGAAACTGTGGTTGAAGGGCGCCCGTTTCAAAAGGAGCCCACCGGCTCCTGAAACGGTTAGCTACCGTGATCATGGTGGAGCGTTCGAACCCGGTGAATGAGAGGGAAGCCACCAGCATGCGAGGGCATGCGTGGGCTTTGCCGACGAAATCGGGGATCTGAGGGGATCTGACATGACGCAGGATCACGCCGCATCCGACGACGCGATAAGGCTAGACGAACGCAATTTCGCCGACGTGGTGCGGGGCCTGCCGGCCAAGGCGCGCATGGTGCTGTCGGCCGCCATGAACCTCGCCCGCGGCTCGCTCAAGATCACCTTGCCGGACGGCCGCTCCGTCCTGGTCGGCGGCAAGGCACCCGGCCCGGACGCGCAGCTTGTGTTGAACAACTGGCGCCTGCCCGGCCGCGCTTTTACCGGCGGCACGATCGGCGTTGCCGAATCCTATATGGACGGCGATTGGGAAAGCCCGGACGTGACCTCGTTTCTCGAACTTTTCGTGGTCAATTCCGAAACAGGCGAACGCCTGGCAGGCGGCGCGAGTTGGCTGCTGAATGCGGTTCAGCGCGTCCGCCATTGGCTCAACGAGAACACGCATCGCGGCTCGAAGAAGAACATTTCGGCCCACTACGATCTCGGCAACGCCTTCTACAAGGAGTGGCTGGACCCGACCATGACCTACTCCTCGGCGCTGTTTTCGGCCGGCGCCAATGACCTTGAAAGCGCGCAGACCGCGAAATACCGGGCGCTGGCCAAGGATGTCGGCATCCGTGCCAAGGACCATGTGCTGGAGATCGGCTGTGGCTGGGGCGGCTTCGCCGAATTTGCCGCGCGCGAGATCGGCTGCCGCGTCACCGGCCTGACCATCAGCCGCGAACAGCATGATTTTGCCACCGCCCGCATCGCCAAGGCCGGCCTTTCCGACAAGGTCGAGATCAAGCTGCAGGATTACCGCGACGAAACCGGCAAATACGACCGCATCGCCTCGATCGAGATGTTCGAGGCCGTCGGCGAAAAATACTGGCCGGTGTTCTTCGGCAAGGTCAAGGACTGCCTGAAGGCCGGCGGCACTGCCGGCATGCAGATCATCACCATCAACGAAAGCGCCTATTCGATCTACCGCAGCCGGCCGGATTTCATCCAGCGCTACGTCTTTCCGGGCGGCATGCTGCCGACACCGGCGATCCTGAAGTCGCTCGGAGCCGATCAGGGCCTATCCTATCTGCGCGAGCGCGTCTTCCCGCAGGACTACGCCCGCACGCTTGCCGAATGGCGCCTGCGCTTCTGGGGCTCCTGGGAAAAGATCGTGCCGCTCGGCTTCGACGACCGCTTCAAGAAGCTCTGGGAGTTCTATCTCCACTATTGCGAGGCTGGCTTCCGCGCAGAGTATATCGACGTGCGGCAGGTCATCTACAAGGCTTGAGCCACCGCATCAGGACCGAAATTCGGCTGCTCTTGGCGTCTGAGAAGAATTTCCGGCCAGCCTCCGACCTCATTTTTTAACACCGCAGTCGCCTCATCTCTAGCGACTCCGCGCACTGCAGCGATTCTTCAAAGCGGAATCACGCTTGCGTGAATGGCACCTTCACGTGATCGCATCCTGTTGATCGTCAGCCGACTTACTTTCGCGAATACCCTCACCCATATGAGCCGTGTTGATCGTCCGACACGAGGGATTTCCAAAATCACCGGCAGCTTGGCGACTCCACCGGAATACCGGTTGGCGCGTCTTCCTCCCATGCCGGCGGAAACCCCTTGTCGCGGTCACGACGAACTTTTGGAGAATAGAGATGAAGAAGACAATTATTGCACTCACCGCGGTTCTGATGACCTCCGGTATCGCCTTTGCCCAGAACACGACTTCGGTGATCAAGACGGCTCATGACGCCGCGCCGGTTTCGGTGGTCGTCAAGCAGCCGACCAACATCGACTACTCCTCGCAGGCCGCGATCTCCTCGACGGTCGGCGCGACCAACGAACAGCAGCGCGCCGCGATCATTCAGGAACGCGCCGACAATCGCTGATCGAGTATCCGGGGCGCACTCACGCCCCGGCACACAATCTTGTGACGATGCTCCCCGGCGATGTCTCAGTTACGTCATTTGAAGTTGAGCATTCGGGTACATAAATCACACTCTGTAACCGAAGATATTGAATCTCCTACAGATTTATACCTTCAAAAATTCTGCCGAAGAAAATTTCGGCCAAGAAAAATGGAGACTAAAATGAACAAGATCATCCTCTCGCTCGCCGCCGTTCTTTTGACCACCGGCGCATCCCTCGCAAATGACCGTTACGGCGACGCCGCTCCTTCCTCGGTCGTCGTCAACGCTCCCAGGAGCATCGATTACTCCGGCACTGCCGCCATTGGCGCCACAAGCGCCGGCGTCAAGAATGACCGCTACGGCGATGCCGCTCCGAATTCGGTTGTTGTCAGCCAGCCCAAGAGCCTCGACTACTCGGGCACGGCCGGCATCGGCGCCACCAGCAATGGCCTCAAGAACGATCGTTACGGCGACGGCGCCAAGTCCATGTACTGACCGATCGGTCCCGCAACGGGACTGACCTGAATGCAAAGGGCGGCAGACCTGGTCTGCCGCCCTTTTTCTTTGATACGCTGGAGCAATTCCAGGAAAAGTGTGTAGCGGTTTTCCGTTCGGAATTGCGTGAGAACAAATACTCAGAGCGTGATGCGGTACTTCCCGAAACCTTCCGCGCCCTCGCCGGCTGCCTCGATCTTGACGCCCTTCACATCGGCAATCAGATCCTTTGCCTTCGGACCCGTTTCGAACAGAACCGACGTTCCTTCCAGCGGCGCAAAGCTCCAGTTGTCGTCGGCGGACGGGTTGATCGTCTTCTGATCGATGATGTAGCGCACGATCACGTCACGGTTGGTGTCTGGCGCTTCGTAGATGATCTTGGACGCGTTGATCTCCGGGAAATTGCCGCCGCCGCCAGCGCGGTAATTGTTTGTCGCCACAACGAATTTTGCTGCCGGATCAATGGCTTTCCCATCGAACATCAGGTCGATGATGCGGTTTGAGCCTGCGTTGATGACGGCGCCCTTCGGATCGTATTTCGGCGGCTGCGACAGGTCGATCTTGTAGGTCACGCCATCGATCACATCGAAATTGTAGGACGGAAAGTCCGTGTTGATCAGCGGCTGGTCGGCCTTGCCCTTCTCGACCTGGTTGAAGATGCCCGCCGACATCTCCAGCCAGTCCTTCACCTGCGCGCCGGTGATCTCCACCGCCCGCACCGTGTTCGGGTAGAGGTAGAGATCGGCGACGTTCTTGATCGCGATGTCGCCCGTCGGCACGTCCGTATAGTACTCTGGACCGCCGCGGCCGCCTGACTTGAAGGGTGCTGCCGCCGAAAGCACGGGCAGGTCCTTGTATTGCGTGTCCTTCAGCAGGTCCTTGATGTACCAGGTCTGCGCCTGGCTTACGATCTGCACCGACGGATCGTCAGCGACGAGCGCGAAATAGGAATAGAGCGGTGCCGAAGTCTTGCCGACCGGCCGGCGCACATAGGCGAGCGTGGCCTCGTGATCCTCCTTGAGCGCATCGACGATGCGCTTGTCGTCCTCGACCGTCGCCTTGTTCTTGTTCTCCACCCGCTCGTAGATCGGCCGCGCCTCCGATGTCGCCGAGACGACTTTCCATTTGCCGCCGTCCGCTTCCAGCATCAGGTCGATCAGGCCCATATGCGAGCCCCAGAAGCCGCCCATGACGGCCGGTTTGCCTTGCAGCGTGCCTTTCGCAGCATCGACGCCCTCCAGCCCCTGAAAGTCCTTCGGGCCGGGAAAGACGAGATGCTGATGCCCGGTGAAGACCGCATCGATGCCGTCCACGCCGGCGAGGAAGAACGAAGCGTTCTCCATCAGGTCGCCCTGCTTGTTGTCGATGCCGGAATGCGAGAGCGCAATGACGATGTCGGCGCCCTCCTCCTTCATCTGCGGCACCCAGGCTTTTGCAGCCTCCACGATGTCACGCGTCAGCACGTTACCGGTCAGGTTCTTGGCGTCCCAGATCATGATCTGCGGCGGCACGAATCCGATGATGCCGATCTTGATCGGATGTTCCGCGCCCGCGCCGTCCTTCACCTTCTTGTCGAGGATCACGTAAGGCTTGAGATAGAGCTTGTCGTCGCGCGGATTGGAGGCAAGCACGGTACCCTTGACCAGATTGGCGCAGACGAACGGGAAATTGGCTCCGGCCAGCACCTTGTCCATGAAGGACAGGCCGTAGTTGAATTCGTGGTTGCCGAGCGTCGAGCATTCATAGCCGAGCAGGTTCATGCCCTTCATGACGGGATGAACGTCACCTTCCTTCAGGCCCTTCTCATAGGCGACATAATCGCCCATCGGGTTGCCCTGCAGGAGATCGCCATTGTCGATCAGCATGGAATTGGTCGCTTCCTTGCGCACGGCATCGATCAGCGAAGCGGTGCGGGAAAGGCCCATCGTGTCGTTCGGCTTGTCGGCATAATAGTCGTAGGGCAGCACGTTCACATGGATGTCGGTCGTTTCCATGATTCTGAGATGCGCCTGATTGGCCTGCGCGCGCGCCGAAAACGGATGCAGCATGACGAAGGCCCCGGTTGCCGCTGCACCTGCTAAAAAGGACCGCCGCGACAAGGGATGAAGCAACTCAGACATGGTTTTCTCCTGGAGATTGATCTCGAAAAAAATCGACGTCGAAACGATGAGTTTCGCGCCGAATTTTTACCAAGTCCAGCAGGAACAGATGACGCGCCGATGACAATTTGTCGGCTAATCAGCGATCATTTCGGTTTTGCGGGCGCCTGCGCAGAGCCCTGCGTGATCAGACGGGCGCTGCGCTGGCCTGTCGTATAGATCCACAGCCAGCTCAGCGCGACGGAGAGCCTGTTGCGTAGGCCGATCAGGAAATAGATGTGCGCCAGGCCCCACAGCCACCAGGCGATGCGTCCATTGAGCTTGATCCAGCCGAAATCGATCACCGCAGCGCGCTTGCCGATCGTGGCCAGGTTGCCATCGTTCTTGTACTTGAAAGGCCGCGCCGAACTGTCGCCCTTCAACCGGGCCTTGATCGTCGCGGCAATATGCCAGCCTTGCTGCTTGGCGGCAGGCGCCACACCGGGAACGGGCTTGCCTTCCGGCGTCGTGACATGTGCCGTATCGCCGATCACGAAGATTTCCGGGTGCCCGGCGACCGTCAGGTCCGGCTCCACCATCACCCGTCCGGCGCGATCGGCAGAGGCACCCAGCCATTCCGCCGCCGGTGACGCGGCCACGCCTGCCGCCCAGATGATCGTCTTTGCCGGCAGGTGCTGCCCGCCATAGACCACGCCCTGCGCGTTGCATTCGGAAACCGCCCTGCCGAGCTCGACCTCGACGCCAAGCTTTTCGAGCGCGCTCTTGGCATAGGCAGATTGCGCCGGCACGAAGGCGGAAAGCACGCGTTCGCCCGCCTCGATCAGCACCACGCGCGCTTCGCGCGTATCGATGTTGCGGAACTCCTTCGGCAGCGTGTCATGCGCCAGTTCAGCGATGGTGCCGGCCAGTTCCACGCCGGTCGGACCGCCGCCGATGATGACGAAGGTCAAACGCGCGCGGCGACGTTCGGGATCGGTTTCCCGCTCGGCCTTCTCGAAGGCCATCAATATGCGCCGGCGGATGGTCGTGGCATCCTCCAGCGTCTTCAGGCCGGGCGCATAAGGCTCCCATTCGTCATGGCCGAAATAAGCGTGCCGCGCACCGGTCGCCAGCACCAGCGTGTCATAGGGAATAGCTTCGCCGTCCTCCATCAGCACCCGCTTGCCGGCGGGATCGACGCCGGTAACGGTGCCTAGCAGCGTGGTCACATCCTCGCGGTTGCGCAGCAATTGGCGTATCGGCCAGGCGATTTCGGACGTCGCCAGCGACGTCGTGGCGACTTGATACAGAAGCGGCTGGAAAAGGTGATGGTTGCGCCGATCGATGATCGTGATGCGCACGGGTGCGCCGGTCAGGTTGCGGGTAGCCTCCAGGCCGCCGAACCCGGCACCGACGACGACGACGTGATGTGGGCTGGAAGCAGGATCCATCGGGCTCGCTTGGGCGAAGAAAACGATTCGTCCCGATTATGGTGCAGTGCCGCAAACAAGCAAGCAGTGCTTAGGACCAAGACACATTCGGGTGTGTCGAGATTCAGATCAGGGCGTGCCGAGAACGGCGGTTTTCGAGAACCGGAACGGAGCGTACATTTGGGTACGTGAGTACCGGAAGCGCAGAAAACTGCTGTTCGCAGGCCGCCATCATCTGAATATCGGCACACCCGATCACGCCAGCTCCGGCTTCATGCCGAGCGCCGTGCGGTCGATGATCTCGCGCAGCGCGAAGGACGAGTTGATCTTGGTCACGTGCGGCATGGCCGACAGCCATTCCTTGTGGATGCGCTCGTAGTCGGCCAGGTCCTTAGCAGCGATGCGCAGGATGTAGTCATATTCGCCCGACATCAGATGGCATGACAGGATGTTGGGGCAGCGCTTCACCGCCGCCTCGAAATCCGAAAGCGTCTTCTCGAACTGGCCCGACAGCGAGATGTGCACGATGGCCGTCATCTGATGGCCGAGCGCCGCGTTGGAAAGCCGGGCGTGATAGCCGCGGATGACGCCGCTCTTTTCCAGATTGTCTAGCCGGCGCGAACAGGCCGACTGCGACAGGCCAACCTTCTCGGCTAGAGCCGCATTTGGGATGCGCCCATCCTTCTGCAAAGCGTCCAGAATGGCGATATCGATCCTGTCGAGCGACATTATTCGTATTTCCTTCGAATATACCGAGATTTCGCGCAACGAATAGCGATTTCAGGCGGCAACAGCAACCCAATTTGCAAACAAGCACAGCCGATTCTGTGATTTCATGAGCGATACAAAAAATTCCATCGACGGGAAACAGTGGAGGAACACAATGCGCGTCGGATGCCCCAAGGAAATCAAGAATCATGAGTATCGCGTCGGCCTGACACCGGGTGCGGTTCGCGAATATGCAGCCCACGGCCACGAGGTCTTGGTCGAGACGGGCGCCGGCGCCGGCATTGGCGCCGATGACAACGCTTACCGTGCCGCCGGCGCAACGATCGCCAAGACGGCCGCCGACGTATTTGCCAAGTCGGACATGATCGTCAAGGTCAAGGAACCACAGCCAAACGAATGGGTACAGTTGCGCGATGGCCAGATCCTCTACACCTATTTGCATCTCGCTCCCGATCCGGAACAGACCAAGGGCTTGCTCGCGTCGGACGTCACTGCTGTTGCCTATGAGACCGTGACGGACGATCGCGGCGGCCTGCCGCTGCTGGCGCCGATGTCGGAAGTCGCCGGCCGCCTCGCCATCCAGGCCGGCGCGACCGCGCTGCAGAAGGCCAATGGCGGCCGCGGCGTGCTGCTGGGCGGCGTGCCGGGCGTTCTGCCGGGCAAGGTCACGGTCATCGGCGGCGGCGTCGTCGGACTTCATGCGGCCCGGATGGCGGTCGGCCTCGGTGCCGACGTTACCATTCTCGACCGTTCGATCCCGCGCCTGCGCCAGCTCGACGACCTGTTCAGCGGCCGCATTCACACCCGCTATTCGACGGTTGAAGCGCTGGAAGAAGAATGCTTCTCGGCGGATGTCATCGTCGGCGCGGTTCTGATCCCCGGTGCTGCCGCGCCCAAGCTCGTCAGCCGCGAAATGCTGTCCGGCATCAAGAAGGGTGCCGTGCTTGTCGATGTAGCGATCGACCAGGGCGGCTGCTTCGAGACCTCGCATGCCACCACCCATGCCGACCCGACCTATGAGGTCGACGGCGTGATCCATTACTGCGTCGCCAACATGCCCGGCGCCGTGCCTGTCACCTCGGCTCACGCCTTGAACAACGCGACGCTGCATTACGGTTTGCAGCTTGCCGACAAGGGCCTGAAGGCGCTCATCGACGAGCCGCATCTGCGCAACGGTCTCAATGTCCACAAGGGCAAGATCACCAATCGCGCCGTCGCCGACGCGCTCGGCTACGAAATGGTCGAGCCGAAAGCGGTTCTGGCCGCCTGATTTCAAATCCGGGTTCCACAAACGCAAAAACCGCCGGTTCGTCCGGCGGTTTTTTTATTGAGTGAACTAAAAAAGTGGCGGCGGGCATCGCCCGTCGCCCAAGGTTCAAATTGTAATTTGCCGCTTATCTCATCGACGGCTGTGCATCGCCGTAACGATCGTTGAAGTGCGCGCCGTATTCCGGCGCTTCGATCGCAGCCGTTGTCGTGCGATCGAGCGGGCCGGACGCCAGGACCTTCGAGTCAGGCGCCGCATCGCTGTCACGCGTATTCTGGCTTACCGAATAGCCGGGAGCCCTCTGGGTAATCGTGCGATCCACAACGACATGGTTCTGATTGACGATAACCGACGGCGGGGCTGAATCAGCAAGAGCCGCACCCGAACCCAAAACAACAGCGGCAAACGCAAAAAGTAACTTCTTCATCTCACTTCTCCTCATCGCAAGACATTGGTTCCGCCGCTTGCCAGCGGTACCCACGCGCAAAAGCGCTGGACGAAGGCACAACGCCTTCCCATCCCATCGTGCTTTCGTACTCGGGTCAGGATTTCAGTTTCTATGCGCCGGAATTCCGGGAGTGTTTTCCGGCACGACTGACGTAGGTACGCGACCGCGCAACGGCAAATCACGACGCTGCGACCGAAAGTTGTGTCCCTTCACAGATCCGTGTTGGCCTGCTCGATCCGTCACCGCCGCATGGCGATCTGATCAGCTAATGGGGCGACGGACACCGTCCGTCGCCCAAGGTTCATTATTGTATGTTGCCGCTTATCTCATCGACGGCTGTGCATCGCCGTAGCGATCATTCACATGCGGGCCATATTCCGGCGCCTCGATCGCGGCCGTTGTCGTGTGATCGAGCGGGCCGGCCGCCAGCACCCTCGACTCAGGGGCCGCATCACCATCGCGCTCGTTCTGCCTCACCTCATAACCGGGATCCATCGCCGTGTAGTTGCGATCCATGACCTCGTGTTTCCGTTGCATGATGACGGTTTTCGGCGCCGAGTCTGAGCCGACAGCGACTGGATATTCATCGGCCAGTGCTGAACCCGAAACAAAAAGAACTGCGGCAAACGCAAAGAGCAACTTTTTCATCTCACTTCTCCTCATCGCAAGACATCGGTTCCGCCGCTTGCCAGCGGAGTCCACGCGACAAAGCCTTGGACGAAGACGTTGCGTCTCCTCCATCCCATCGTGCTTACGAAGCTTGGGCTGTTGTCTTCAATTATGCCGGAGATCCGGGAGGTTTCCGGCGCAATTGACATGGGTACGTAACAGTCTTGCGGCAAGTCACGACGTTGCGACTGAAAGTTGCGCAGCCCCTCACGCCTCCGTGTGGGGGCGCTCGATGCGGCATTGATAGCAATTGTTGCGGGCCGAGCGCATGTGGACATAAGCGATTTCGGGCCGCTGCAGCAGTTCATGGGCACGCCCGCAGATCATATGCGTCGGCACCACCGCACCGCTGCCATAGACGATGCGATCGTCTTCGCCATAGCCGCGCAGAATGTAGTCCGGTGTCGCCCTGAACATCGGCGGGATCACATCTGTTTCCGGCGAACGCTCGCATTCCTCGGCATGCAGGAAGATCGGACCGGTCTCGGCATAGGGTTGAAGGGCCGGAAATGGCCGATAGGCAAGGGTCAGATACTCCTTGCCGGCATCGATATTCCGCAGGCAATGGCGGCACGGCATACCGTCGCCATCCGAAACACGACGCTCGGGCGCAAACCCGTAATCGTCGTCCGCCCCGGCCTGAAGGTCGCGAACGCGGTCGGTGGGAAGGGCAACATAACGCAGCAGCATGGCATCGACTCCTTGAGGTGATCATGCCCGCACTATGCCGTGCCCTTCCTCTTGCCAGCCACCCGATTCCTGATTGCGAGGACCGTGCCTGAAACGCCAAACCGCCGATCACGAATCCATGATCGGCGGTCCAGAGTTGCCAGTGCAACGGTATCGGTCAGCGCAGAAAATCGTCTATGCGCCTGAGCGTCACGCGGCGGTTCTGCCAGTTTTCGTTCTGGGTCTGCACGAGCAGGAATTCCTCGCCATAGCCGACCGTTTCCAGCGCCCGGGCCGGAATGCCGAACTCGCGCACCAGTGTCCGCTTCATCGAAGCTGCACGGCGCTCGGACAGTATCTGGTTCGATTCATAGGAACCGACCGCATCGGTATGGCCTTCGATCAGCACCTTGGTGCCCGGCCGCCGGCGCAACATGCGCTCCAGCGCCGTCGCGATGTTCTCGACCTTGCCATATTGCGAATCGGGGACCTCGGCTGAACCGAAAGCGAAGTTGATCGACTGAATGTCGATGGACGGCGCCATGCGGCGAAGTTCGGGGCGGTTCTTGAACTCGCGCACTGTCACGCGCTGGTCGCGGCGCAGCTTCCTGGACGGTGCAGCATCGAGCCTGCGCTCGATCTGATTGGCCGAAGGCATCGCGCTCTGCGCGGTCGCGAAAGTCGGGAAGGCAATGAGCACGACCATGGCGGCGGCGAAGTGGCGGCGGTTCAGCATATGTGTCTCCTTCAGCGTCGGCTAGAAAAGCCGTTTCGATAGCGCGAACATGCCGTAGCCAAGCTGAAGCATTCCTGAACGAGCAGTTCAGGTTGAGTTACGGAAAATCAGGGCCGCATGACGCTGGCGGAACGCTCAGTGAAACTCATGGTGCGCACCATTTCCTGCTTCTGGCCGACCGGAGAGAAGCCGAGCTTCTGATAGAGCGGAAGTGCCGCCGGGTGGTCCATCGTGCAGGTCTGCACCGTCACTCGTTCAGGCTTGTGCGACCACGCCGCCTCGATCGCAGCCCCCAGGAACCAGCGCCCGAGGCCCTGCCCCATTGCGTGCTCCATCATGCCGAAATAGGCAAGCTCCGCCTCTCCCGGCAGATGCGGCTTGATGTCGAAGAAACCGGCTGGCGAACCGTCGAGATAGAGGATGCGGACGTCGCGGTCTTCGCGATGAAGGCCGGCGGAAAGTTCCTCGTCATCCAGCCGCAAGGCGTTGACCCACTGCCATTTCCGCCCGACCCGGTCCATCAGATAGCGATAGAAATGCAGCGGCACGGCACGCGCCTTGAGCAGCGCGATCTGCTTGTTCATCGGCAATGACGGGTAATAGACCGGCGGTGCGCCCATTTCGAGGAAGGTGACGGTTACCGGTATCGACTGGGTCTCGTCCGCCATGGTCAATCCTTGCCGGTTGCGACCGGCGTATCGCTCAGCCCGCCCCACTCGGTCCATGAGCCGTCGTAAAGCTTGTTGTCGGTATGGCCGAGGCTTTCCAGCGCCAGCGTGATGACGGCCGCCGTGACGCCGGAGCCGCAGGAGGTGACGATAGGCTGCGAAAGATCGAGACCCGCCCCTTCGAGCTTTTCTCTCAGCCGGTCGAGCGGCAGGAATTGCCCGTTCTCCGAAAGCGAACTGGCCGGCACACTTCTGGCGCCCGGCATATGGCCCGAGCGCATGCCGGCCCTCGGCTCCGGATCCACGCCCGTAAATCGTCCCGCCGGGCGGGCGTCTGCTATCTGGCGTTCGTGGCTTTCCACGATACGCCGCATATCCGCCAGTGAAGCCACCCGCGCGGCGTCGAAATCAGCATGAAAAACGCTGCCTGCCGTCTTCGTCGGCTCCGAAGTCACTGGAAGCCCGGCCGCTTTCCAGCCATCGAAACCACCATCGAGAATATAGACCTGAAAGACACCCATGACCCGGAACATCCACCAGACACGCGGAGCGGAGAAAAAGCCCGGACCGTCATAGATCACGATCGTGTCGTCGGCGGAGATGCCCATCGAGCCGACATGCTGGGCAAAGACATTCGGCCGCGGCAGCATGTGCGGCAGATCCGAATCCGGGTCGATCACCATGTCGACATCGAAGAACACGGCGCCGGGAACATGCGCGGCATCATATTCGGCGCGCGCATCGCGCTTCTGCGCCGGCAGGTACCATGAAGCGTCAACGATCGATATGCCCGGCGTCTTGAGCTTCGCCTGAAGCCAATCGGCATCGACCACGAATGGACTCTTTTCCGGCATCTTTTCGTCTCCGAGTGGCAATCATTCGCCCGCATGTTGAATAGGCGCGGCGCGAAAAATCCGCAACCGCGCCAAGCCATAATGGCAAGGCTTACGCAATCTTTGCAGGCAAGAGTGCCGACAGGTCGATTGTTCGCAACGTCGCATTCCGCGCACAATTTTGCCTTTTTTCGGCGCTCCATCTTGCGCCGGCCAATAAAAATTACCACTTCGCATTTGCTTCCCGGGGGCGGTGCAGCACGATGACGAGGGACTTTAATATGATCAGGCGGATTTGGCGCAGCTACACGACCCCGGACAAAGCGGATGCCTATGAGCATTTTTTCGACACGCTGATGTTACCGGCCATCGAGGGCATGAGACTGCCCGGTTACCAGAATATGGAGCTTCTGCGCCGCGTGGCGGACGAGGAAGTGGAATTCGTCTGGGTGATGACTTTCGACTCGGCAAAGAGCCTTTCACCGTTGAAGGCGGAAGCCAATGATCCGGTGTCTGTGCCCCGCGCGGCACAGCAACTGCTCACGCGTTGGGATGAAAAAGCGAGTTTTTACGAGACCCGCCAGAGCCGGCCGCAAGTCTGAGCGCCACCGGCTAAACGCAATCCGCATCGGGCTTCACTGCGCCGGCAGCGGACCGAAACGAATGCGGAAGCGGCGGTTTTCCCGCCCCTTCTTCTCGATCTTGCCGATATGGATTTCGCCGACCTCGCCCGTACTCTTCACGTGAGTACCGCCGCAGGGTTGGCTGTCGATCGAACCATTGTCGCCGATACAGACAAGCCTGATCTTGCCGGTGCCCGTCGGCGGCCGGACGTTCTTGGATTTCACCAGTCCCGGATTGGCGGCAAGGTCGGCGTCGGTGATCAGCCGCGTGAAGACGGGATGGTCGGCGGCGACCAGTTCCATCATCCGTGCGGTCACGTCTTCCTTGGTGTAGCCGACATCAGGCAGATCGAAATCGACGCGCGAATCCTCCTCGTTCACCGAAGCCCCGGTGATCGGGAAAGGACAGACAACTGTGAGCAGGTGGCAGGCCGTATGCATGCGCATCAGGAGATGCCGGCGCGGCCAGTCAATGGAAAGCGCAAGCTGCTCGCCGACCTCAGGAACCGGCTGCCCGGCAGCCGGAACATGAATGATTTCGTCCTTGGTCTCTCCGGTAATCGTCGCGGCAACGGCGATGCGGCTGCCGTCGGCTCGCGTCAGGAAACCTATGTCGCCGGGCTGCCCGCCGGAGGTCGCATAAAAGATCGTGCGATCGAGAATGATGCCACCGCGCTCGTTGATCGCAACGACGGCGGCACTGGCTTCCGCGAGATAGGCATCGTCGCGAAAGACCGCTTCGGTCGACCAGGCCATTACGCCACGGCCTCGAAGGGCACAGGAATCTCCACCGGACGGTCCATCCATTCGGGGATCGGCAGGTCCTTCGAGCGCAGGAACTCCGGATTGAACATCTTGGACTGATAACGCGTGCCGTAGTCGCACAGGATGGTCACGATCGTATGGCCAGGCCCGAGATCGCGCGCCAGGCGAATGGCGCCGGCGATGTTGATGCCGGTCGAGCCGCCGAGGCACAGCCCCTCCTCCTGTATCAGGTCGAACACGATCGGCAGCGCCTCCTCGTCAGGGATCTGATAGGAGAAGTCCGGCGTAAAGCCTTCCAGATTGGCGGTAATGCGCCCCTGCCCGATGCCTTCGGTGATCGAGCTGCCCTCGGCCTTCAGCTCGCCGCTGGTGTAGTAGCTGAAGAGCGCCGCACCGAGCGGATCGGCAAGCGCGATCTTCACCGCGTTGCTGTTCTCCTTCAGCCCCATCGCCACGCCAGCAAGCGTGCCGCCGGTGCCAACGGCCGACACGAAACCATCGACCTTGCCGCCGGTCTGCGCCCAGATTTCCTGCGCGGTCGTGCGGATATGGCCGTCGCGATTGGCGACGTTGTCGAACTGGTTGGCCCAGATCGCGCCATTCGGATCGGACTTCGCCATCTGCTCGGCCAGCCGTCCCGAAACCTTCACGTAGTTGTTCGGGTTCTTGTAGGGCACCGCCGGCACTTCGATCAGCTCGGCGCCGAGAAGGCGCAGCGCGTCCTTCTTTTCCTGGCTCTGGGTGTCGGGAATGACGATGACCGTGCGATAGCCGAGCGCCTTGGCAACCACCGTAAGCCCGATGCCGGTGTTGCCGGCAGTACCTTCGACGATAACGCCGCCCGGGCGCAGCAACCCCTTCTTCTCCGCATCGCGGATGATGAACAGGCCTGCGCGATCCTTGACCGACTGGCCCGGATTCATGAACTCGGCCTTGCCGAGGATTTCGCAGCCGGTTTCTTCCGAGGCGCGCCTCAGCCGGATCAAAGGGGTGTTGCCAATTGCGTCGATCACCGAACGGTGCATGGAAAATTCCTCATGTGTCGGCGCAGACACTAAAAACCGCGCGCCATGCTTTCAAGGGATGAATTTGCCTGGCCCAGACGCATTTTGAACATTGCACCCCGGCGAGGTACGAAAAACCGTCCGGCTTATTTGCGATCGGGCATCTTGAATGATTGTGCCGGCCGGCCGCACGGACCGTTGCCGGCACAGCGTGACTGCGGCCATTTCATCACTGGTTTCATAATATTGTTTTAGCATCTTCTTTAGAACCAGAACTATCCAATCTCCCCTTTCCAATAAAGATCAGGCCCGCTAGGTAGGCTTTTCTGATTGCGAATAACGGATCACGACATGGCAGCATTGTACCGGGCGGCCCCCAGGGATGGCGTAGCGTGGATTACAGGCGCCAGCACTGGTATCGGCCGTTCGCTGGCGCTCGAACTTGTCGCGGAGGGCTACACCGTGGCCGCCACCTCCCGCGACGAAGAGCGCCTGGCGACGCTGGTTCAGGAAACCGCCGGCATGCCCGGGCGTGTCCTGTCCTTTCCGTGTGACGTGACCGACGACGACGCCATGGTCAAAACCGTCGCCGCGATCGAAAACGAGGCCGGTCCGATTGCGCTTTCGGTTTTCAATGCAGGCACTTACTTTCCGACCCGCGGCGAACGGCTCGACGTGCTGAACATCACCAAGACCTTCGAGATCAATCTCTACGGCGTCATGTATGGGCTGGTTCCGGTGGTCGAGCGAATGCGCGAGCGCGGCCGCGGCCACGTTGTCTTCGTCGGTTCGGCGTCTTGCTATTTCGGCTGGCCGTCGGCCGGCGCCTATAGTGCATCGAAGGCGGCGCTGAACAACCTGGCGGAAGCGCTGAAGCACGACTTCGACAAGATGAACATCCGCGTTCAGGTGGTGAATCCGGGCTTCGTCGACACCCCGCTTACCGAGAGAAACAATTTCGCCATGCCGGCGCTGATGCCGGTCGGAGACGCCTCGCGGCGGCTTGCAAAAGCCATCCGCTTCGGTGGCTTCGAAACCAGCTTCCCGCTTCGTTTCACACTTGTGCTCAAACTCCTGAAGATATTGCCGTTTTCGCTGCGCTATTGGTTCGTCCACTGGGTCACGGGTTGGGAGAGACGCCCGCTGGCGAACGGCCGCAGGCGACGCTGCTAAGCAGATAATCCATATCCTGCTCAGCAGGACTCTTGGCCGCGATTCGGGAAATCTGTACGTAAAGTGCATTGATTCGTTGCATCGTCAGCAACATCTCAGTGCCCGGCGCGGGTTTGAGCCCTGGCGTGTCTGGAGGATTTCGTGGGACGCCGCATCATGATCGGCTTCATTTGCCTGCTGGTGGTTCTGGCGGTCCTGTTTGCGCTCGGGCCTCATGTACCCGTCGACACGCGCATCACCTTCGACCCATCCGCGGTCGGCGACGATCCGGAACTCTACCTGGAAAACACCGAGGACAAGATCGCCGGCATCCGCGACGGGCTTGAAAAGGAGATCATCTGGGCTGATCCGATGATCCATGCCAAAACGCCGATTTCCATCGTCTACATCCATGGCTTTTCCGCATCAAAGGGCGAACTCCGGCCCCTGGCCGACGAAGTCGCTGACGGGTTCGACGCCAATCTGTTCTACACGCGCCTGAAGGGCCATGGGCAGGACGGCGCGGCCATGGCCACTGCCACCGTCAACGACTGGATCAACGACTATGCCGAGGCATTGGCCATCGGCCGCGCGATCGGCGACAAGGTCGTGGTGATCGCCACCTCGACCGGCGCGTCATTGGCCGTCCAGGCTGCCACGCAGGCCAGCGCATCGGAAGGAGTCGCGGCCATGGCGCTGATTTCGCCGAACTTCGGCGTTCGGGCCTCAGGCTCGGAAGTCCTCACCTTGCCATGGGGCGGGCAAATCGCGGAACTCATCGCCGGCAAGACCCGCAGCTTCGAGCCGCGCAACGCCATGCAGGAAAAGCTCTGGACCACCAGCTACCCGACGCGCGCCCTGCTGCCGATGGCGGCGCTGACCAATTTGGCCCGCGAGGCCCCAGTCGAGCAGATCAAGATTCCCGCCTTGTTCATCTTTTCGGATTCGGATCGCATCACCCGGCAGGATCTGACCCGCGAGATCGCCGCCCGCTGGGGCGCGCCAAACGAACTCGTGCCGATCGACGACACCGGTGATCAGGACAACCATGTCATAGCCGGCGACGCCTTGTCCCCGGTGACCACCAACTTTCTCGCCGAGCGGATCGTTGTGTGGATCAGGGCCATCCTCGAATAAAAAGAAACGGCCGAAGCATTGCCTCGGCCGTCTCCAATTTCTCAAACTGCGGTTGGTGCGGTTATGCAGCCCGCGTATTCGGCTTGCGGCCGCCGAAGCCGCGCTTCTTGGCGCGGAACGGCCTTTGACCTTCCGGCCTGTCGCCCGAAGGCTGTCCGCCGAACGTCTTCTTGCCGAAACCGCCGTTGCCGCGCGGCTTCTGGCCGTGCGGGCGCTTGTCGCCACGCGGTGCGTTGCGATCATTGGCTGCTTCGCGCGGCGCGCTGTCGTGGGTGCGCGGTGCGGGGGCCGGATCGGGCTGGCCGAGATGATCGGCAGCGACCGGCAGCTTCATGCGGATGATCTTCTCGACCTGGCGAAGTTTTGCGTTCTCGCCCGGATCGCAAAGCGTGATGGCAATGCCGTCGGCGCCGTTGCGGCCGGTGCGGCCGATGCGGTGGACGTAGCTTTCCGCTTCGTCCGGCAGTTCATAGTTCACGACATGGCTGATGCCCGGCACGTCGATGCCGCGCGCCGCAATGTCGGTCGCAACCAGGATGCGCACGGAGCCGTCGCGAAAGCCGTTCAGGGCCTTCTGGCGGGCGTTCTGCGACTTGTTGCCGTGGATGACGGCAGCGTCGAAGCCGTCGCGCTCCAGATCGCGGGTAACGCGGTCGGCGCCGTGCTTGGTGCGGGCGAATACGATAACCGAGCGCATCGTCTCGTCGGCCAGCATTGCCGACAGAACCTGCCGCTTCTGCTTGACGCGGGCGAGAACCACGCTCTGCTTGATCTCGGCTGCAGTGGTACCCTGCGGCGCGACTTCGATATGCACGGGATCTTTCAGGATGCCGCGGGCCAGCGATTCGATCTCGGTGGGCATGGTGGCGGAGAACAGCGCCGTCTGGCGGTCCTTGTGGGTCGCCTTGGCGATGCGCTTCACATCATGGATGAAGCCCATGTCGAGCATGCGGTCGGCCTCGTCGAGAACCAGCCAGCGCGTATCGGACAGGTTGACCTCGCCCTCGCGGACCAGATCGGTAAGGCGGCCGGGGGTCGCGATCAGCACGTCGACGCCGGGAGCCATCTTCTTGACCTGGCTGTAGCGCGAGACGCCGCCGAGCACGAGCGCGGTGGAGACATGCAGACCCTTGGTCAGCACGCGGATGGTGTCTTCGATCTGCACGGCGAGTTCGCGGGTCGGCGCGAGGATCAGCGCACGCGCCGTCTTCGGCAGGCGCTTGGTGCCCAGCGCGATGATCTTGGTCAGGATCGGCAGGCTGAAGGCCGCCGTCTTGCCGGAACCCGTCTGGGCGACGGCCAGCACGTCACGGCCGGCGAGATGGGCCGGAATGGCCTGTTCCTGCACCGGCTTGGGCATATCGAAGCCCGCAGCATGCGTGCCCTTGAGAAGGCCGCCGGTAATTCCGAGTTTGGCGAAACCAGTCAGTTCCGCATTGTTTTCGTTCGTCAATTTATTCTTCTTTCATGCGGCACTCGACCGCAAAGCATGATCGCGGCAAGGCGCTTACCTGCCGGCGAAATTTGTTATGGAAACGACAAGGCGGCGGGCATTTCTTTTGCCCACACGGCTGCGCTGTCGTGCCCGCGAAAAATAAGTTCGCAGGGCTTTTTCTCCGCGGATCACTCGATCCTGATGAAGAAAACAGACGCAACCAGTCCCATCGATGGGGAGAGCCAGATAGTCGGCTCAAGCGCCTATGACGCCGCATATGGGCGATTTGCGTTGAAAAAGCAAACGAATTTATGTTGCGGCGCAAAAAGACGCTGGCGAAAGCGCGAAAATTCAGGCCGCATTCACCTGCGAAGCATTCGAAACGACCCTGTCGCGCCCTTGCTGCTTGGCGGCGTAGAGGTTCTCGTCGGCCCGCGCCATCAGGTCCTCCAGCGGTTGACCCGGCTCGCGCACCGCAATGCCGATACTGACAGTCGCCTTGAAATCATTCTCATCACCGCCAACCCGTATATGCGCGGATTTCCGGCGAATGCGTTCGGCGATCACCAATGCCATGGGCAGATCAGCGTCGATCAGGAAAATCCCGAACTCCTCGCCGCCCAGCCTTGCTGCCAGATCGCCTTCGCGGATGCAGGAGGCGATTGCAGCGCCCAGCCTGGATAGCACTGCGTCACCCGCCATGTGGCCGAAGCGATCGTTCAGCTGCTTGAAATGATCGGCATCGGCATAGAGAAACGCACCGGCTGCTTGATCGGCCCTGCCCGTTTCGCACTCGTGGAAGAAGGTCCGGCGGTTGTAGAGGCCGGTAAGATCGTCAAACCGCGCGACGCGATCGAGCTCTTGCGTCAGTTTGCGTAGTTTCACATTCTGGCCGAGAAAGAAAAAGCCGAGCGGATATCCGAGTACCGCGACGATGATGCTGCAAAGCAGGATATCGAGAAGGAAACGGTCCGAAAAAAAGATGCTGTAAAACAACGCGGTAAGCGCGTCCGCGGCAAGCATGGTCACCAGGACCATGCACGTCGTCTGCCAAAAAACAGACATCGCTTCGAACTTCGGCATCAGCGAGTTTAGTTTCACGCCACTCACCCCAATCGCCTTCCCTAAGGTTTCCATATAGCGCAAAGATGAAATTCAGGTCGGATCAACCGCTAAAATTTTATTGATCGGACGACATCGGGCGCCCGCAAGCGCTACTTTTTGCCGGCAGCGTCGGCAGCCAGCTTGTACAGGGCCAGGACGCTGTTCCAGTTGCGCGCGGTCGAGACGGCTTTCAGCACCCTGTCCACAACAGGCGGCAGTTTCGATCTGCCGAAACCGTCTGGCGCATGAAAATAAAGCACCTTGCCGACAACCGCAACGCGCTCATGCGCAGCACCTCTCGCAGCCAGCGCCTCGACGTCCTCCTTCGCCGGAGCCTTGTCTAGAACGAAGGCGTGGAGTGAAGTCGGCACGTCGACGGCTTCCGGAAACGGGTTGTCGCGGATGAGCTTCGACCATCCGGCAAGGCTCACCAGCATGATGTCTTTTTCGAAACCGAAATCCCGCTTCACGATCGCCGCTATATCCGCGGCAACCTCAGCCTCGTTGCGCTCGGACGAAACGACGGCATTGCCGCTGTTGATATAGGTCGCGACATTGCCGAAACCTGCCTTGGTCAGCGCCTCACGCAGCGGCTTCGTCGGCAATTGCGTCGCGCCGCCGACACCGCGAAACAGCACGATGTAGACCGTCTCGGCGCTCATATCACCAGCCCGGCGATCGTCTCGTTCTCGGTTATGTCCTGATAGGCCCATCCGGCCTCGTGAAAACGCTTCACTAGAACGTCGAAGTTCTTGCGATCCTTGGTTTCGATGCCGATCAAGACCGAGCCGAAATTGCGCGCCGACTTCTTGAGGTATTCGAAGCGCGTGATGTCGTCGTCCGGGCCGAGCAGGTCGAGAAAGTCGCGTAGCGCGCCGGGTCTCTGCGGAAAGCGGAACACAAAATACTTCTTCAAACCCTCGAACCGAAGCGCCCTCTCCTTGACGTCCGGCAGGCGCTCGAAATCGAAATTGCCGCCCGAAACCACCAGCACGATGGTCTTGCCGCGCATTTCCTTGCGCGGAAAATCCTTGAGCGCATCGATCGCAAGTGCGCCCGCAGGCTCCAGCACGACGCCTTCGATGTTCAGCATCTCGATCATGGTTGCGCAAAGCCGGTTTTCGGGGATCAGGCGCACCGCGCTTTCGGAAAAATCCTTCAGATGCCGGAACGGTTCGCGGCCGATCTCGGCCACCGACGCGCCGTCGACGAAATTGTCGACGGTCTCGAGCTTTACCCGCTTGCCGCTTGTGAGGCTGGTCTTGAGGCTCGGCGCACCTACCGGCTCGCAAAAGACGAAACGCGGATCCTGACCGATTTCTCGTAGATACTGGGTTACACCGGCCGCCAGCCCGCCGCCGCCAACCGGCAGCACGACCATGTCGGCCTTGCGTCCCGCAGGCATCTGCCCGGCGATCTCATAGGCGACCGTCGCCTGCCCTTCGATGATATCCTTGTGGTCGAAGGGCGGCACCATATGCGCGCCGGCCGCCTCGGTGAACTCGATCGCTGCGCGATAGCAGGCATCGAAAAAGTCGCCCACCAGCTTGATCTCGACGAACTCGCCGCCGAACAGCCGCGTCTTGTCGATCTTCTGCTGCGGCGTCGTCACAGGCATGAAGACCACGCCTTTCTTGCCGAAATGGCGGCAGACGAAGGCGAACCCCTGCGCATGGTTGCCCGCCGAAGCACAGACGAACAGTTCGGCATCATTGCCGGCGGCAAGCGCCTTGCGAAAGAAATTGAACGCGCCGCGGATCTTATAGGAGCGCACCGGCGACAGATCTTCGCGCTTCAGGAAAATATGCGCTCCGGTCTTGCGCGACAGGTAGTCATTCTCCTGCAGCGGCGTCTCGGGAAACAGTTCGCGCACCGCCGCGGCGGCGGCCGCAACCTTGTCGACAAAGCTCGTCATCTCAAAAATCCCCGCCGCGCGCCGGGCGGCGTTTCCTGTTGGCACGGTTTGCGAGCCTATTGCATATTCAGGCGGATGAAGCCACTGTCCGGCCCTGCCGCTGCCTTTCGCGTCTTGGGACGGCGCGGTCGCGATAGCTGGGGTCCCGTCAATCCGTGAATAGAGTTGCCATTCGCGCCGCGATCCACGTTGCAGCGGTCTTTGCCATCTATCTTTCAGCCGCGATGCTCATCCCTGCAGCGGTCGATCTCTATTACGGCAACAAGGACTGGCGCGTCTTTGCCTTTTCGGCCCTTTTCATGGGCGGACTGGCCATGGCCGTTGCCTTGGCGACGCACGGCAACGCCCCGCCCGTAACGAGCCGCTTCGGCTTCCTCCTGGTCAATCTCCTGTGGCTGACCATGGCGCTCGCGGGCGCCGTTCCGTTTCTCGCTTCCTCGCTCGATATGAGCATCACCGACGCGGTGTTCGAATCGGTTTCAGGCATCACCACCACCGGCTCGACCGTCATCAACGGGCTCGACCATGCCCCGCCCGGCCTGTTGATGTGGCGCTCGCTTCTGAGCTTCATGGGCGGCCTCGGCGTTATTGCGCTCGGCCTTTTTCTCCTGCCTTTTCTGAATATTGGCGGTATTTCCTACTTCAAGATCGAATCCTCCGACATCGAAGACCGGCCCTTCGAGCGCTTCCAGACCTTCACGCTCAGTCTCATCGGCATCTACACCGCGCTCGTGCTTGCCTGCGCCATATCCTACGCGGCCGCCGGCATGGACGGGTTTCACGCGGTCAACCATGCCATGTCGACAGTGGCTACGGGCGGCTTCTCCACCCACGACACGTCCTTCCTGCGCTATGCCGACAATCCGGCCATCCTGTGGACCGGCACGATCTTCATGTTCATCGGCGGGCTGCCGTTTTCGATCATGATCCTGTTCGCGATCCGCGGCCGTTTCGAAGCGCTGCGCGACCCCCAGATCCGGGTCTATGCCGGCTATTGCGTCGTCTTTGCCGTGGCGGTCGCGATCTATCTGCGTGTCACCACGGGAGAGTCGTTCTTTCAGGCCCTGACCCAGTCCACCTTCAACTTCATGTCGCTGATCACGACGGCAGGCTTTGCCAGCCAGGACTATACGCTGTGGGGACCGTTCGCCGTCACCTGCGTCTTCGTCGCCACCTTCCTCGGTGGCTGCTCGGGTTCGACCACCGGCGGCATCAAGGCCTATCGTTTCCTCATCCTGTTCGAGCTGATGGCAAATGGCCTGCGGCGGCTGATCTATCCCAACACGGTCATTCCCGTGCGCTATGGCGACCGCTCCGTGCCGGACGACATGCAGCGCGCGGTTGTCCTGTTCATCTCCTCCTTCCTGGTGCTCTGGGCCATCACCACCGTTCTGCTCGGCGCCACCGGCCTTGACTTCATCACCGCCCTCACCGGCTCGCTGACATCGCTCACCAATGTCGGTCCGGGGCTTGGCCCGATCATCGGCCCGGTCGGCAATTTTTCCTCGCTGCCCGATGCCGCGAAATGGATTTGCTCTGCCGCCATGCTGCTTGGGCGTCTGGAAATCCTGGCCGTGCTGGTGATCTTCACGCCCACCTTCTGGGGCCGCTGACCGTTTCCCGATAACAACACCGTGTCCGATTAGGTGACGTGTCCCACGGCCGCAGGCTGGACCGCACAGGCGCGAGCAGCTATCAGGAAACTGGCCGGAGAGGAAAACTGGCCGGAGCGCATGATGTTTCGTACCGTGTCGGCCAGGTCTGCTGTTATCGCGCTTGCACTGCTTGTCGCCGGCTGCGCAGGCCAGAACACGCGCGAACTGATCGCCAGCAACATCGTCCAGGCGCCCGCCAGTTCCATCGCCGGCAGGCACGAGATCTTCGTCGCCACCACGCGTGCAAAGGCTACCGATCCCAAGGAGGCCTACTCCGGCGATCGTTCCGCCACCGTCAGTTTCGCCCGCGTCGACATGACCGTCCCGGCCATCCACAAGACCGGCGAGATAGAACGCCGCAAGCGCGGGCAACGCGCCGATCCAGCAAAATACTTCACCGCCGACAGCATCAGCACCTTCGACAGCACCGCCGCATTCTCGAAGTCGCTACGGGCAGATATCGCGCAACGCGGCGGCCGCGCCCTCGTCTTCGTTCACGGCTACAACACGGCCTTCGACAGCGCAGTCTATCGCGTCACCCAGATCGCCCACGACGCCAGCTACTCCGGAACGCCGGTGCTGTTTTCCTGGGCGTCAGGCGCCAAGGTGTCCGACTACGTCTACGACAACAACAGCGCCACCGCCGCCCGCGACGCACTGGAAGAAACGCTGCGGCTCGTTGCCAAGTCCGGCGCCACGCGCATCGATATCATCGCCCACTCGATGGGCAACTGGGTGACGATGGAAGCTTTGCGCCAGCTTACCATCACCGGAGACGGCGATCTCGGCGGAAAGCTCGGCGATGTCGTGCTTGCCTCGCCCGATATCGACGTCGATGTCTTCAAGAGCCAGATGCATCGCTACGGCAAGCCGAAGAAGCCATTCTACCTGTTCCTTTCCGGCGATGATCGCGCACTCGAGATTTCAAGCCTGATCGCCGGCAACAAGCCGCGCCTCGGCGGCTACAAGGACGCCGCAGATATCGCCAGCCTCGGCGTCGTGGTCATCGATCTCAGCAAGGTCAGTTCCGGCGACCGCCTCAACCACACCAAATTCGCCGACAACCCTGTGCTGGTGAAACTGCTCGGCGAGCGCCTGGCCACGGACAGCAAACTTGGCACCGGCGAGACCGATACCAGCGGGCGCATCGGCAATCTGGCAGGCGGCATCACACAGACCATCGCTTCGGCAGCCGAGATCGTCATCACCACGCCGTTCGAAGTGCTGAATGTCGTGGTCGGCGGCGGGCAATAACGTACAGCCCGCCGGCGACCGAAGCGGCTCAGAGAAACAGATCGACCTTCTCGAACTTCGTCACATCGATGATGCCGGCATCGGAAATCCGCAGTTCCGGTATCACCACCAGCGCCAGCAGCGAGTGCTGCATGTAGGCGTTGTTCAGGCTGCAGCCCATCTTGCGCATCGCCTCGGTCAGCTTCTCGGCCTTTTCCGCAACGATTTCGGCGCGCTCGTCAGACATCAGGCCAGCGATCGGCATCTCGACCAGCGCCAGTTCCTTGCCTTTCGAAAACAGCACCACGCCGCCGCCGACCTCGCCCAGCCGGTTGGCGGCCTTGGCCATGTCTTCCTTGTTGGTGCCGACGACGATCATGTGGTGGCTGTCATGCGCCACCGTCGAGGCCATGGCGCAATCCTGCATGTAACCGAAGCCCGAGACGAAGCCGTTGACCACCCCGCCCGTGCCGCGATGGCGCTCCACCAGCGCGATCTGGCAGACATCGTTGCGGCGGTCCATGGCGACAAGCCCGTCCTCCACCGCCAGATCTGCCTCCAGCGCCCGTGTCGGGGCCTGGTTCTCGATCACGCCGATGACGCGAACGCGCACTTCATTGGCGCCATCCGGTGCAGCGATATCGAAATCCTTCGCCTTCAGCTTCTTGCCGAGCTTGACGGTGTTCTTCGCACTCTTCGGATAATCGTAAGCCGGGATGTCGATTTCCAGCTTGCCAGCCTTCGCCAGCCGCACGCCGCGTCCGTAAACCTCGTCGATCTTCATCTCGACCAGATCCGAAACGATCAGGAAATCGGCCAGCCGGCCCGGCGTGATCGATCCGAGCTCGCGTTCCAGCCGGAAATGCTGCGCGGTGTTGATCGTCGCCATCTGGATGGCGGTTATCGGCTTCAGCCCCTGCGCGATGGCATGGCGCACGACGCGATCCATATGCCCCTCATGCACCAGCGTGCCGGAATGGCTGTCGTCGGTGCAAAGGATGAAGTTTCGCGGATCAAGCCCCTGTTCTGTCACCGCTTTTATCTGCGTAGCGACATCGTACCAGGCCGAACCGAGACGCAGCATCGCCTTCATGCCTTGCCGGACGCGCGCTATGGCGTCCTCGGCGCGCGTGCCTTCATGGTCGTCTTCGGGACCTCCGGCGACATAACCGTGGAACGGCAGGCCGAGATCGCGCGAGGCATAATGCCCGCCGACCGTCTTGCCGGCCTTCACGGTCTCGGCAATGCCGCCGACCATCACCGGGTCGTTGGCCGCGACGCCGGGAAAATTCATCACCTCGCCGAGCCCGATGATGTTGGGCCATGTCATCGCCTCGGCCACATCCTGCGGCCCGAGCGAGGCTCCGGCATTTTCGAGCCCAGGTGCCGACGGCACGCAGGACGGCATCTGCACATGGACGTTGATCGGCATCGCAGCCGCCTCGTCATGCATGAGCCTGACGCCGTTCAGCCCGAGCACATTGGCAATCTCATGCGGATCGATGAACATCGAGGTCGTGCCGTGCGGAATGACGGCGCGCGCGAATTCGGTCACCGTCACCATGCCGCTCTCGACATGCATATGCGCATCGCACAGGCCCGGCACGAGATAGCGCCCACCGGCGTCGACCACCTTGGTTCCGGTACCGATGGCGTGCGAGGCATTCGGGCCGCAATAGGCGAAGCGCCCGCCCACGATCGCCAGGTCGGTCCCCGCTATCACCTCGCCGGAATGGACGTTGACCCAGCGCCCGTTGCGCACCACGAGGTCGGCCGGCTTGCGACCCATGGCGACGTCGACCAGCGCAGTCGCCATATCCGTCCACGGCCTGGGTGCACTGAACGCCTGCTTCTTGACCATATGCGACTCCTGTTTCGCCCGTTTCTGCCAAGCCTTCGGAACTTTGACCAGTTGCGATTTGCGGGCGTTGCTTCACTGTAGCGTATAATCCCATCGTCGTATTGCGCTTGACAGCCAAAGTCATGTCCATTTCGATGACCGTTCGTCCTGCCGGCATTTGCCCCCGGTTGGCGGACGCAAAGGGAGGAGAAGCGGCCGTGAATGTTCACGCCGCGGAGGAGCGGGTTGAAACCCCGCCCGCAATGGGAGGAATTCATTGATGAAAAAGCTGCTCGCAGCACTCGCCACGACTGCCGCGTTGACGCTCTCTTCGGCGGCGTGGGCGGACTATCCGGAACGTACCATCACGGTCGTCGTGCCATTTGCCGCGGGCGGCCCGACCGATACGGTCACGCGCCTCGTCGCAGAAGCGATGTCGAAGGACCTCGGCCAGCAGGTCATCGTCGAAAATGTCGGCGGTGCCGGCGGCACGCTTGGCGCCGGACGCGTCGCCTCGTCCGAGCCGGATGGCTACACCTTGCTCCTGCACCACATCGGCATGGCCACCAGCGCCACGCTCTACCGCAAGCTCGCCTATGACACGCTGAACGCCTTCGAATATGTCGGCCTCGTCACCGACGTGCCGATGACGATCGTCGCCCGCAAGGACCTCGAACCCGCCGACCTCAAGGGCCTGGTCGAATATGCCAAGGCCAACAAGGACACGGTCACCGTCGCCAATGCCGGCATTGGGGCTGCCTCGCACCTTTGCGGCATGTTGTTCATGAGCGCGATCGACACTTCGCTCGTAACCGTACCCTACAAGGGCACCGGCCCGGCCATGACCGACCTGCTCGGCGGCCAGGTCGACATCATGTGCGACCAGACCACCAACACCACCAAGCAGATCCAGGGCGGCACCATCAAGGCCTATGCCGTGACCTCGGCCAAGCGTCTCGACGTGCTGCCTGACGTGCCGACCGCGGAAGAAGGTGGCCTGCCCGGTTTCCAGGTCGGCATCTGGCACGGCATCTACGCGCCCAAGGGCACGCCGGTCGAAATCACCGAGCGCCTGTCCAAGTCGCTTCAGGTGGCACTGAAAGACCCCAATGTGATCGCCCGTTTCGCCGAGCTCGGCACCGTGCCGTCGTCCGAGGCCGACGCCACGCCGGCTGCACTCAAGGCCAAGCTCGAAAGCGAAATCGCACGCTGGAAGCCGGTCATCGAAGCGGCCGGTCAATACGCCGACTGATTCTGATTTCATGGACGGGGCGCCAGGCGCCCCGTCCATCCTTCATCCATCGGCATTTCGCCCGCAGCGCGGGCGTGGGGGACAACGCCTGATGAAATCTTTTTCAATCGATTCGACCAACGGCCTCTGCGGCGCGATATTCGTCGGGCTTGGCCTGTTCTTCGCGATACAGTCTTTCGGGCTCGAACTGGGCACCACCTTCCGCATGGGACCGGGTTATTTTCCGCTGGTTCTGGCCTGCGTGCTGATCCTGCTCGGAGCCATCATCCTGGTACAGGCCACGCGTGTCGCCGGCGAACCGATCGGGCCTATCGCATGGCGCGGTATGCTGCTCATCCTGCCCGCGCCGATCTTCTTCGGCCTGACCGTGCGCGGTCTTGGCTTCGTCCCCTCGATCTTTTTCACCTCCCTCATCGCGGCCTTCGCCAGCACGCGCATGAAACCCCTGCCCGCCCTCCTGCTGGCGGCGGGCGTGACCGTGTTTTCCGTCGCCGTCTTCAGCTATGCGCTCGGCCTGCCGTTCCAGCGCTTCGGCCCCTGGCTGCCGTTTTAGGAGCGCGCAATGGACCTTCTCAACAATCTCGCCCTCGGTTTTGCCACGGCATCAACGCTCTGGAACCTCGGCTTCTGCCTTATCGGCGTGCTGCTCGGCACGCTGATCGGCGTGCTGCCCGGAATTGGCGCCACGGCGACAATCGCCATGCTGCTGCCCATAACCTTCCAGATCGGCGATCCGGTCTCGTCGCTGATCATGCTCGCCGGCATCTATTACGGCGCGCAATATGGCGGCTCGACCACCGCGATCCTCATCAACATGCCGGGCGAGTCCTCCTCGGCCGTCACCGCGATCGACGGCTACCAGATGGCCAAAAATGGCCGTGCGGGTGCGGCACTCGCCATCGCCGCGATCGGCTCCTTCTTCGCCGGCACGGTTTCCACGTTCCTCGTCGCCATCTTTGCGCCGCCGCTGACTGCAATCGCGCTGAAATTCGGCGCCGCCGAGTATTTCTCGCTGATGGTCGTCGGCCTCGTCTCCTCGATCGCGCTTGCCCACGGCTCGATCATCAAGGCGCTGGCCATGGTCGTGCTTGGCCTGCTGCTCGGCCTCGTCGGCACCGACATCTATTCCGGCACGCCGCGCTTCACGCTCGGCATCCGCGAATATGCCGACGGGCTGAACTTTGTCGCGGTGGCGGTCGGCGTTTTCGGCGTCGCTGAAATCCTGCGAAACCTCGAAAACGAGCACGAGCGCTCGGTGCTCATCAAGAAGGTAAGCGGCCTGTTTCCGACCCGCGAGGATTTCAAGGAAATGGCCGCACCCATCGTGCGCGGAACCATCATCGGCTCGCTTCTCGGCATCCTGCCCGGCGGCGGTGCGGTTCTGGCCGCCTTTGCCTCTTACACGGTCGAAAAACGTGTGTCGAAGCACCCGGAACAGTTCGGCAAGGGCGCCATTGCCGGCGTCGCCGGTCCCGAATCGGCAAACAATGCCGGCGCCCAGACCTCCTTCATCCCGATGCTGACATTGGGCATTCCGGCCAACCCGGTCATGGCGCTGATGATCGGCGCGATGATCATCCAGGGCATCGTCCCCGGCCCCAATGTCGCGACCGAGCAGCCGGCGCTGTTCTGGGGCATCATCGCCTCGATGTGGATCGGCAACCTGATGCTGATCGTGCTGAACCTGCCGCTGATCGGCCTGTGGGTGAAGCTGCTGACAATCCCCTATTACGTGCTGTTCCCGATCATCATGGCGTTCTGCGCAATCGGCGTCTACAGCGTCAATTCCAACGTTTTCGACCTCTACTCCGTCGCCTTTTTCGGCTTCATCGGCTACGTCCTGACCAAACTGCGCTGCGAGCCGGCACCCTTGCTGCTCGGCTTCGTGCTCGGCCCGTTGCTGGAAGAAAACCTGCGCCGCGCCATGATCCTGTCGCGCGGCGATCCGACGACCTTCGTGACGAGGCCGATCAGCGCGATACTGCTGCTCATCGCGCTCGCCGTGCTGGCCGTCGTGTTCCTGCCCAGCGTCAGGAAGAAGCGCGATGAAGTGTTCGTCGAGGAGGACGCCTGATCCCCTAGGTGAATCATCCCAATTCTCGATCCTTTCGAGCAAAGTGCGCCATTGACTTTTTTCGCGCAAAGGCAGTGATTTAGCGCCACTCGCAGCAAGTGGAGATGAATATGCGCGCCCTTTGGATTGCACTGGTCTTTGCGGTTTTATCGATCGCAGGCACCGGCGCATCGCTAGCCGAGGAGCGCTGGCAGACACTGCCCCAGCCCGCGCCCATGCCGCCCGCCAACGAAAGCGGCTACGCCAAGGTCAACGGCATCGAGATGTATTATGCCATCTATGGCCAGGGCGAGCCGGTGCTGCTGATCCATGGCGGGCTTGGCCATGCCGATATATGGTCGAGCCAGGTCGCTGAACTCTCCAAGACCCATAAGGTGATCGTCGCCGACAGCCGCGGCCATGGCCGCTCGACCCGCAACGACCAGCCCTTCGGCTACGACCTGATGGCATCCGACTATCTGGCGCTGCTCGACCAGCTGAAAATCCAGAAGACGGCGCTCGTCGGCTGGAGCGACGGCGGCATCATCGGCCTCGACATCGCCATGAACCATCCCGAGCGGCTGACAAAACTCTACGCGCAGGCCGCCAACGTCACCACCGACGGCGTCGACCCCGGTGTGCTGACCAACAAGACTTTTGCCGCCTATATCGAGCGCTCAGGCGAGGATTACAAACGCCTGTCCCGGACGCCCGACCAGTATGACGCCTTTGTCGGTCAGATCAGCCATATGTGGGAAAGCCAGCCGTCCTGGACCAAGGAGCAACTGGAAAAGATCACCATTCCGACGGCAATCGTCGCCGGTGACCATGACGAGGCGATCAAGCGCGAGCACACCGAATACATGGCCTCCGTCATTCCCGGCGCAAAGCTGATCATCCTGCCCAATGCCAGCCATTTCGCCATGCTGCAGGACCCTGCAGGCTATACGAAATCCGTGCTCGATTTCATCGATGCCAAGTAGGGCTTGATTGTCGGGAGATGGTGCGGACGGCGGGACTTGAACCCGCAAGACCAGAGGTCGACAGATTTTAAGTCTGTTGCGTATACCAATTTCGCCACGTCCGCTTCGCGGTCACTCGTAACGGAGCGGGACAAGATTGCAAGCCCGCATTGTGGTGTGTCGAGATTCAAATAACGGCGGCCGCACCCGAATATCATCCCCTCGTCAGCTTCAGATGCTGAAGCAGGATGATCGTCTTGGCATCAATGATGCGGCCGTCGGTAATGGCAGCAACCGCGTCATCGAGCGTCATCTCCAGCACCTCGATATCCTCGCCCTCGTCGGCAGCGCCGCCACCTTCGGAGATACGGTCGGCCGGCGTATAGTCGGCAACGAAGAATGATAGCCGCTCGGTCAAGCTGCCGGGGCTCATATAGGGCGTGAACAGGTGTCTTACGCCGCGCAGGCGGTAGCCGAGTTCCTCCTCCGCCTCCTTGCGGATGCAGGTTTCCGGATCGTCGGCGTCGAGCAGACCGGCGCACGCCTCGATCAGCGGCTCCTTGTGGCCGGTAACATAGGCCGGAAACCGGAACTGCTGCACCAGAAGCACGGTTCCGCGCTCCGGGTCGAAAGGCAGGATCACCGCTCCGTCGCCGCGATCATAGGTCTGGCGAATCTGCGTTTCCCAGCCGCCGTCGCGGCGCTGGTAGTCGAACACCGTCTTCTTGAGCAGCGCCCAGTCATCCGAAAGAACCTCCTCGGACCGAATGCGGATGCGATCTTCCATGACGGCGAACTCCTGCTTTGCGGCATCGGCACTACCCGCAAATCCTTGCCTCCGCAACGCGCCTTTGTTGGCACAGCAGCCCTTGCCTTCGCTTGATCGAACATTCAGTTTGGCCGGCGAACCGCTTCACCCTCTCGTGTATGGCGCCGGCCAGTCCCTTCTCCTACATGACGACGATACCCACGCTGGAGTTTTCATGACCAAGCATCTGTTTTCCCCCATCACGCTCGGCAATCTCGAATTCCCCAATCGCATCGCAGTTGCGCCGATGTGCCAGTATTCCGCCGACGACGGCTCGGCCACCGACTGGCATCTCCAGCATTGGATGAACCTTGCCATGTCGGGTGCCGGCATGGTCACGGTCGAAATGACGGATGTCGAGCGGCGCGGCCGCATCACCCATGGCTGCCTCGGCCTCTATTCCGACCACAATGAAGCGGCTGCCCGGCGCACGCTGGATGCCGCCCGGCGCGTCGCCACCCCCGGCACCAAATTCGGCGTCCAACTGGCCCATGCCGGTCGCAAGGCGTCGAACCGTTTGCCTTGGGAAGGCGGCACGGCACTTGGCCCCGACGAAGACCCCTGGCAGATCGTCTCGGCTTCCGCCATCGCCTTCGACGATGGCTGGCAGGTGCCGGAGGCGCTTGACGAAGCAGGCATCGAGCGGATCGTCTCGCTTTTCGCCGACGCGGCAAAGCGCGCCGCGCGCGCCGGCTTCGACTTCATCGAACTCCATTCCGCGCATGGCTATCTGCTGCACCAGTTCCTGTCGCCGCTGTCCAACAAGCGCACCGACAAGTGGGGCGGCTCGCTGGAAAACCGCATGCGTTTCCCTGTCGAGGTTGTGAAAGCGGTGGTTGCGGCAGCACCCGGACTGATGGTCGGCGCGCGCATGTCGGTAACTGACTGGGTCGAAGGCGGCTTCGACGTGCCTGACGCCATCGAAGTCGCCAAGGCCTACAAGGCTGCGGGTGCTGCCTATATCTGCTGCTCCAGCGGCGGCAACTCACCGCTGCAGAAAATCCCGACCGGTCCCGGCTATCAGGTCCATCTGGCAACCGCTATCCGCGATGGCGCCGGCATTCCGACCCGCGCCGTCGGCCTGATCGACATGCCCCGGCAGGCGGAGGCGATCATCACCGAGGACAAGGCCGATATGGTGGCGGTGGCACGCGCGCTGATTGCCGATCCGCGCTGGCCATGGCGGGCAGCAGCCACGCTCGGGCATGAATTCCATCCCGCCCCGCAGCTTGCGCGCGGCGAGCCCTTCATGCGGCACTGGACGCAGGCAGCCGGGTAAGCGCGAACTCAGGCCGCCAATACCCTGCCCGCCATCTTGCGAATGAACGCCACGGCTTCGGCCGTGGCGGTGAATTGCGGCATGTGGCCGATGCCGTCGAGCAATTGAATGTCGATGCCCGGCACCTTGCCCTCTATCGCAGCTAACTGCACCTTGTGGTCCAGTACGCGGTCGCCGGTTCCGAATAATATGGCCACCGGCAGCTTTATTTCGCCGTAGCGCGCTTCCAACTGGCCAAGATCTTCCTCGACCGCGACGAAATCCGTGGAGGTCGCATAGATATGACTCGGTCTCAGCCCGAGCATGCCTCCGCCCTTGACGATGTAATCGGCAGGAACGCCTTGCGGGCCGAAGATGAATGCCAGCGTCTGCTGCGCATATTTCATCGCCATCGGCACGGCCACCGTATTGGCGAGAAGCCAGCGCTGCAGCGGTGACTTGATGTAGAGACCCTGGAACTCCGCCGGCACGCTTTCGGCCCGATGCGTCAGCGGCGACATCAGCGCGATGCCCGAGATCGTATCGGGATGATCGAGCGCCAGCGCGAGCGTGATCGCCCCGCCGAGCGAGTGACCGACGATCAGCGGCTTTTCCAGCCCGAGCTTTTCGATGAAATGCCGGAGCACCTGCGCCTGTTCGGGCAGGCGACCGCTTGCGCCTGCCACACGTGACGAATAGCCGGAACCCGGCCTGTCGAGCGCGATCAGCCGAAAACCGTCGAGCCTGTCGAACAACGGATGGCGAAACTGGAGAAGCTGCGCGCCGAGGCCGTGAACAAAGACGATCGGCCGCCCCTCGCCTTGGTCGACATAATGGATGCGGTTTCCATCGACGTCGATGAATTTGCCGGCGGGTGGCACCTTCCTCTCAGCTTCTGCCGCGATCCGGCGCGTAACGAGGATGAAATAGCCGGCCACGAAAGCAGCGACCAGGAACAATGCAGCGAGAAGCCACAACAGGATGGTGGAAAGCGTCATGAGAGCCCCGTGCCGAGAGTGTCGGGCTCAAGTCTATCCGTCTTTCAAGCCACAACAAGGCATCGCCGTGCCAATGAAGCCCGCCAAACGAAAATGGGCGGCGCTGTGAAGGGCCGCCCGTAAGATATTTTGATTGTTGAGAAAAGGTCTCAACCGTGGAGCTTCGTGGCAATCTCAGCCACCCGCTTGCCCTGGAACTTCGCGCCTTCCAGTTCCTGTGCCGAAGGCTGGCGCGAACCGTCGCTGTCCGAGGTGGTGGTCATGCCGTAAGGCGCGCCGCCGCGCACCACGTCGTTGCCCATCTGGCCCTGATAGGCATAGGACAGCGGCACGATGATCATGCCGTGATGCTGCAGCTGCCACTGGGTCGAGATCAGAGCCAGTTCAGCGCCGCCGTGCTGGGTTGCGGTCGAAACCATGGCCGAGCCGACCTTGTTGACCAGCGCGCCCTTGGCCCAGAGCGGGCCGGTCTGGTCGAGGAAATTCTTCATTTGCGAGGCCATCATGCCGTAGCGGGTCGAGGTCGCGATGATGATGGCGTCGTAATTTTCCAGTTCGAGCGGGTCGGCGATCGGCGCGTCCTGGTCGAGCTTGTAGTAGGCAGCCTTGGCCACGGCCTCAGGCACCAGTTCGGGAACGCGCTTGATCGTCACCTCAGCGCCGGCTTCACGCGCGCCTTCGGCGGCGGACTTCGCCATCTGCTCGGTGTGACCCCAGCTCGAATAATAAAGCACCAATACCTTGGCCATTCTCATGTCTCCTTGCAGGTGAAATCGTGCGAAGCGACGCTTGGGTCGCCGTACGGAGAACATTTAGGCCCAGCATCGTTCAGTGGAAACGCCTAAGTTGCCGACAGTTCGTTCACAATTTGAGCACCATTGCCGGAAGTGCCTTGCCGGGCTATCTCACCAAAGCCATTTCTTCCGGAGTCTCCCATGACCGATATCGTCACTGCCGCCATGATCGTCATCGGCGACGAAATCCTTTCGGGCCGGACCAAGGACAAGAATATCGGCCACCTCGCCGACATCATGACCGCGATCGGAATAGACTTGAAGGAAGTGCGCATCGTTCCCGACGAGGAGGACGAAATCGTCGCAGCAGTGAACGCGCTGCGGGCAAAATACACCTACGTCTTCACCACCGGCGGCATCGGCCCGACGCATGACGACATCACCGCCGATTCCATCTCGAAAGCCTTCGGTGTGCCCTGCGAATATGACCCCAAGGCCTATGCGATGATGGAGGCCAATTACGCCAGCCGCAGCATGGAATTCACCGAGGCCCGCAAGCGCATGGCGCGCATGCCGCGCGGTGCAGATCATATAGCCAATCCGGTCTCGCTGGCGCCCGGCTTTCGCATCGGCAATGTACATGTCATGGCCGGCGTGCCGTCCATTTTCCAGGCCATGCTCGACAATGTCGTGCCGACGCTGAAGACCGGCACGAAGCTTATTTCGGTCACCATCGAGTGTCCTTTCGGTGAAGGCACGATCGGCGGCCCGCTGGGCGAAATCCAGAAGCGGCACCCCGACACAATCATCGGCTCCTACCCGAAATATCTCGATGGCACCTTCCGCACCGATCTCGTCGTCCGTGCCCGCTCGCCCGAAGCGCTGGAGGCAGCGCGGGCCGAAGTCGCCTCGATGGTTGCCGGCCTCGCCGAAGCTGCAAAAGCCGCCAAGCCTGCCTGACTGCCGAAACAGGGGTCACAGGCCCCGATCACCTGCATGTCAACGCGCTTGCGCGCCAATATTGCTCGCCGTGCGGAACCGCCAAGGCCGTGATAGAGTTTCCTTCTGGGATGTTCATACGTCGCATCAAGGAGGCTTCCATGCCGTTCAAGACGATCGTTGCCATTATCCAGAGCAAGGACGACGCCGAGCGCGTCCTTGACTGCGCGATCCCCTTTGCCGCCCGCTTCGAGAGCCATGTGATCGGCGTGCATGCCGAAGCGCTGCCGGTCGCCTATACGTCGGCGGTCGGCTTTCCCGACACCGAGTTCCTGCAGGCCACTGCCGAGGTCAACAAGGAACGCGCCGACCAGCTCGAGGCGCTGTTTCGAAGCCGCGTGACCGAATCCGGCCAATCCTCGGAGTGGCGCAGCCTTGAAAGCTTTTCCGGCGACAGCGCCCATTGCGGCATTTCCAGCGCGCGCTGCGCCGATCTCGTCATCGCCGCCCAGCGCGACCCGCATGCGGATTCGACGGCTACCGCCGATGTCGACGCACTTCTCTACGAGTCCGGGCGCCCGGTGCTGGTCGTTCCGCATGACGGACCGGCCCAGAGCAACTATGGCCGCATCATCATCGCCTGGAACGGCAGCCGCGAGGCCGCACGCGCCGCCTTCGATGCCCTGCCGCTGATCCTGGAAGCCAAGCACACGGAAGTCTTCGTCATCGACCCGCCTGAAGATGCGGATGAAGACGCCGACGCCTCCGGCGCCGAAATCGCGGCAGCCCTTGCCCGCCACGGCGCAAATGTGACGGTCGCCTCCGAGGAATCGAAACGCCGCTCTGTCGACGATATCCTTCAGGAACGCGTCGCCGCGACAGGCGCCGACCTTCTGGTGCTCGGCGCCTACAGCCATTCCTGGCTGCGGCAATTGCTTTTCGGCGGCGTCACCCGAACGGTGCTGCAGTCGATGCCGGTGGCGACGTTCATGTCGCGATAAGGCATCGCGGTCGCAGCGCAGGAGAATTGGACCTCAGGTCAGCGGTATCATCACCGCCGTCTGATAGGCTGGCCGCGCGGCGAGCCGGTCATACCAAGCCTTCAGGTGGGGCAAGGCTGGCCTTTCGATCGGCATACCAAACCAGGCATAAGCAAAGCATCCCAGCGGTATGTCGCCCATGCCGAATTGAGCGCCTGAAAGAAACGGCTGCCCGGCAAGGGCCTTATCGGCGATCGACAGCAGCCGCGTGCAATCCTCTAAACCTTTCCTGAACGCCGCATCGTTGCGCTGGTCAGCGGGCAGGCGCACGACATTCCAGAACACATCGCGGAAAGGAGCAGCGATGGACGACGTCGCCCAATCCATCCACTTGTCGGCATCGGCGCGAACGGTTGGGTCCGCCGGAAAAAGCGTGCCGTTACTATACTTTGCAGCCAGATAGCGAACGATCGCATTCGATTCCCACAGCACGAAGTCTCCGTCCTTTATGCAGGGAACGAGCCCGTTGGGGTTCATCGCGCGATATTCGGAATCATTGACGACGCCGAAGGCGCCACCGGCATTGACATGTTCGAAAGGCAAGCCGAGTTCCCCGGCGCACCACAGGACCTTCTTGACATTGGTGGAGTTTCCACGACCCCAGATCTTCAGCATGTGAGCCCTTCATTCCTGCGCAGATTTTTCGTGCCGCCCGCAATGACCATAACTTTGACCGGCATACAATCGCGTCTGGCGCCGGATGCGAAAATCAATAGGGCTCCCCACATTGGAGAGGCTTGCCAAACGCCGGTCTTTCCGGCTAATTGCGCCCGCATTCCCTGAGTTTTCGCGCGTTGCGACGCGCCACCGGAGTGCCGCGCAATGTCCCTTCCCGAAAAAGCCTTTCCCGTTGCCTGGGACCAGTTCCACCGTGACGCCCGCGCGCTGGCCTGGCGGCTTGCCGGCGTCAACGGACAGTGGAAGGCCATCGTCTGCATTACGCGCGGCGGGCTGGTTCCAGCTGCCATCATCTCGCGCGAACTCGGCATCCGCATGATCGAGACCGTCTGCGTCGCCTCCTACCACGATTACACGTCACAAGGTCAGTTGCAGGTCCTGAAGGAAATCACCCCTTCCCTGCTCGAAAATGACGGCGAGGGCGTGCTCATCGTCGACGACCTCACCGACACCGGCAAGACCGCGGCAATCGTGCGGGCGATGATGCCGAAGGCCCATTTCGCTACTGTGTACGCCAAGCCCAAGGGCCGGCCGCTGGTCGACACCTTCGTCACCGAGGTGTCGCAAGACACCTGGATCTACTTCCCCTGGGACATGGGCTTCACCTACCAGAAGCCTATTTCCGACGATCACGCAGGCTGATTGCTTGGCCGCGTCACCGGTGGCAATCGAGCGGGTCTCTACCTATATTAAGTTGCAACTTTCGACTGATCTCCACCTAGGTCCTGCATCACTGCTTCACCTGATTTCGGTCGGGGGTTAGTCGAATTTTTACTATTATTACGCATAATTAACTCTAATATTCGTGAGACGGCAAACGAATCGGAGATTCAGGAAAGACCAACGTCGATGCTTATGAACCACGTCACACGCAACCATATGGTTGAGCGGATCAGGCGCCTCTTCGGAGCGATGCCGTGCCGTGTGCAGGTTGCCGCATTGCCGTGGCGCGAACGCGCCGGTCGGACCGAGATCATGCTGATCACCAGCCGCGACACCGGCCGCTGGGTTCTGCCCAAGGGCTGGCCGGAAGGCAGCGAGCAGCTTTATGAGTCTGCTGCGCGTGAAGCAGCCGAAGAAGCAGGCCTTTCCGGCTCCATGTCCCATCTCGAACTTGGCCGTTACTATTACGCCAAGCGCCTGTCGTCCGGCATGGAACGGCGCTGCGAAGTGCTCGTATTTCCGATGCATGTCGACGACGTCGCCTCCAAATGGCCTGAGAAAGACGAGCGCAAGCGCGAGTGGTTTCCCGTTTCCAAGGCAGCAAGGCTGGTGCGGGAGCAGGATCTTGGCGAGCTCATCAGGCACTTCGGCCAGAGCCGACACAAAACCGCTGCCTGATTTCGCTAACTTCCAGACGATGAACCACGCAGCAGGCCCACACTCCGCCAGATATGCGCCGACGGCTCGGGTCTCCGGCCTGCCCTGGCCGCGGCTTCGCCGACCATGAGCGACGGCGCGCGCTCCAAACATACGCTCGACAAGGATCTGGGCCGGTTGGCCGATATCGAGGAGGCAACCGGCTTCGTCGCGCGTGGATTTCTTGCGCCCGGCCTGGCGCTGGTCTTTCTGATGCTGGCGGCGGCAGCGGCTTCGCTCTACGTCTTTGGCGAGCCGCGAGCGGTTATCATCATCATAGCTGCTGTGATCGCGGCCTATCTGGCCATGAATATCGGCGCCAACGACGTTGCCAACAATGTCGGCCCTGCCGTCGGCGCCAAGGCCATGACCATGGTCAGCGCACTGATCATCGCCGCCATCTTCGAAACGGCAGGCGCCCTGATTGCCGGCGACGCTGTCGTCGCGACGATTTCATCCAACATCATCCAGCCTGATGTCGTTTCCGATCCCGCGGTGCTGATCCGGCTGATGCTTGCCGGCCTCGTCTCTTCGGCGCTGTGGATCAACTTCGCCACCTGGATCGGCGCGCCGGTGTCGACCACCCACTCCATCGTCGGCGGCGTGGTCGGTGCCGGGGCTGCAGCCGCCGGCCTCAGTGCCGTCGATTGGCTATCGATGACCACCATAGCGACGAGCTGGGTCGTGACCCCCATCCTGGGTGCTGCAGTCGCGATCATCTTCCAGGCCTTCATCAAGACCGCGATCATCTATCAGGACGACAAGATCGCCGCCGCAAGGCGCTGGGTTCCGCTGCTGATCGCTCTCATGACCGGCTCTTTCGCCACCTATCTGGTGACGAAGCTCTTTCCCAGTGCAGGCGCATGGGTGACGGCGTTGATCGGCATCGCCTGCTTTCTGCTTGCCTGGGCGTTCTCCCACCGGTCCGTGCTGGCGCAATCGCAAGGCCTGGAGAACCGCAACCGTTCGCTCAGAAAACTTTTCCGGCTGCCCCTGATCGGCTCCGCCGCACTCCTGTCCTTCGCTCACGGCGCCAACGACGTCGCCAATGCGGTCGGGCCGCTGGCGGCGATCGTCGATGCAGCCAGAAAAAGCGCGGTCGCAGACGTCGTCAGCATCCCCTTCTGGGTCATGCTCATCGGCGCGCTCGGCATTTCCTTCGGCCTGCTGCTCTATGGACCAAAACTGATCCGCATCGTCGGCGGCGAGATTACCAAGCTCAACCCGATGCGCGCCTTCTCGGTAGCACTTGCCGTGGCGATCATCGTCATCGTTGCCTCGTGGTTCGGCCTGCCGGTCTCCTCGACGCATATTGCCGTGGGCGCGGTCTTCGGCGTCGGCTTCTTCCGCGAATGGTACATCGAGCACTCCACGCATCGCCGCGCCTATCTCGAGCGCCGCAGGCAATTGAAGAAGACCGGCAAGGCGGGAGCGAGAAACGAATCGGCTGACGACGACGAGGACGACGACGACAACCCGCGCAAGGGGCCATCGAGCGAGGAGATCACCCGCCGCCGCCTGGTGCGCCGCGCCCATGTCAGGACCATCGTCATGGCGTGGGCGACCACGGTGCCGGCTTCGGCCCTGCTGGCAGCATCGATATTCGCCCTGCTCGGCGCCGTTTCCTGAAGGCGCGATACGCTCGCGGCTTCTGCGATTCGGCCACCCTGGCGCGCAATCGGGTGCAGCCACCAAGCATCAACCAATAGCAAGATGTTTTTTTCGAGCGGTTCCCGCAAAACCGCGCCGCCGCGCGTTTGCGGCATTTCTTCTCCCCACTATCCACATAAGTGACACACAAGATGTTGGGGTCATAAAAGTTACAGAAACGAATCCTTGACGATGAAATCCGAGTCGTCTTTTATGGATCATGTGCTCTTGTTTAGAGTGCAGCCGGCGGGTTCACTGAACCAGTCTTTTTTCCCGGATTAGCATGCGTTCTGGCGGATTTGCCCCGTTTCGACGGTGGGCTTTCGCACGCGTTCTGGCAGGAATTTTTGTCGCGTAGCATGCCTGTGTGACACTGGAATAAATAACTGTTTAACACTATATTTAGTGTTTGCGATCAGGCTCCAACACTAGGTAGTGTGACCTTCCCTCAACAAGGGGAATCACAGCCAAGCGTTGGATTGAGGCCTTCGGTCTCGCCGAAAGAGGATTGCCGGCCAGGGGATTTGGCATAGCGGTGGTCCTGGCGGGAACGAAGGCCGGGGACACCGGTTTTCTCCGTGAAAGCCGGGCATTGAAAGGGCATGCGCCTTCATGCGGAAACTGCGAGGGTTTCCTGTGGATAGGTGCTATATATAGGGACTGAGGACGGACAAATGCGCATCGAGCGGCGTTTCACCAAGGACGGACAATCGGCTTACGCGGAGATCGAATTCCGCAAGGCGCTGAGCGAGATCAAGAACCCTGACGGTTCGGTGGTCTTCCGCCTCGACAACATCGACGTGCCGGCGCAGTTCTCCCAGGTCGCCGCCGACATCCTCGCCCAGAAGTATTTCCGCAAGGCCGGCGTGCCCGCCCGGCTGAAGAAGGTCGAGGAAAACGACGTCCCCTCCTTCCTGTGGCGCTCGGTGGCCGACGAGGCCGCGCTCGCCGACTTGCCCGCAGACGAACGCTACGGTTCCGAGATCGACGCCCGCCAGGTTTTTGACCGTCTCGCCGGCACCTGGACCTACTGGGGCTGGAAGGGCGGCTACTTCAAGTCCGAAGACGACGCCCGCGCCTTCAAGGACGAACTCGCCTACATGCTCGCCACGCAGCGCGTCGCGCCGAACTCGCCGCAGTGGTTCAACACCGGCCTGCATTGGGCGTATGGCATCGACGGCCCCGGCCAGGGCCATTTCTATGTCGATCCCTTCACCGGCAAGCTGACCAAGTCCAAGTCGGCCTATGAACACCCGCAGCCGCATGCCTGCTTCATCCAGTCGGTCGCCGACGATCTCGTCAACGAGGGCGGCATTATGGACCTGTGGGTGCGCGAGGCGCGCCTGTTCAAATACGGCTCCGGCACCGGTTCCAACTTCTCCATGCTGCGCGGCGAAGGCGAAAAGCTTTCCGGCGGCGGTAAGTCCTCCGGCCTGATGAGCTTCCTCAAGATCGGCGACCGCGCTGCCGGCGCGATCAAGTCGGGCGGCACCACGCGCCGCGCCGCCAAGATGGTGGTGGTCGATGCCGATCACCCCGATATCGAGGCCTATATCGACTGGAAGGTGAATGAGGAGCAGAAGGTCGCTTCGCTCGTCACTGGCTCCAAGATCGTCCGCAACCACCTCGCCGCCATCATGAAGGCCTGCATCAACTGCGAGGCCGACAATGGCGACTGCTTCGACCCGCTGAAGAACCCGGCGCTGAAGCGCGAGATCAAGGCGGCCAAGAAGAATTCCGTTCCGGAAAACTACGTCAAGCGCGTCATCCAGTTCGCCAAGCAGGGCTACAAGTCCATCGACTTCAAGACCTACGACACCGACTGGGATTCGGAAGCCTACCTCACCGTTTCGGGCCAGAACTCCAACAACTCCGTCTCGCTGAAGGACGACTTCCTGCGCGCTGTCGAGACAGACGGCGACTGGAACCTGACCGCCCGCAAGGACGGTCGCGTCATGAAGACGCTGAAGGCGCGTGACCTGTGGGAAAAGATCGGCCACGCCGCATGGGCCTCCGCCGATCCGGGCCTGCATTTCAACACGACGATGAACGACTGGCACACCTCGCCGGCGGCAGGCCCGATCCGCGGCTCCAACCCGTGCTCGGAATACATGTTCCTCGACGACACGGCCTGCAACCTCGCCTCCATCAACCTCCTGCCCTACCGCAACGCGGACGGCACGATCGACATCGCAGCCTATGAGCACACCGTGCGCCTGTGGACCATGGTGCTCGAAATCTCGGTGATGATGGCGCAGTTCCCGTCCAAGGAGATCGCCAAGCTTTCCTACGAATACCGCACGCTCGGCCTCGGCTACGCCAATATCGGCGGCCTGCTGATGACCTCCGGCATTCCTTATGACTCGGATGAAGGCCGCGCCATCGGCGCAGCACTCACCGCCATCATGACCGGCATTGCCTACGCCACCTCGGCCGAAATGGCCTCCGAACTCGGCGCCTTCGCCGATTACGACCGCAATGCCGCCAACATGCTGCGCGTCATGCGCAACCATCGCCGTGCCGCCTATGGCGACAAGGACGGCTATGAGAAGCTCGCCGTCAATCCGGTGCCGCTGGTCGCTTCCGACCTCAAGCAGCAGGAACTGGTGACGCATGCCCGCGCTGCCTGGGACCGCGCCATCGAGCTCGGCGAGGAGCATGGCTATCGCAACGCCCAGGCGACCGTTATCGCGCCGACCGGCACGATCGGCCTCGTCATGGATTGCGACACCACCGGCATCGAGCCCGACTTTGCCCTGGTGAAGTTCAAGAAGCTCGCCGGCGGCGGCTATTTCAAGATCATCAACCGCGCCGTTCCCGAAGCGCTGCGCACGCTCGGCTACACCGAGAGCCAGATCGCCGAGATCGAAGCCTACGCCGTCGGCCATGGCAATCTCAACCAGGCGCCCGGCGTCAACCCCGGCTCACTGCGCGCCAAGGGCTTCCCCGACGAGAAGATCGCAGCACTTAACGCCGCTCTCAAGCAGGCTTTCGACATCAAGTTCGTGTTCAACCAGTGGACGCTTGGCGCCGACTGGGTTAAGGAGACCTTCGGCTTCACCGACGAACAGCTCAACGATTTCTCGTTCGAGATCCTGCCTGCCCTCGGCTTCTCCAAGAAGGAGATCGAGGCCGCCAACATCCACATCTGCGGTGCGATGACGCTGGAAGGCGCGCCCTTCCTCAAGGACGAGCACCTGTCGGTGTTCGATTGCGCCAACCCCTGCGGCAAGATCGGTAAGCGCTATCTCAGCGTGGAAAGCCACATCCGCATGATGGCGGCTGCCCAGCCCTTCATCTCGGGTGCGATCTCGAAGACCATCAACATGCCCAACGAGGCGACCGTCGAGGACTGCAAGGAAGCCTACATGCTGTCCTGGAAGCTGGCGCTGAAGGCCAACGCGCTTTATCGCGACGGCTCCAAGCTCTCCCAGCCGCTCAACGCCTCGCTGCTCGCCGACGATGAAGAGGACGAGGATGACGTCATCGAGGCCCTGCTCGCTGCACCCGCAGCAGCACAGGCCGTGACGATCACCGAAAAGATCGTCGAGCGCGTGGTCGAACGCCTCTACCGCGACCGCGAAAAGCTGCCGAACCGCCGCAAGGGCTACACCCAGAAGGCAGTCGTCGGCGGCCACAAGGTCTATCTGCGCACCGGCGAGTTCGACGATGGCCGCCTCGGCGAAATCTTCATCGACATGCACAAGGAAGGTGCGGCCTTCCGCGCCATGATGAACAACTTCGCCATCGCCATCTCGCTCGGCCTGCAATATGGCGTGCCGCTGGACGAATATGTCGAGGCCTTCACCTTCACCAAGTTCGAGCCGGCCGGCATGGTCGTCGGCAACGACGCGATCAAGAACGCAACGTCGATCCTCGACTATGTGTTCCGCGAACTGGCCGTCTCCTATCTCGACCGCGGCGACCTCGCCCATGTCGACACGTCGGACTTTTCCAACACCTCGCTCGGGCGTGGCATTTCGGAAGGCCGGGCGCAGGCAGTCTCCAAGGGCCTGACCCGCGGCGCACCGCTGAAGGTCGTCTCCGGCATCGGCTCGGCCGACCCGAAGGGCTTTGCCGGCACCCCCGCCAGCCAGCCGGCCAAGGTCGCCCCGACCGCCTATTCCGGCTCGAACGTGCGGGCGCTCGCAACCAGCAGCGCAACGGTAACGGCGCTCAAGCCCGTCATGGCGGAACTGCGCGAAGAGGCGACCGCCTTCAAGCGCGACTATGAGGAGCGCGCCAAGGAACTGGCCGAGGAAGCCGCAGTCGAGGACACCTCACCGGCTGCTGCCCTCTTCACCGAAGCAGCCGCAAACGAAGTGACGGACGCCAAGGCCAAAGCCGCAGACCGCCGCATGAAGTCGATGCTGCAAGGCTACACCGGCAACTCCTGCTCGGAATGCCAGAACTTTACGATGGTAAGGAACGGCACTTGTGAGAAGTGCGATACTTGTGGGGCTACGAGCGGGTGTTCGTGATGATGAAACGGCAGCTATCGCCAAACGCATAGTTTGGTAACAAATACCCAAATGTTGCCTCAAAATACCCAACGGTCCGCCTCTAAGGCGGACCGTTCTAGTTTTGGCCTTCTATAGGGATGTTGGCGAGTGCCATAACGGTAGTTGTACGAGTGCACTCGGGTTGAAGCTGCCCCTACTGGGCAACCACTCTCAAGCTGAGTGGACAGATGCGGCGCGCTGCGAGAATTCGAATGTACCCGTGCTTGCCGCACTGTCGACAACGGAAGGATTTCGAGGGAAATGACGGTTCCGACGAAGTACGCGAATAGCTACGTGCCCGTGAAGTATTTCCTCTCTTCCTACCGCGCGCTCTCCGACGCCCGCAGCGGAATACGCCACCTCGAGGAGCGGCTCGAAGCAGCAACTTTCCTTCTGTCTGAGTGGAAAGTCATCTGGATCGGCACCTGCGCGGTTCTCAGAACGGCAATCGAACTGTTCAGGGTCGATGCGAAGTCGTGCCTAGCTCCACCGATAAGGGAAGAGATCGCTGTAGAGTGGAAAGCCATCAAAGACCAGAAAGAAGAGCATGCAATCTTCTGGGATTTTCTGAGGCAGGAGCGCGACAACGTTATGCACGAATACCAATGGCGCGCCTACGAGACTTGGATGAAGCCGGACGGCACTTTCCGTTCCGCCCGACTCTCGCTCTTAATGGTGGATGACGACGGTGCGCGTCCCGTACTGCTCATGAAGGGTGGGACCTTCGAGGGGCGCAACTCGCTCGAGCTGTTGAAGGAAGGAGCCGACTGGGTGGAGGCTCGTATCTTTGGCGCGATCCGGAGAGCGGGGCTGGAACCCGACGAGGTCCGGGGAGTGGTTCACTTCCAGCCGCGGCCGAAGCTGAAGCCAGGGTCCCTCTGCGACCCAAGCGACGACGAGGCGTCATCGGGCTAACTCACTTGAATTGAGCGACATGCGGTCAGGACGACCCAAGAGCTAGTAAGTGGCAATCGGCTTTCACGCGGTCATGCTCGGCTTACGCTCTTTGCCGTCGTTTCCCCGCCTAAGTGACGTACCTTCCAAATCCGCGGATGTGCATCGTCAAGATACGCGTCTGCTCCCCGAGCTCATCCGACCACGCCGTCTGGATCAGGTACAACGGGAAGCTTCTTTTTCACTTCCGCCAACAGCTCCTTCACGAACTGCGGGACGTGACCCTGCTGCACGAGAGTCTCGGCGATGAAGCGGGCCACGAGGGGTTTATTGCGGTCGCCCGAGATGCCGAGTTCCGAACGTGCTTTTATCTCCAACTCGCCATAGAGGCCTGCCTGGATCGCCTCGACGTGGCTGCGGCACTGCTTCTCCCAGTTACCTTCGAGGATTGCGTAGTTTTCGTTCACGCAGGGCAAGGGCTCGTCTACTTCTTGGATCTTCAGCAATCGGCACAGGGTGCGGTTGGCGGCTTTCTCCGAGGCGTTCCCAGAGTCATTGTCGAACATGGTGTAGGTCCGGATACCATGGGCATCGTATAGCTGTGTCAGCATGTCGATCGCGGCCTTGCCTCCCGCGGCGACGATGGAAATGCCATGCTCGTCGAAATCCATATCCCATGCACGGGCAAAGACCGGGAGCGCCTCGCGCTCAGAAGCACCCTCGACTACGATGACCACTCTAGCGAAGAAAGCCTCCGTCATCTCGGCCGTCCGTACATTCCTAATGAAGGCATGCATCGACGGCACCGTGATGGGGCGGTCCGGGTGCAGCTTCTTACGAGCGGCAAGCAGTTCGTTGCTGGAGGCGGTTCTTACCTGCGTGCAGACGTCGTCGTCTTCATCCTCACATCTCTCGACGAGAACAATGCGGTCGCTTCGGGCGACATCAAGAAAATGCGCGCTGTGGGTAGTGATGAATATCTGATTGCCTGCTGCTGCCAACTCCTCGAACTGCTTCATCAGACTGCGCTGCGCATGCGGGTGTAGATAAAGTTCGGGTTCCTCGATACCAAGCACCGCATCACCCCGAAAGGACTTGGCGAACGCTTGGAAGAGCGCCAGCACGAGGACGTTCCGCACACCGGAGCCAACCTCAAGCGGGTTTCTCGGAACCCCGCGCTCGATCAGCGTCGGATAAAGGCTGCGGTAGAGGTTGGTCTCCTCCATCGTCCTGAACTCGAAGGAGACATCGTAACGAGCCGTTCGGAGTTGAGCCGCGAAAGCATCCTTCAGTTGCTTTTCGAAGTCCTTGTATTGGTCCGTTTGCAGGAGTCCATGGGCTGTCTTCAACGCCTCTCTGAGCTGCATTAGCTTGTCACCGCTGTCCCTTAAGGTCTGATGCAGATGTCTCAGGGCCTGGCCGAATATCGACCAGCGGGAGGTGGAGAACTGCCGCTCGTAGTTGCGACTGGCGTCGACATAGGCGAACGCGAGTTCCTCGCGTTGAGCGTTGTTGAAGCCCCGGATGCCGTAACCTTGCTTATCAGTCGCGCTGAGCGTGTACTGGGCCTTGGAGGTGTCGAAATCGATCTTGGATACATTCGGGTGGTCCAGTGTTAGCCGGATATGGACCTCGTTGTCTCGGTCTCGGCCATAGTAATCGGAATCATCTAGGTTCCCAGGCATGGGCCACCGCTCGCCCAGCAAGAAGTTAATCGCGCTCAGGATGTTGGTCTTGCCCGCATTGTTTGCTCCGACGAGGATGCAGATATCCTCTGGGTAGAAGTCGACATGTTTTATCGACCTCCAGTTCGCGATCTGAACACGGTTAATTTTCAATGCGCCATCCCCAAGCGCGTTCAATCTATCGGTGAGATTCAAAGAAGGCGAGTCCGCTACGCAAGCGCTTTCAACGGTCATATCCCCCAGTATGGTTGGCAACCAAATGCTGGATATCGAATCGAGTGGCAGTTCGACTTGAAAACTGCAAGTGGCAGCTAACGGCCAACGCCCACATGAGCCCAAATCGTGGCGACCGTGCCGATTTGGAGGCACCAGCGGTTGTGTTACCGAGTTGTTCGGCGAGAAATGCGGGCAGCGGTGAAAACATTACCGCTTTACTACTGCGAGCAGCGGAATCTCAGATCGGCATCTTACGTTTTCGGCTTATTGAACAGCTCAAAAAACACATCTAGCAACTTTGGAGTTCCCACAGCGGGCGGGGATTTCTCATCGAGGGCCTCCTCGTCACTCTCCCCTTCATCGCCGCCATAGTCAGCACCATAGTCCTCAATGGCATAGTCAGGGTCCATATCGTCAGAATCTTCCGATTCCAAAAAAACCTTGGGTGGTGCAGTCCACTCGATGATGCTTGCTTTGGCAGCATGGAGCTTCCTAAGTATCGGGGTCGGAGCTTCTTCGAGCCATTTTGCCTCGCCCATTCCAAGATGCACCAATTCTAGCGTTAACGGCCAATAGGCTCCAGAAATGGGGTTTCCGGCAACCTTTGCCGTACGCCTCCGGCGAGGGCCGCCTTGCGCGAGCAAGGCACGATAGCGAGGCTGCGCTCTTAAGGTCGTCCTTACG
>NZ_JBBBDZ010000009.1:0-237348 GCF_037153935.1 Mesorhizobium sp. CCNWLY176
GCAATTCGTCATTCTCGACCTCGTGAGCGAGGAACGAGCGGAGAGTGTCGGGAATCCATGCCGGAATGGAGAAGAGCTTCGGCGGTACTGAACGCGCGTCAATATCGGGACCGGCCGCGATGTTCATGGTTACGGCCAGCGGTAACGTTTGCGATTTGCGGTATCGCCCTTCCCTTCGTCATCCTCGGGCGTAGCACGAGCGAAGCGAAGGGCGGAGACCCGGGGATACATGCCGGAACCTCAAAGAAGAACACAACGGTGCAGAATGCTGCGGCCAATGGGTCCCAGATAACCTTCGCTTCGCTACGGTTTCCGGGATGACGACGTCAGGGCAGCCTCCGCCAATCACCAAGGTCGATCTTGGAAGCGCTGAACTCATTTCCGTTATCTCGAAATCGAAGCCCGTTTGCAGAATTTCTGCGCCGCCCTACCTTGCGTAGAAACCCTGAAGCAGCACGGAGTGCACCTCCATGACCAAAGCCGACCTCTCCGACATCTACCGCGGCTACATCGCCTGCCTAAACAAGCAGGACTGGGCGAATCTGGGGCGGTTCGTTCATGAGGAGGTTCATTACAACGGCGAGCAGATCGGATTGTCTGGCTATCGCGAGATGCTGGAGGGAGATTTTCGGTCGATTCCGGATCTCTATTTCGACATAAGGATGCTGATTTCGCAGCCGCCGCGCATAGCGAGCCGCTTGCAGTTCGACTGCACCCCGAAAGGCATCCTGTTCGGTCTCCCCGTAAACGGGAAGAGGGTCTCGTTTTCCGAAAACGTCTTCTATGAGTTTCGGGAGAACCGCATCGAGAACGTATGGTCGATCATCGACAAGGCCGCCATCGAAGCGCAGCTTTCGAACTCACAGTGAGGTTCTGGGCCTCTGCCTAATACCCCGCCTCGCGGTTCACCACGTTCTGCAACGCCTCGCCGCGCTCGAAGGCGTCCATCTGCGCCAGCATGGGGGCTGCGAGATGGGCGGGGTCGGAGGTCGCACCGGAATGCGGCGTCACGAACACCTTGGGATGCGACCACAATGGGCTGGTCTTGGGCAGCGGCTCGACCTCGAACACGTCGAGGCTGGCTTCCTTCAACGTTCCGTCTTCCAGCGCGCGGACAATGTCCACGTCCTTCTGCAGCCGCCCGCGCCCGGCATTGATCAGCACCGCGCCGCCTAGCCCGTTGCGCCGCCGCAGCTGGCGCAGCAGGCCGTAGTCGATGATGCCCTTGGTCGCCGGCGTCAGCGGCAGAAGCACGACGAGGATATCGGTGGCGTTGAGGAAGGGCACCAGCCCGGCATCGCCGTGATAGGTTTCGACGCCGGCCATCGGGCGGTCGGTGCGGCCCCAGCCATTGACACGGAAGCCAAGCCCGAGCAGGACGCTTGCCGCCGCGCGCCCGAGTTCGCCCAGGCCCATGATGCCGACCGAAATGTCGCGCGCCAGCCGCTGCGGCGGCTCGTGCCAGATCTTCTTCTGCTGCTGGTTGCGGAAAAGCGCGCCCTGGCGGTGATGATCCATGACCCGCCACACGATATATTCGACCATATGCTGGGTGAGATTGTCGGCCACCACGCGCACGATCGGCACATCGGGCAGGCCGGGATCGTTGAAGAGATGATCGACGCCGGCGCCGATCGAGAAGACCGCGCGCAGATTGGGCAGTTTCGCCAGGATGTTGGCCGGCTGCTTCCACACCACCGCATAGGTGATGGACTGGTCTTCCGGCCCATCCGGTTTCAGCGCCACCTCGCGGCTCGCCGACAAAAGCTCGTGCCATCGTTGCGGATTGAACCCGGTGACCGAAAGCAGGATGCGGCCTTTCTCCATGCCAGACGTTTCCCCGTTCTGTTGCTTTTCTTGTTTGTCTACTCGCTGACGACGCCGACCGGCGCGGTCTCTATCTTGAACGCGGCCGACATCAGGGCGCGAGTATAGTCCGACTGCGGCTGTTCGAAAATCTGGCGGGAGGGGCCGGATTCCACGATCTGGCCGTTGCGCATGACGATGACGTCGTTGGCGAGCGCCCGGATGACCTTCAAATCGTGGCTGATGAAGAGATAGGCGAGGTCGTGCTTGGCCTGCAGCTCGCGCAGCAGATCCACGACCTGCGCCTGCACGCTCATGTCGAGGGCCGAGGTCGGCTCGTCCAGCATGACGAAGCGCGGCTTCAGCACCATGGCGCGGGCAATGGCGATGCGCTGGCGCTGGCCGCCGGAAAACTCGTGCGGGTAGCGGAAGCGCGTTTCGGGATCGAGGCCGACTTCGTTGAGAACGTCGACCACGCGCTTGTCGCGCTCGGCGTCGGAGAGCTTCGGTTCGTGGATTTTCAGCCCTTCCTCGATGATGTCGGAGACCGACATGCGCGGGCTGAGCGAACCGAACGGGTCCTGGAAGACGATCTGCAATTCGCGCCGCAACGGGCGCATGTCGTTGAAGGAAAGCTGGTTGATGTCGCGGCCGTTGAAATTGATCTTGCCGCTGGACGATATCATGCGGGCCAGCGCCAGGCCGAGCGTTGTCTTGCCCGAACCGGATTCGCCGACGACGCCGAGCGTCTGGCCGGCGCGCACTGTCACATCGATGCCGTCGACCGCCTTCACATGATCGACGGTCTTGCGGAAGAACCCCTCCTTGATGGGAAACCACACCTTGATGTCCCGGCCGGACATGACAGTCTTGGCCGTGTCGTCGGCGAGCGGCGGCTTGCCCTTGGGCTCGGCCGCCAGAAGATGGCGGGTGTATTCGTGCTGCGGGTTGGCGAAAATGTCCTTGGTCGGGCCGGTCTCGACGATCTTGCCCTTGGTCATGACGCAGACGCGGTCGGCAACCTTGCGCACGATGCCGAGGTCATGGGTGATGAACAGCATCGACATGCCATTCTTTTTCTTGAGGCCGTCGAGAAGCTCGAGGATCTGCGCCTGGACGGTGACGTCGAGCGCGGTCGTCGGCTCGTCGGCGATCAGCAGTTGCGGCTCGTTGGCGAGCGCCATGGCGATCATGACGCGCTGGCGCTGGCCGCCGGAAAGCTGGTGCGGATAGGCGTCGAGGCGCTTCTGCGGATCGCGGATGCCGACCTCGTTGAGCAATTCCAGCGTGCGGACACGCGCCGCCTTGTCGGCCATCCCGCGATGCAGCTTGAGGATTTCGATGATCTGCTGCGAAATCGTGTGCAGCGGATTGAGCGAGGTCATCGGCTCCTGGAAGATCATGGTGATCTTGTTGCCGCGCACGCGCCGCAGATCCTTCTCGCCGAGCGCGAGCAGGTCGGCGCCGTCGAACATTATCTGCCCGGACGGGTGGCTGGCCGACGGATAGGGCAGCAGCTTGAGCACCGACAGCGCCGACACCGACTTGCCCGAACCGGATTCGCCGACCAGCGCCACCGTCTCGCCCTTGGCGATGTCGAAGGAAATGCGGTCGACAGCGGTCTGCACCTTGCCGCCCTGGGCGAAGGCGACGGAAAGGTCGCGTACGGAGAGGAGGGGGGAGGTCAAATGGCGGCCTCGATGTCGGTCTTTTTGAAATCATCGCCCTTGAACAGGAGCGGTTCGTTTCGCGCCTTTGCGAGCGCATAGGCAAAACAGTCGCCGAGATTGAGCCTGGCTTCGTGGTTGCCCTTGCCGAACTTCTGGTAGGCCTCGCGGGCGAGATAGGCCTGCTCGGGCGTGACCGTCGCGATCTCGATCGCCAGGGCTTTCAAGAGCTCATCCAGTTTTCGCGACTTTGCCTCCGACTTCATCTGATCGACGCGAACCGTTGCTTCGAGGAAATTGACCGGGGACATCACCGGACGCCGCTGCGATTCGATGAGCATGTTCTCCATGCGCTCGCCATCCGGCTCGTCGAAAATGATCGCAAGAAGTGCCGACGCATCCACGATCACGTTGGCAGTCCCCATTCGTCATACAGGTCGGAGTGATCGCTGGTGACGCCTTCGGGAACCGGCCCGAAGCTCTTGACGATCTCGCGAACGCGCCGTTTGCGCTCTGCAATATCCCGTTGCAGATGCAGCCGTGCGATCTCGGCCTCCAGTGCCTGCTCGATGGCACCCGTCATGCTCTGTCCGGTCTCGTCGGCGAGCTGCCGCGCCAGTCGCTGTGCCTTTTCGCTCTTGATGTTCATGCCCATGATCGTCTCCATGGTAGAAAACTATCCAAATTATACCATGAACGAAAAATCATTTGAACGTCTTCCTCGGGTCGAAGGCGTCGCGGGTGGCTTCGCCGATGAAGATCAGCAGCGACAGCATCAGTGAGATCACGACGAAGCCCGACAGCGCCAGCCAGGGCGCGTTGAGGTTGCGCTGGCCTTGCTTGAGCAGCTCGCCGAGCGAGGCCGAGCCGGGCGGCAAGCCGAAGCCGAGGAAGTCGAGCGAGGTCAGAGTCGAGATCGAGCCGTTGAGGATGAAGGGCAGGAAGGTCAGCGTCGCAACCATGGCGTTGGGAAGCAAATGGCGGAACATGATGGTGCGGTTGGGCACGCCGAGCGCGCGGGCCGCGTTCACATATTCGAAATTGCGGGCGCGCAGGAATTCGGCCCGCACCACGCCGACGAAGGCGACCCAGGAGAACAGGAGCATGATGCCGAGGAGAATGAAGAACCCCGGCGGCAGGATCGCCGAGATGATCAGCAGCAGGTAGAGCACCGGAATGGCCGACCAGATCTCGATGAAGCGCTGGAAGAGCAGGTCGGTCCAGCCGCCAAAATAGCCTTGCATGGCGCCGGCCGAGACGCCGATGAGGGCGGAGCCGGCGGTGAGGATCAGGCCGAACAGAACCGAGATGCGGAAGCCGTAGATGGAACGCGAAAGCACGTCGCGGGCCTGGTCGTCGGTGCCGAGCCAGTTCCAGTTGCCGATGTTGCAGTTCTCGTCATCGACCCCTTTCGGGTAGCGTGCGCAGCGCGTCTGCTTGTCGTACATCCAGGAAGGTTTCGCGGGGGCGGCCTCAGGGACTTCGTTGTTCACCGTGCGGTAGTGGTAGCGGATCGGCGGCCAGATGAGCCAGCCGTTCGACGTGATCTCGTCGCTGATCACCGGGTCGCGGTAGTCGGTGACGGCATAGAACCCGCCGAACTTTTCCTCGGGATAGTCGATCACCGCCGGAAACAGGATTTCGCCCTTGTAGGAGGCAAGGATCGGCCGGTCGTTGGCGATGAATTCGGCAAACAGCGACAGCACGAACAGGACCAGGAAAATCCACAGCGACCAGTAGCCCCGGCGGTTGGCCTTGAAATTCGCCCAGCGCCGCTGGTTGAGCGGCGACAGCCACGGCTTTGAAACCGGGCGGGTGGTGACGTCCTCGATGACGGCCATCAGACGTCCCTCCGCTCGAAATCGATGCGCGGGTCGATCCATGTATAGGTGAGATCGGAAAGCAGGCTGACGAAGAGGCCGATCAGCGAGAAGATATAGAGATTGGCGAAGACCACCGGGTAGTCGCGGTCGAGGATCGACTTGTAGCCGAGCAGGCCGAGCCCATCGAGCGAGAAGATGTTCTCGATCAAAAGCGAGCCGGTGAAGAAGGCCGAGATAAAGGCGCCTGGAAAGCCGGCGACGACGATCAGCATGGCGTTGCGGAAGACGTGGCCGTAAAGCACGCTGCGCTCCGTCAGGCCCTTGGCGCGGGCGGTGACGACATATTGCTTGCGGATCTCATCTAGGAAGGAGTTCTTGGTGAGCAGCGTCAGCACTGCAAACTGCGACAGCACCATGGCCGTCATCGGCAGGGCCAGGTGCCAGAAGTAGTCGAGTATCTTGCCGCCCAAGGAGAGCTGGTCCCAGTTGTCGGACGTGAGCCCGCGCAGCGGGAACCAGTCGAAGAAGGAACCGCCGGCAAACAGGACCATCAGCAGAATGGCGAATAGGAAGGCCGGGATCGCGTAGCCGATGATGATGATGCCGCTGGTCCAGGTGTCGAAAGTAGAGCCGTCCTTGACCGCCTTGCGGATGCCGAGCGGGATCGAGATCAGGTAGGAGATGAGCGTCAGCCATATGCCCAGCGAGATCGACACCGGCATTTTCTCGAGAATGAGGTCGAGCACGCCGATATCGCGGAAATAGCTCTGGCCGAAATCGAAGCGGGCGTAGTTCCACAGCATCAGGCCGAAGCGTTCGAGCGGCGGCTTGTCGAAGCCGAACTGCTTTTCGAGCTTGGCGATGAATTCGGGGTCGAGCCCCTGCGCGCCGCGATATTTCGATGAGGTCACGCCGCTGGCGTCGAAATTGGTGACGCCGGCATCGGCGCCACTGCCGCCGGAGATGCGGTCGCTCGAATCGCCGCCCTGTCCGGTCAGCTTGGCTATGACCTGCTCGACCGGACCGCCCGGCGCGAACTGCACCACCGCAAAGGAAATCGCCATGATGCCGAGCAGCGTCGGGATCATCAGCAGAATGCGCCGGAGGATATAGGCGCCCATCAGGCAAATCCCATCGAGGAACTAGAAGGGGCGCAGTCCCTTCCCAAAACTATAAACCTAGGCTTTGCCAATCGCTGCCGCCTTGTCCTTGTCAAACCACCACATCGCTTCGACCGGAAAGCCGAAATCTGGTTTTGGCTCCTTGTAGCCGAACATGTCCCAGAAGGCTGCCCGGTGATTCGCCAGGTACCAACTTGGAATCCAGTCTTGCCGCGCGCGCAAGACCCGGTCGAGCGCGCGCAGTGCCGTCGTCAGCGTTTCGCGGTCTGTCGCAGTGCCGGCGATGTCGACCAGGGCATCTATGCCGGGATCGGTCGTTCCGGGCAGATTGCGCGAGCCAGGAAGGGTGGCAGAGCGCGAATGGAAAATGCCTTCGAGGCTTTCGCGCGTCGGCGTCGCGTCGAAGGACACGGCCATCACGATCAGGTCGAAATCGAATTCCGCCTGCCGCGCTCCATATTGCGCCGAATCGACGCTGCGGATCGAGGCATCGATGCCGATCGCCTTCATGTTTTCGATCCAGGGTGAAGCGATCCTGATCCAGCCTTCGTCATCGACGAGCAGTTCCACGCTGAGGCTCTCGCCCTTGTCGTTGGCGAGGAATTGGCCCGATCGTTTCCAGCCGGCCTCGGTCAGAAGTTTTGAGGCAGCGCCAAGCAGCTTGCGGTCGCGTCCCGAGCCGTCGGACACCGGCAGCACCACGGCCTCGCCGAAGGTCTCGTCCGGTATTTTTCCGCGCAGCGGCTCCAGCAGCGCCAGTTCTTCAGGCGAGGGTGTGCCTTCAGCGCGATAGTCCGACTTCTCGAAACAGGACTGCGAACGATCGTAGGAACCGTAGAACAGGTTGCGCTTCGTCCATTCGAAGTCGAAACACATGTTGATCGCCTGCCGCACGCGCCTGTCGCGGAAGCGCTCGCGGCGCAGGTTGATGGCGGTAGCCTGCATGGAAGGACGCTTCTCGGCCGGGAATTCGCGCTTGACGACCTTGCCCTGATTGAGGGCGGGAAAATCGTACCCCGTCGCCCAGACGCGGGCGGTGAATTCCTGCCGGTAGAGCACGTCGCCCTTCTTGAAGGCCTCAAAGCCGGCCTGCCGGTCCTGGTAGAATTCGATTCGGATGCGGTCGAAATTGTAGAGGCCACGGTTGACCGGAAGGTCCCGGCCCCAATAGTCGGCAACGCGCTCAAATTCGATGGTCTGGCCGGGAGAGACACGGCCGACCTTGTAGGGCCCGGAGCCGAGCGGCGGCTTCATATTGGCGCTGTCGAAGGAATTGGCCTCGAAATAGGCTTTCGACACGATTGGGAAGCCGGCCACATTGAGGATCGTGCGGGCCGACTGCTTGCCGGAAAAACTGAGTTTCAGCGTGCGGGCGTCGACGGCGACGGCTTCGGTCATCTGGGCCAGCGGCAGAAGCAGGTCGGGGTGGCCCTTGTCTTTGTAGATGTTGAAGGTGAAGGCGACGTCCTCTGCCGTCAGCGGCGTGCCGTCGTGGAACTTCGCCTCAGGGCGCAGCGCGAATTCGAATGTGTTGCGGTCGTCCGAAAGGGTCACGCTCTGGGCGAGCAGCCCGTAGACGGCGTCTGGCTCATCGAGCGCGCCGGTCATGCCGCCGGTCATGAGCGAATCGAAGCACATTTCCATGCGCGGCGGCGCGTCGCCCCTGGCGGTGAACGAGTTCAGCGTGTTGAAGGTCAGCGGGCTCTGATTGTAGAACCAGTTGGGCGGCGAGAAGTTGAAGATGCCGCCCTTCGGCGCGTCGGCATTGACGTAGTCGAAATGCGCGAAGTCGGCCGGATATTTGAGGTCGCCGAAGGCTGAAAGCCCATGCAGCCTGGTGCCGGTGGGCGTTTCAGCGAAGGCAAGGCCGGGCAGCAGGGGTGCTGCGACGGCCGATGCGGCCCCGGCCAGAAATGTTCGTCGGGCGAGCCTTGCCGCCATCAATTGCCGCTCTTGTATTTTGCGGCCAGCGCCTTTTCCTTCTCGGGGTCGATCCACCAGGAATCGATGTCGGGACCGACATAGTCGGGCTGCTTGTCGGGGACGCCGAATTTGTTCCAATAGGCCAGCCAGACATCCGGCCGGCTGAACTGCGGCATGTAGTAATAATTCCACAGCAGCACCCGGTCGAGCGCGTGGGTGGCGGCGACGAGGTCTTCGCGGTCGGTGGCAAAGATGACCCGCTCCACCAGAGCATCCACGGTCGGGTCCTTGATGCCGGAATAGTTTCGCGAGCCGGGAGAATCGGCTGCCTTGGTGCTCCAGTAATCGCGCTGTTCGTTGCCTGGCGAGCTCGATTGGGCAAGAACCGTGGTTATCATGTCGAAGTCGAAATCATTGACGCGGTTTATATACTGGCTGGTGTCGACGATGCGCAGCGAGGCGGTCACGCCGATCTTGCGCAGCATGGCGATGTAAGGGTTGATCGTCGGCTCGACGCCCTGCCGGAAATCCAGGATTTCTAAGGTAAACGGTTCGCCCTTCTCGTTGGTCATCTTGCCGTTCTGGATCTTCCATCCGGCTTCGGCAAACAACGCGATCGCTTTGCGCAGATTTTCGCGCTCGGACTGCGGCGTCTCATAGACCGGCAGCTTGAACTCCTGTGTAAACAGTTCCGGCGGCAGCTTGTCCTTGTACTGGTTGAGGATCTCCAGTTCCTTGCCCTGCGGCAAGCCGTTCGAGGCAAGCTCGCTGCCGATGAAGTAGCTGTTGGTTCGCACGTTCAGGCCGAAGGACTGGGTGCGGTTCATGGTCTCGAAATCGAAGGCGTAGGTAAGCGCCTCGCGCACGCGCCTGTCCTGGAACAGCGGTCGGCGCAGGTTCATCGCAAAAGCCTGCATGTTCTGCAGGCCGGTCGCCTTGAATTCCCGCTTGATGACATCGCCGGCGTTGAGCGCCGGGAAGTTGTAGACGGTCATCCAGCGGCGCGCGCTGGCTTCCCGCTCGATGTCCTCGATGCCGCCCTTGGTGAAGGCCTGCCATGCGGCGGTTTCGTCAAGGAAGTACACGTAACGACGGCGGTCGAAATTGTTGCGCCCGACATTGACGCCGACAGTGGCCGACCAGTGGTCGGGAACACGGCTCCAGATGATTTCGGAGCCTGCCTTGAAGCTCTCGATCTTGTAGGCGCCTGAGCCGAGCGGTGCTTCCAGCGTCGGCTTGGTGATGTCGCGCTTCTTGCCGTTCTTGTCCGTGCCTTCCCACCAATGCTTGGGCAGCACGGCGAGGTCGCCCATGATCTTGGGCAGTTCGCGGTTGCCTTTCTGGTCGAAGCGGAATTCCACCTCGCGATCCGAGATGGCGACCGCCTCCTTCACATTGACGTAATAGCGGCTGTATTGCGGGCTGTTGGCCTTCAGCGTGTTGAAGGACCAGATGACATCTTCGACGGTGATGGGCGTGCCGTCGTGCCATTTGGCGCGCGGATCGAGCCGGTAGGTCGCCGAGGAATAGTCGTCCGGGTATTTATAGGCCTCGGCGATCATCGCATGGCTGACGCCGGGCTCGTCGATCGACTGCTCCATCAGCATTTCATAGAGCAGGCCGCCACCGAAGGGGGCGAAGCCGGCCGCAGGCGATCCCTGCACGATATAGGGGTTGAAGCTGTCGAACGTGCCCGTCGCGATGCTGTTCAGCGTGCCGCCCTTGGGGGCGTTCGGGTTGACGTAGTCGTAGTGCTTGAACTCGCTTCCGTATTTGGTGTCGTCGCCGAGCGTGGACGATGTTCGCCATTCGTCGGCCGATGCCGAAAGAAGACTTGCCGCGAGCAGGGCCGGTAGGAGCCCGAGTTTGCCGATCGTTCGCGTCAATCCTGCCTTCATCGTCATCCTTTCCGTCAGGTCTTCAGTGTAGGGCGTCGCGCCGCAATGGAAACCATGTTTGTCCAGTATTCGCGACCATATGCGAAAACGCTAACAAAAAAGCCGGGTCGAACCCGGCTTTTTCATGATTGTGCGATGATTATTTCGTTACTGCGCAGGTGCAGCCGGCGCCGGAGCAGTACCCTCTGCCGGTGCGGGAGCCGGAGCAGTACCTTCCGCCGGCGCGGCGGGAGCGGCACCCTCAGCCGGGGCTGCACCTTCGGCCGGAGCGGCGCCTGCTTCAGGCAGCGGCTTCGGGCTGTCCGACAGCGTGCGCAGATAGGCGATCAGGTTGGCGCGCTCGTCGTCCTTCTTGATGCCGGCAAAACCCATGGCCGTTCCCTTCACGAAGCCCTTGGGCGAGGTGAGGAAGTGGTTGAGGTTGTCGTAGGTCCAGTGTGTGCCGCCATTCTTCGAGAAGTCCTTCATGCCGGCGGAATAGGCAAAGCCTTCATGCTCGCCGACCGGACGATCGACGAGGTCCCAGAGATCGGGGCCGACCTTGTTGGGGCCGCCCTTTTCGCCGGAATGGCAGGCCGTGCACTTCTTGAACACGGCTTCGCCGGCCTTGGCATCGGCGGTTGCGAGCAGTTCGGCGATCGGCTTTGCCGCCGGCGCTTCAGCGGCGCCGCCGGCTGGCGCTTCCTCGGCTGCCTCGACGATGAAGCCGGGCTTTTCAGGCGCGGGCGAAGCGAAAATCGCATCGGACGCCAGGGAGATCGAAAAGACGACGAAAACGGTAGCCAGGAGGCCGCCGATCAATTTGTTGAATTCGAATGAGTCCATTCGCCCCAGTCTCCCTTGGCCGGCTTGCCAGCGGAAGTGTCGCTTCCGGTGCCGACGGCATTGCGTCCCCACCGGTCGGGACCGGCAGAATTGGGCGGAAACTAGGTCTTTTGCTCGACCGTTGCAACACCTATAAGGGCGGTGCCAGTGAGACCTTTTGCCACTTTAACCGCCGCCCTTTCGGATCGATTTGTAGCTTCCATGTCACCACTCATCCTGATTCCCGCGCGAATGCGCGCCACGCGCCTGCCCGGCAAGCCGCTCGCCGACATCTGCGGCCGGCCGATGATCGTCCATGTCGCCGAGCGCGCCAGGGAAAGCGGACTGGGCCGCGTGGTGGTTGCCACCGACACTGTAGAGGTGGCGGATGCGGTGCGCGCCCATGGTTTCGAGGCCGTCATGACCCGCGTCGAGCACGAATCGGGCTCCGACCGGATTTTTGAAGCGCTGACGACGGTTGATCCCGACGGCGCGGTTGAAACCATCATCAACGTCCAGGGCGACCTGCCGACGATCGACCCGCAAACGATCCGCTCCGCCCTTGCGCCGTTCGAGGACCCGGCGGTCGATATCGCCACCATCGGCGTGGAAATCACCCGCGACGACGAAAGAACCAATCCGAACGTCGTCAAGATCGTCGGTTCGCCGCTTTCGGAAAATCGCCTGCGCGCGCTGTATTTCACCCGGGCCACCGCGCCCTGGGGCGAGGGGGCGCTTTTCCATCACATCGGGCTCTATGCCTATCGCCGCGCTGCGCTTGAGCGTTTCGTCAAGCTGAAGCCGTCGCCGCTGGAAAAGCGCGAAAAGCTGGAGCAGCTGCGCGCGCTGGAAGCCGGCATGCGCATCGATGCCGAGATCGTGGCGACGGTGCCGCTGGGCGTCGACACGCCCGAAGACCTCGAACGCGCCCGCGAAATTCTGTCCAGAAAAGACAAGGCCTGACCATGCCCGACAAGACCAACCGCATTTCCTTCCAGGGCGAGCCGGGCGCGAATTCCGACACGGCCTGCCGCAACGTCTATCCCGACATGGAGCCGTTGCCGTGCCCGACCTTCGAGGATGCGTTCAACGCGGTCGAAACCGGCAAGGCCGACCTCGCCATGATCCCGATCGAGAACACGATCGCCGGCCGCGTTGCCGATATCCATCACCTGCTGCCCGAATCGAAGCTGCACATTGTCGGCGAATATTTTCTGCCGATCCATTTCCAGTTGATGGTGTTGCCGGGCGTGAAGCGGCAGGAAATCAAGACCATCCACAGCCACATCCACGCGCTCGGCCAGTGCCGCAAATACATCCGCAAGAATGGCTGGAAGCCGGTGGTCGCCGGTGACACGGCAGGTGCTGCCAAGCTGGTGGCCGAGGTGAAGGACCGGACGATGGGCGCACTGGCGCCGCGCCTCGCCTCCAGCCTCTACGGCCTCGATATCCTGGAAGAAAATGTCGAGGACACCGACAGCAACGTTACGCGCTTCGTCGTCCTGACCAAGAACAAGCAATGGGTGGAGCGTCCGAGCCCCGACGCCAAGATGATGACGACCTTCGTCTTCCGCGTCCGCAACGTGCCGGCAGCGCTCTACAAGGCAATGGGCGGCTTCGCCACCAACGGCATCAACATGACCAAGCTGGAAAGCTACCAGCTCGGCGCCTTCACCGCGACGCAGTTCTACGCCGACGTCGAAGGCCACCCGGAAGACCAGGGTCTTAAGAACGCGCTCGAGGAGTTGCGCTTCTTCTCCAAGGAAGTCCGCATCCTTGGCGTCTACCCGGCGAATGACGAGCGCCAGAGCTGGAATGCGATTGACTGAGCTTAAGGCGTCTTAGGCTATCGCATAGGAAGGCCGCCCGCCCCTAACCCCTTCCCATAAAGCGGAGGGCTGTCGCATAAGAATTCGACCCCCACTCCGTCTCGGCTTCGCCGAGCCACCTCTCCCCCGATCGACGGGGGAGAGGAAACGCCGTCCGCAAGGCTGGCACCCCTTCCTCTCCCCTTTTGAGGGGGAGAGGTGGCGCGCGAAGCGCGACGGAGTGGGGGTCGACTGTGCCGTACGCGATTGCCCTGCTAAGGCGATGATCTACAGCCGCTTCGCGAACCAATGATCGGCGTAGGGATTGTCGTTGTACGGCTTGATTTCCGCATAGCCATCGCGCTTGTAGAGCGACTGCGCTTCCCTAAGCGCGCGGTTGGTGTCGAGATAGACCGTTTGCGCGCCCAGCTCGCGGGCTATTTCCTCCAGTTTATGGAGCATGCGGCCGGCAACGCCGAGCCCGCGCGCGGAAGGCGCTACCCACATCCGCTTGATCTCCGCCGTCGCGGCATCGAGCATGCGCACCGCGCCGCAGCCGGCAGGGCTGCCGTCCAGCCTGGCGATCAGGAAGCTGCCGTGTGGACGGATGAACTCGCTGCCGCTCACGCTGTTTCCCTTGCTGGTGTCGAAACCTTCTTCGAAGCGCGTTGCCAGCTCCTCGATATACAGCGCCATGCATTGCTGGGCATCAGCGCTGTTGGCATCTTCCTCGCCGATGGTGACGGCGGCGGCGGTAAGCAGGCGCTCGACCTCCGCCATCGCGGCAACGAGCCGATCCTGCGCTGCCGGCGAAAGCGGTTCGAGAATGGAATTGGCCAGATCGTCCGACAGCTCGTCGTAAGCCGCGTGCTCAGCGCGGCCTTTTTCGGTCAGCGTGGCAAAGCGGCTGCGGGCGTCGCCGTCTAGCTTGTCGACGGAAACGAGGCCGTGCGTTTCGAGCGAACGCAGCATGCGGCTGAGATAGCCTGAATCCAGCCCCAGCCGGGAGCGGAGCGCACCAAGCCCCGCACCTTCCGGCCCGATCTCGAAAAGCAGCCGCGCTTCGCCGAGCGGGCGACCGCGGCGCAGATAGCTGTCTTCCAGCACGCCGATGCGGCGCGTCACTGTGCGGTTGAAACTGCGGATCTGGTCGACTTGCAATTTGCTCATTACCTGACTTTAGTCAGGTAATTTGCGAAGATCAAGATTTATCTGACATTGGTCAGGTAATCTGCCGGCGCAATTCCCTGCTCGATGCTCGTAAAAACCGGTTGCATTTCACTATCAGTTTGCTACAAAGAAAACCGATTTGGTTTTGCAACCGGTTTTGGAGGAATGGAAAAATGGCAAAGCTTATCGTTTGGAACCTCGTCACGCTGGACGGCTATTTCGAGGGCGACAAGAAGTGGGATCTCGATTTCCATAATACGGCCTGGGGACCGGAACTCGAGAAAATGTCGCTGGAGTTCGGGAGCAGCGCCGAGGCCCTGGTGTTCGGCCGCGTGACCTATGAGGGCATGCGCGACTACTGGACGACCACGACGGACGAGGGGCCAGTCAAGGACTTCATGAACGCCCTGCCGAAGCTGGTGGCATCGCGCACGCTCACATCATCAACCTGGAACAACACGCGGGTGACCGCCGACATCGGCGGCGAGATCGCCAGGCTCAAGGCGGACGCCGAGCGTGATCTCTACGTCTTCGGCAGCGCCGACCTCATCCATTCGCTGCTGGAGCAGGGGCTGGTCGACGAGATTCTGTTGTGCGTCGTGCCGCGGCTTCTTGGATCAGGCACGCTTTTGTTCAAGAAGGGGGCTCGCCACGAGCTCACTCTTACCGAATCGCGGCCGCTTTCGAACGGCAGCCTCATCGTCCGGTATTCCGTGACGAAATAGACCGGAGGTCCGGTCGGTTCAGCTCTCGGCCCACGCCCTGATCAGGTGATGCGCAATCGCAGACTTCGGTGGCACAAGAATGCCGCCGGCGTGGTTGCCCGCCAGCATGTCGCGGACCTCGTCGCGGGAAAACCAGCGGCAGTCCTCGAGCTCGGCATCGATGCGGATATCTTCGTTCAGCGCCTCGCCGAAGCAGCCGATCATCAGCGAATAGGGAAACGGCCAGGGTTGGCTGGCGTGATAGACGACGCGGCCGAGCCTGATGCCGGCTTCTTCCAGCGTCTCGCGCCGCACCGCCGCCTCGATTGTCTCGCCGGGCTCGATGAAGCCGGCGAGGGCCGAATACATGCCGGGCGCGAAATGCCGGCTGCGCCCGAGCAGGCATTTTTCCGGCGTCACCGTCAGCATGATGGCGACCGGATCGGTGCGCGGAAAATGCTCGGCATTGCAGTTCGGGCAATGACGCTTGTAGCCGCCGGCGCGCATTTCGGTCTCGTGGCCGCAGCGCCCGCAGAATTTGTGCGTCGAATGCCAGGCAAGCAGCGCGGCAGCCTGCGCCATGGCGCCCACTGCCGACGGGTCGATGAGGCCCTGCATGTTGATCGAGCGGTAGTCGATCGCTTTCACCGTCTCGGGAAGCTGTTCGATGTCCAGCCCGGCCGGGGCCGCCAGCACCGGTCCGGCCTCGGAAAAGCCGAGCAGGATCGCCTGATCCAGCACTGGGCTGAAGGCGGGGATTTCGTCGGCGTTGAAATAGCCGTCGAATGTGCCGTCCGCCAGTTTCAGGAAAAGCCGCCCGTCGCGCACCAGCATCAGCCGCGCGGTCGGATCGGCCAGCGCCTTGCTGGCCGAATCGTCGCTGCGGTTTTCCGACTGGCGATCTATGAGGTTGCCGGCAAAGCCGACGAATTGGCTCGCTTCGCGCTCAGGCGCGTCGAATAGACGAAAAGTCATGCAGGGTCCGATGATGGCTCAAAAGATTACTGTAATGCCGACCGTATCTTCTCGCAAAAACCATGCAGGTCAGACCGTTTATAGGGTTCACGCATGCCGTAGCCCCAGACGGGGCCGGGCCAGCCGGCGTCACCTTCGGATCGCGCTATGACGTGGACATGAAGCTGACGCACGATATTGCCCAGGGCGCCGGTATTGATCTTGGTGCAGCCGGTACTCTTCTTGAGGGCCTGCGCGACCGTGTTGCATTCGAAGGTCAGCATCGCCTGGTCGAGCGGCGTCAGGTCGTGGACTTCTTCGATGCCGGGGCGCTGCGGCACGAGGATAAGCCAAGGCCAGCGGCTGTCATTCATGATGCGCAGCTCGCACAGACCGAGCCACATCAGGGGCTCGCTGTCCGCCTCCAGTCGGGCGTTCAGCTCAAATCCGGCCTTCAGGCCAGGCATCATTGGCGTTTCCTCGAATTTTGCGTGGAGGCTAGAGTGCTGGCAGGCGGCCCGCAAGGGGTTCATGAGCCGTAAAAGCTTTTGGCGGGTGCTTTTGCCTTCGCTCTTGCAATTAATCGCACAATTGCCGATATGAGAGCCGGGAGGTTGGTGGTGGACGATCCACTCGCCAACCGGGTCAGGTCCGGAAGGAAGCAGCCCTAACGAGCCCGGAACGGGTCATGTTCCAGCCTCCCACCTTCTTCGCCCTTCTTCCGCGACATTGACGGCGTCAAGCCGTGCGGGCGAAACTCTGTCCGAGGAATCGGTCGCGCCCGAGCGGCCAAGGGAGCAAGCCAGGCGGATGAGCGAAGCCGGAAACCAACCATCAGGCAAGACCGCCGCCTACCGCGTGCTCGCGCGCAAATACCGTCCCAACGATTTCACCGGGCTGATCGGCCAGGAGCCGATGGTCCGCACGCTGACCAACGCGTTTTCCTCCGGCCGCATAGCGCAGGCCTGGATGCTGACCGGCGTTCGCGGGGTCGGCAAGACGACGACGGCGCGCATTCTGGCGCGCGCGCTGAACTACAAGACCGCCGAGGTGAACCAGCCTTCGGTCGATCTGACCGTTCCCGGCGAGCACTGCCAGGCGATCATGGAAGGCCGCCATGTTGACGTGATCGAGATGGATGCCGCCTCGCATACCGGCATCGACGACATCCGCGACATCATCGAGCAGGTGCGCTACGCCCCGGTCTCGGCGCGCTACAAGGTCTACATCATCGACGAAGTGCACATGCTCTCCACGCAGGCCTTCAACGGCCTGCTCAAGACGCTTGAAGAGCCACCGCCGCATGTGAAATTCATCTTCGCCACCACCGAAATCCGCAAAGTTCCGATCACGGTGCTGTCGCGCTGCCAGCGTTTTGACCTGCGCCGCATCGATGCGTCGATGATCAAGGCCGATCTCGGCCGTATCGCCGGGCTGGAAAGTGTCGAGGCCGAGGATCAGGCATTGGCAATGATCGCGCGGGCCGCCGAAGGGTCGATGCGCGATGCCCAATCGATCTTCGACCAGGCTATCGCCCACAGTGCCGGAAAGGTCACCGCGGAAGCGGTGCGCGCCATGCTGGGGCTGGCCGATAGGGCGCGGATCGTCGATCTGTTCGAGAACGTCATGAAGGGCGATGCGGCCTCGGCCATTGGCGAGCTGCGCGCGCAATATGATGTCGGCGCCGATCCCGTAGCCGTGCTCAACGACCTCGCCGAATTCAACCATCTGGTCACGCGCCTCCGCTTCGTGCCCTCTGCCGCAGACGATGCCTCGCTTTCCGAAGACGAGCGCGTGCGCGGGCTCGAATTTTCGCAGACGCTGTCCGTGCGGGTGCTTTCGCGCACCTGGCAGATGCTGCTCAAGGGCATTCCCGAGGTGCAGTCCTCCAACCGGCCGATCAGTGCCGCCGAAATGGTGCTGATCCGCCTTGCTCACGCCGCCGACCTGCCGACGCTGGACGAGGCGCTGAAATCGCTTGGCGACGGCACAGCTTCCAATGGCGCCGCGCCGCGTCCGTCCGCGTCTTCGGCACCCTCAGGCCCCGGCAATGGCGCAAGCGCCGTTTCGCAGGCGCGCATGCCGTCGAGCAATGGCGGCGGCCAGACGATGCGGCTGGTGGCGAGCGAGCCGGAAGCGGCTCCCGCGGCCTTCGTGCCTTCGCCGGTGGTCGAGGAAACGCCGAGCGTTCCGATCAAGTCGCTGGCCGACGTCGCCAACCTTGCCGATGCCAACCGCGATATGGCGCTGAAGGTGCAGGTCAAGCGCTGCGTGCGTCTCGTCAAGGTCGAGCCTGGCCGGCTCGATGTCAGCCTGACGCCGGATGCGCCCAAGACGCTGCTGAACGACCTGACGATAAAGCTGAAGGCCTGGACCGGCCGGCACTGGATGGTGTCGCTGTCGCGCGAGGAGGGCGGGCAGACGCTTTCCGAGATGGAAACGGAAAAGCGCGATAACGCCTTCACCGACGCCAAGGCCGACCCGACGGTCGCCGCCATCCTCGCCCGCTTCCCGGGCGCCAAGATCATCGACGTGCGCATCCCCGATGCGCCGGATACGGAAGCCGATGCCGACATGCCGGCGGAGCCGCCGATCGAAGACGACGACGAGAACTGACGAACAAAGGATTGAGATCATGAAGGATCTTCTCGGCCTTATGGGCAAGGCGAAGGAAATGCAGGCCAAGTTCCAGGCCATGCAGGAGGAAATCGCCACGCTGGAGGCTTCCGGCCAGGCCGGCGGCGGCATGGTGCAGGTGACGATTTCCGGCAAATTTGAGATGAAGTCGCTGAAGATCGACCCGTCGCTGTTCAAGGAGGACGATGTCGAGATCCTCGAAGACCTGATCCTCGCCGCCCACAACGACGCCAAGGTCAAGGTCGAGACCGTGATGCAGGAAAAGACCAAGGCGCTGACGGCAGGATTGCCGATCCCGCCCGGCATGAAGCTGCCGTTCTAAAGCCGCCCGCAAATTCTACTTGGCCGGCCACCTGACGCGGTTTTCTGCGCTTCCGATGCTCACGGACCCGAATGTCCGCTCCGCTTCGGTTCTCGAAAACCACGCCATCTGACTCGGCCAAGCGAATTTTCGAACAGCTTTAACACTGGTTCGACGGCCCGGACTTGCGCTAAACCACTTTCATGTCCAAGCGAATCGCCGGCCCTGAAATCGAACGCCTGATCCAGCTCCTGGCTAAGGTGCCGGGTCTTGGGCCGCGTTCGGCGCGTCGGGCGGCGCTCCATCTCATCAAGAAGAAGGAGCAGCTGCTGGTGCCGCTGGCAGACGCCATGGGCGAAGCGGTCGACAAGGTCCGCATCTGCTCCAATTGCGGCAATGTCGACACCGTCGACCCCTGCACGATCTGCACCGATCCGCGCCGCGATGGCGCGACGCTGATCGTGGTCGAGGATGTCGCCGATCTCTGGGCGCTGGAACGTGCTGGCGCCATGAACGCGCTCTATCACGTGCTCGGCGGCACGCTGTCGCCGCTCGACGGCATCGGCCCGGACCAGCTCAACATCAAGCAGCTTGTCAGCCGTGTTTCAGAAGGCGAGATCAAGGAAATCATCATCGCCGTCAACGCCACCGTCGAGGGCCAGACGACGGCGCATTATCTGACCGACCAGCTCGCCGATTTCGGCGTCAAGATCACACGGCTGGCGCATGGCGTGCCGGTGGGTGGCGAGCTGGATTATCTCGACGAGGGTACGCTGGCTGCGGCGCTGAAATCGCGGACGGTGTTTTGACAGGATTTGGGGCAGGGGATGTATTATGAAGTTTGATCGTCCTTTGAAGTCTTGTGCTCGACGTTGCCCCCCTCTGGCCTGCCGGCCATCTCCCCCACAGGTGGGGAGATCAGCCTTCATCCCTGCTTTCGCTAATCTTCAACGTTGCCGGATAGGCAGCGTAGGCGACGCTGCTAATCTCCCCACCTGTGGGGGAGATGGCCGGCAGGCCAGAGGGGGGCAACGTAGAGCGCCTATCTCGAATGCGTTCGCGCTTCTATTCGTACTTCTCGCATCGCTGTTCCTCCTCTCCCCCGCCGCCGCCGCCAAGATCGATGGCCAGTTCCAGGCGTGGCTCAAAACCGATCTGTGGCCTGAAGCCAAGAGCCGCGGCATCTCGCAAAAGACTTTTGACGCTGCCTTTGCTGGCGTTTCGCCCAATCTGAAGCTGCCCGATCTGGTCATGCCGGGCACCAAGCCGAAGACGCCGCAGAAGCAGCATCAGGCCGAGTTCGGCTCGCCGGGAAGTTACTTCGCGCCGATCGGCAATGTGACCGCAGGCGGCCGCTCGCGCGCCGGGCAGTATGCCAAGACGCTCGCCGCGATCGAGAAGCGCTACGGGGTGCCGGGCGAGGTGGTGCTGGCGATATGGGGGCGCGAGTCGGGTTTCGGCACGGCGAAAATCCCCTACAACGCCTTCGAGGTGCTGGGCACCAAGGCGTTCATGGCGACCCGCAAGGAGATGTTCCGAAAGGAAGTGCTGGCTGCCCTTGAGATCGTCCAGCGCGGGCTGGCCGATCCCGGCCAGATGAAATCGTCGTGGGCCGGCGCGCTCGGCCAGCCGCAATTCCTGCCGACGTCTTTCCTCAAGCATGCTGTCGATTTCGATGGCGACGGCCATCCAGACATCTGGAACTCCGTGCCCGACACGCTGGCCTCCATCGCCAACTACCTCGTCAACTATGGCTGGGTGAAAGGCCGCGACTGGGGCTTTGAAGTCACCGTGCCGGACAGCGTCTCTTGCTCGCTCGAAGGGCCGGATCAGGGCAAGAAAATATCGCAATGGGCGGCGATGGGCATTGCCCGCATCGGCGGCAAGCCGTTTCCGGCCAGTGAGTTGAAGGCCGAAGGTTTCCTGCTGATGCCGGCGGGTCGCAGCGGCCCGGCCTTCATAGTCACGCCGAATTTCTACGTGCTCAAGGAATACAATATGAGCGATCTCTATGCGCTGTTCATCGGCCATGGTGCTGATCGCATCGCGCATGGCGACAAGGGTTTTTCCGGTGCCTGGGGCAAGGTCGGCGGGCTTTACCGGTCGGACGTGGCGGCGATGCAGCGCGGGCTTGAAAAGGCCGGCTACGATGTCGGCAGCGCCGACGGCCTGCCCGGCTTCAAGACGCGCCGCTCGATAGGCGTCTGGCAGGCAAAGAACGGCCGCGCGGCGACGTGTTATCCGGACAAGGGGTTGGTTGAGGCGATGCGGTGAGTTTCTTCCTTCTCCCCGTTTACGGGGAGAAGGTGCCGGTAGGCGGATGAGGGGCGGAGCCAACGTTTGATTGGCTTGCGCTGCCCCTCACCCGACCGCTTCGCGGCCACCCTCTCCCCGTAAACGGGGCGAGGGAAAAAGGCACTCAAGCCGCCTGCGACAGCTCCTTATGCGCTTCCGCAAGGATCTCGAACGACCTGATTCGCGCGGCATGGTCGAACATCTGCGCCGTCACCATCAGCTCGTCAGCGCCGGTGCGGCGGATGAAGGCGTCGAGGCCGGTACGCACAGTCTGCGGCGAACCGACGATGGCGCAGGAAAGCGCCTGTGCCAGCATGGCCTTGGCCATCGGGTCGAGGTCGGCGTCGTAGTTCTCGACAGGTGCCGGCAGCGGACCGGGGTGGCCGGTGCGCAGATTGACGAAGGCCTGCTGCAGCGAGGTGAACAGGAACTTTGCTTCCGCGTCAGTCTCGGCGGCAAACACGTTCAGGCCGAGCATGACATAAGGCTTGTCTAGGAATTGCGATGGCTGGAAGCGCGAACGGTAGATGTCGATGGCATGTTCCAGCTCCGCCGGCGCGAAATGCGAGGCAAAGGCATAGGGCAGGCCGAGCATGGCTGCGAGCTGCGCGCCATAGGTGGAGGAGCCGAGTATCCACACCGGCACGTTCTGGCCTTCTCCGGGCACGGCGCGCACGCGCTGGCCGGGCTCGGCAGGCGCGAAATAGTTGATGAGCTCGACCACGTCCTGCGGGAAATTGTCGACGCCGGCCTCGAGATTGCGGCGTAGCGCGCGGGCAGTGTTCATGTCGGTGCCCGGCGCGCGGCCAAGGCCGAGATCGATGCGGCCGGGGTGAAGGGCAGCCAACGTGCCGAACTGCTCGGCAATCACCAGCGGGGCGTGGTTGGGCAGCATGATGCCGCCCGCACCGACGCGGATTGTCTTGGTGCCGCCGGCGACATGGGCAATCACCACGGAGGTGGCGGCACTGGCGATGCCCGCCATGTTGTGATGCTCGGCCAGCCAGTAGCGGTTATAGCCGAGCCGCTCGGCGTGGCGGGCCAGGTCGAGCGTGTTGGCGAGCGATTGCGAGGCGGTGCTGCCCTCGGTGATCGGCGACAGGTCTAGAACGGAAAGTGGAATCACGGGGCAGGTCTCCGGGCGGGTAGGAAGCCCGGATATAGGAACGCCCGGCCTGCTTCGCAAAGGGCGTCAGGCCGCTTTTGCCGGTTCCTCTGATTCTTCTTCCTCCGGCTCGGCGGTTTGCTGGGCGGCCAGAAAATTGCCGACATGATGCAGGCTGTCGAAATGATCGCAGAAGACCTTGACGATGACGAGCAGCGGCACCGCGATCAGTGCACCGACAAAGCCCCAGAGCCAAGACCAGAAGGCGACGGCGACGAAGATCGCCACCGCGTTGATCTCCAGCCGTCTTCCGACGACGAGCGGCGTTATGAACTGGCCTTCGATGATGTTGCAGCAGACCACGAAGAGCGGCGCGACCATCGCGTAGGACAGGCTGTCGAAGCTGACGATGGAGATGACCGCGACAAGCAGGATGGTGATCAGCGCACCGATATAGGGCAGGAAGTTCAACAATGTGGCTGCGACGCCCCAGACGAACGGGTTCGGCATGCCGATGGCCCAGAGACCGAGTCCGATGGCGACGCCGAGGGCAAGATTGATGAGCGCCACAGTCAGCAGGTAACGCGAAATCTCGCGCTCGACATCGTAGACGACGCGCAACGCCCGCTTCTTCTCGCTGAGTCGGGTGAAGGACTGGATGATCTTCTCATAAAACATCGTGCCGGAAGCGAGCAGGAACAGCGACAGCACGAAGGTGATTGCCGTGGTCGTACCGGCCGAAAGCAGATTGCCGGCGGCCTGCGAGATGATGCCGGGCTGCGCCACGACGACCTTCTGCACGCCGGGCTCCTGCGCGGTTTCGGTGACGCGCTCGACCTGATGGGAAATGCTCATCATCTGTTCGAAGGGATGGCGCAGATGTGCGAGGCGCTCGGTCAACTGGCGTCCGATCGCCGGCGCATCGTTGACCAGCGCGATGACGGGTCCACTGAGAAGATAGCCCGCGAGGCCGATGCCGAGCACGGAGACGACGACCAGTATGGTGGCCGATACCGCCTCGGGCATGCCGCGCTTGCGCAGGAAGCGCACGATGGGGGTCAGCATCAGTGCCAGCAGGCAGGCCAGAATGACCGGCATGAAAAAATCGCGCCCGAAATAGAGCGCGTAGATTGCCATGAATATGAAGATACCGATGAGCAGCGAGCGCATGAGCCTTGTGTCCGACGCTGTTCGTGCTGCTGCCGACGGATCGGCGGCAGGGCTGGCCGTTTCATTTTTCATTGTCGATCCCCGATCTTCGCGGACGCCAGAACGATCTGACGACGCGAAAATCCCTTCAGGCGCAACAATGCGCCTGAAGTCGGAAAGTTCCGCAGTCCCTGATGTATGAAGGTCAGCTTCCGGTAAGCGAAAGCTCTTTCACCGCCGTCTCGCGCCGCACGATCGGAGCGACCTTGGTGCCGAACAGCTCGATCGCCTTCATGATCTTGGCATGCGGCATGATGCCGATCGCCATTTGCAGCAGGAAGCGGTCGTTCTTGAACAGCTTATGATTGGCGACAATCTTTTCGGCGACCTGCTCGGGATTGCCGACGAACAGCGCGCCGCTCGGGGACCGCGACTGGTCGTAATGCGCCCGCGACGTCGGACCCCAGCCGCGCTCGCGGCCGATGCGGTTCATCACCTCGGCCTGCGGCTCGTAGAAATCGTCTGCCGCCTGTGCGGTCGTCTCGCCGACGAAGCCGTGGACGTTGATGCTGGTGGCAAGGGTCGCCGGATCGTGACCGGCCCGCGACGCTGCCTGACGGTAGAGGTCGAACAGCGGTGCGAACCGCGCCGGCTCGCCGCCGATGATGGCGAGAGCAAGCGGCAGGCCGAGCGCACCGGCCCGCGCCACAGAAGTCGGCGTGCCGCCCACCGCGATCCAGATCGGCAGCTTGTCCTGGAAGGGACGGGGATAGACGCCGCGATCGTTGATCGGCGGGCGCGTCTCGCCTGTCCAGGTCACGCGCTCGCTGTCGCGCAGCGCCAGCAGCAGGTCGAGTTTTTCGGAGAAGAGCTGGTCGTAGTCTTCCAGATTGTAGCCGAACAGCGGGAAGGATTCGATGAAGGAGCCGCGCCCCGCCATGATCTCGGCGCGCCCACCCGAGAGCAGGTCGAGCGTCGAGAACTGCTGGAAGACCCGCACTGGATCGTCCGACGACAAGACGGTGACCGCACTTGTGAGCTTTATGCGCCTGGTGCGCTCGGCAGCCGCCGCCAGCGCTACGACGGGCGCGGAAGCCGCGTAGTCCGGGCGGTGATGCTCGCCCAGGCCGAACACGTCGAGCCCGACCTGGTCGGCAAGTTCGATTTCCTCGATGAGGTTGCGCAGGCGCTGATGGGGTGAGATGGCGTCGGGGCCGGGTTTCAGGCTGACATCCGCGAAAGTGTAAAGGCCGAGTTCCATGATCTGTCCTCGAAAATGGGGATTGTTGGCCTACAGGTAGCGACGCCCCGGCTCGCTCGCCAGTGGCCGGGCTGTGAACAGTCAATCTCGGATTCGACGCTTCGAACCGTTCCCTCAGGGCAACAACTACCGATTACATGGCAGGCATGTCCATTTGGCGCTTGAACTCTTGGCTGTCGTGCGTATGTAAGCGGCGCGTACGAAAGAAAAAATTGAAGGCGAAAATTGGCTATCTACAAGGAACAAGATTTCTCCGAGCGGCGCAATGCCGCAAACGAAGCAAGAAAAGCCCTGCTGAACCGCTTCAAGGCGCGTCCGGCTGAAGACGATCCGGAAGTTCTGGCTCGCAAGGCTGAGCGTCAGGCGATCCTTGAGGCGCGCGAAAAGCGCAATGCCGAAAAGGAAAAGCTGAAGCAGGAGCGACTGGCTCGCGAGGCGATCGAAAAGGCCGAGCGCGAAGCGGCGGCTGAAGCTGCCCGTATCGCTGCGGAAGAAGCCGCGGCTGCGGAAGCCAAAATCCGCGAAGCGGAAGAGACCGACCGCATCACGCGGGTGCTGGCCGACGAAGCCGAACGCAAGGCCAAGCGCGACGCGCGCTATGCTGCGCGCAAGGCACGCGGCGGCCGCATGCCGCTGCCGCCAAGGGCGTAAGGCAAACCTGATCCAGCCCTGACGTCATGTCAGGCAGCAGCGCGACGGCAAAGCCGCCGCGCTGCTTTCGTGCGCGTATCTATTATTTCTTCTCTTTCAGCCTTATCGCCTGAACCGGTGCCGCCTTCAGCGCCGGCTCGGCTACGGGCTTTTTCGCATCCTTTTTCGGTTTGCGAGCTTCCTTGTTGCTGCGCATTTGACCCTTGGCCATGATTCGCTCCTCCTGTTGTCGGGTGACAGAGTGAAACAACAGATCGTGGCGAGGGCAAGGGGTTCCGATAGCCACATCTTGAGCAAAGCTGTGCATGCGCTACTCTCTCGTGAAACGAGGGACAGGCCATGGCTGCGCATTCCGGCTCCAAGAAGGTCATCTACGCCGCACTCGCCGGCAATCTCGCCATCGCGGTCACCAAGTTCATAGCTGCCTTTTTCACCGGCAGTTCGGCGATGTTGTCGGAAGGCGTGCATTCGCTGGTCGATACCGGCAACGGCGGGCTTCTGCTTTACGGGCTGAGACGGGCCAACCGACCGCCAGATGCAACCCATCCACTCGGCCACGGCCGGGAGCTCTATTTCTGGAGTTTCATCGTTGCGCTGCTGGTCTTCGCGCTCGGCGCCGGCGTCTCCTTCTACGAGGGCGTCATCCACATTCTCGATCCGGAACCGGTGCGCAACCCGACCATCAACTATGTCGTGCTCGGGCTCTCCTTCCTGTTCGAAGGCGGTTCGTGGTGGGTGGCGCTGAAGGAGTTCCGCCAGGCCAAGGGCCGGCTCGGCTATCTCGACGCGGTCCGCCAGAGCAAGGACCCGAGCGTGTTCACGGTGCTGTTCGAGGACAGCGCCGCCTTGCTCGGGCTGATCGTTGCTTTCGTCGGCATTTTCTGCGCGCAGATATTCGCCATGCCCGAACTCGACGGCGTCGCCTCCATCGGCATCAGCGTCATCCTTGCATCGACGGCGATCTTCCTCGCTCGAGAGAGCAAGGGCCTGCTGATGGGCGAACCGGCCTTGCCGGAAGTTCAGAAGGCGGTGCTGGCGCTGGCGCAGGCCGACCCCGCCGTGCAGCGCGCCAACGGCGTCCTGACCGTTCACCTCGGGCCGGAAGAGATCGTCGCAGCGCTTAGCCTCGAATTCGAGGACCATATGACGGCGCCCGAGATCGAGACCTGCGTCGAGCGCCTGGAGGCCAAGCTGCACAAGGAGATGCCCCAGATTACCGCCCTGTTCGTCAAGCCGCAGACCAAGGGAACCTGGGAGCGCCGGCGCAAGGCGATTGTCGACGAGGCGAAGGAATAGCCACGCGAGCCAATCCAAGGAGAAGCGACGATGCGAATAGACGGCGGATGCCATTGCGGCGCTATTACATACCAGGCCGAGGTCGATCCTGAGAAGACGACGATCTGCCACTGTACGGATTGTCAGCAGCTCACCGGCACGGCCTTTAGGGTCAGCGTGCGGGCACCGGAAGACAAGTACGAGATCACCAAGGGAACGCCGAAGATATACATCAAGATCGGCGCCAACGGCGCACGGCGCGCGCAGGGATTTTGCGAAAACTGCGGCTCGCATCTCTTCGCCACCTCGGCCGACGAGGGACCGAAGGTCTACGGAATACGAGTAGGGACGGTGAGGCAGCGCGAGGAGTTGGTGCCGAGAAGGCAGTTCTGGCATCGCTCGGCACTGCACTGGCTGCCGGAATTCGAGGCCATGGAGACGGTGGAGACGCAGTAGTTATAAGTCGCCTGCCCACTGCGCTCTTCGGCGATGCCTTATGGCAGCAGGCAGTTGTGGATGTCGGCGATGCGAGGGTCCATCGTGTCCTTGACCTTGCGGGCAGCGCATTTGTCGGCCGTCATGGCAATGGCATCATCCTTCGCGCCGAAGAACCGGTCGGTGATGTGGAAGCCAAGCGCGCGATAGACCTCGAACTGCTCTTCGGTGAAGAACTGGTCGCCGGTCGATTCATGCGGGAAAGTCGGGTTGCGCCGCGCATAGTCCAGCAGATAGTCATTCTCGTCGCCAGTCAAAGATGCCTTGATGTAGACGAGCGTGCCGGACTGGTTCTTGCCGTAGTGGATCTGGCCGATCGCGATATGCGGCATCAACGGTTTGGCGTGCCCGTTTTCTGCGGCCTTTTCCGGCGTCAGGGGTGCGGGAGCGGTGCCCGCTGCGTCAGCGGAGATAGTCTTCTGCGTGTCCAGCGTCGCCTTGCGGATCGCTTCCATGGGCAGGTCGATGCGCACGCCAAGATCGATCCGCGAATGAATCTGCAGGGCGATGAAGGAGCCGAAACGCATCTGCGGGTCGGTCTCGGCGTCGACCACGACGATGACCTTGCAGCGCCGGCGCAGAAGCTCATAGATGCCGAGATTCTCGATATGGCCGCCATCGGTGAGATAGACGTAACTGCTCTCCTCGTCGAGGAAGCCGAACATCTCGAAGAACAGGAAGAAATGGCCATTGGTGCCAAGGATTTCCTTGAGCTTTCGCAAGAATGACCGGCTTTTGCGGGCCATGTCCGACATCGGAGCAGCCTCTTCCAGCGGCTCGCCGCCGATAAGCTTCAACACGCTGCTCGGGTTGCGCAGCCAGTAGCCGAGCCGCACATTGAGCATGGCAAGCGTCGGCGACAGCGCCCTTATCGTCTGCGATCCCATGTTGGACGAAGCCGATGCACCCGAAATGGCCACCGCGGTCGCCACGTCGAGCGGATTGTCGATCTTCTTGTGCGCATAGGCCCGCGTCGGGATATAGCCGGTGACGCGGCTGCCGACGAATAACGGCGAGAACAGGAAGAAATCGGCATTGCGCCCGCGCCGGTTGGCCTCCGCCGACGACTGCACGTTTATGGCGGTGTTTATGAGGTGATAGGGCGTGTCTTCCGATGCCAGTTCCGTCAGTTGCGGGATGTAGCCGTCGGGGTCCGGCTTGCCGGGACGAAACGACTGCGGGTCGAAATGGAAGGCGCGAGACAGCCGGTCGCGGTAGAGGTGGTGCAGCGAATTGGCGTTCGATTTCAGCCAGAACGAAAAGAAGAACAGCAGCAGGCCGAGCACGAGATAAGGCAGCCAGGCAATCCCGCCGAGATACTCCTTGAGCCACAGGAACCAGTTGGGACTGTGCGCGAACTGCGTTGCCGGATCATTGCCGTCGGCAATCGCCCAATAGCTGAGATGCAGGTAGAAAATCCAGATCAGCAGGGGCAGCGCCAGCGCGCCGATCCACAGGATCAGGGTGGCCGTTCCCCGCGCCAGCAATGCCGCATAGGTCTTGCTGTAATAGGTATCGGCCAGATAGGACTTCAGCGTCTGGCGAAAGAAGGTGATGACGGCCGTTATCGGCGCAAGCATCAGCCCGAGCCAGGTGAGGAAGCTCCTGCCGCCTTCTGTTACAGGCGCGCCGGGCATGGGTTTGGGTGGCGCCATGGCGTCGAACAGCACATTGACCGCCAGCGGCTGGAATTCGATGAAAACCGCCAGCGCCACCGCGATCAGCACCAGCGCACCATAAAACGGCGCGCGTCCGACGGCGTCGGCGAGCATCTGCGCCCGCACGGCCGAGCGCAGCAGCGCCCAGACGAAGAAATAGATGAAGGCGCTGGCGAGGAAGACCAGCGTGACCGCAAAATGCTGGACGGGAGGCCAGTAAAGCGTGAAGCCGAACAGGTCGGACTTGACGAGATCGGCGCGCGTCGGATTGGAAAAGACGGTCAGGGCCGCAAGCAAAAGTGGAATCCACAGGATCAGCGCTGCATTGGCGGTAAGGCCGCGCACCACGACCGCCGCCGCTGTCAGCACGTCGCCCAGGCCCTTTGGAATGAGAAAGTTCGAATAATTGCGCAGATGCCCGACGGCGTCGCTGTCGGCAAGCTCGGATGCGCTGAGCATCTTGGAGGGCTTGGCGCCGAGCGAGGTGCCTTGCGGTGAAGAACCGAAGGCGAACTCGCCATTCCCCTTGACCAATGTCGCGCTGAGCGAACTGCCGATATAGCCGCCGCCCGAGACAGTCGACAGATAGTCGAGCCGGTTGATGATGCCGTAGCGGTCCAGGGCCTGGAGGACGCCGAGCGAAAAGGTTGCGGCTCTGATGCCGCCGCCCGACAGCGCGAGCCCGGTGAGATCGTCGAGCAATTTGCGCTCTTCGCCCGGCTGGTCCTCTGCCGGCTTGGTGCCCACGGGGCTCTGGACCACGGGCTTCGGCTGCGATCCTTCGGCTGGCGCAGCGGAAGAACTGCCATTTTTATGCCTGGCACGCCGCCGGCGAATGATCTGCTGTTCGTATTGGAGGATGGACTGGCGGTCGGTGCGCATCCGGTTTTTCTCGCCCCACCAATTGTCCGGATGTTCGGCATGGTAGGCGGCAATGCCCGGCCCTTCGGGCATCTCGATCTTGCCCGGTTTGATGCCTTTGCCCGGTTCGCTGCTGCTCACTGCGTCACTTCCCTCCAGAGGGACGAAATGCGGAAACGAGTATTGTCAGGTCGTTACTGGATTCGTGCAGAGAATTTGTATGCGATGCAATTCATATACTGGAATTGTTTCTTGCATGTCACTGCCGTCTTCAACAGCTTTACGTCAAAAAATTCATTCCCGTTCTTCAACGACGCGCAGCCGCAGCTGCCCGGTCTTGGATTCGGCGGTGCGTGCGGGCAGCGGGGGCGGAGCGGCTGCTTCGTCGGCGTGGCCGTCGCCGAACTCCAGCGCCTCGATCTTCTGGCCGCGTTTGGTGACCTTGCTCGACGAAACAAGAATGTCGTCGATGTCCTTTGCGGTCTGGCCGAAATGGCCCTGAAGCTTTCGCACGCGCTCGTCCAGCCGCGACACATCCTCCATCAGGCGAGTAACCTCGCCCTGGATGAGATGGGCCTGCTCGCGCATGCGCGCATCTTTCAGGATCGCCTGGATGACCTGGATCGACAGCATCAGCAGCGAGGGCGAGACGATAACGACGCGGGCGCGATGGGCACGATGGACCAGCGCCTCGAAATTCTCATGGATTTCGCTGAACACCGATTCCGAGGGCACGAACATGAAGGCCGTGTCCTGGGTTTCGCCATTGATGAGATATTTGTCCGAAATGTCCCTGATGTGGATTTCGACGTCCCGGCGAAAGGATTGTGCGGCAAGTTTTCGCGCCTCAGCGCCTTCAGCGGCACGAATGGCATTCCACGCTTCGAGCGGGAATTTCGCATCGATGACCAGCGACGGCGAGCCGTTGGGCATCTTCACCAGGCAGTCCGGCCGGTTGCCGTTGGAAAGCGTGGCCTGGAACTCGTAAGCGCCGTGCGGCAGGCCGTCGGCGACGATCGCTTCCATTCGCGACTGGCCGAAAGCGCCGCGCGTCTGCTTGTTGGACAGGATCGCCTGCAATTGCACCACCTGCCCGGCGAGCGACTGGATGTTGCCCTGCGCGGTATCGATGACGGCCAGCCGCTCCTGCAGCTTGGCCAGGCTTTCATGCGTCGACTTGGTCTGTTCGGTCATGGTCTGGCCGAGCCGACCGGTCATGGCGTCGAGGCGCTGACTGAGCGACTGGGTGAGTTCGGCCTGCCGCGAGCCGAACACTTCGGCCATCGCACCCATGCGCCCCTGCATCTCGGCCTGCGACTGCAGGATCGCGGTCATCCGAGCATCTGCCTCGCCGGCGCGGTTAGCTGCTTCAAGAGCTGCCTCAGCCCGTGCTTTTGCCGAGCGCCAGAGCGCTGCGACAAGCACAAGAAACAGTGCCAGCAACAACGCTCCGCCAAAGGCAAGCAACTGGCCGAGCGTGAACACGCTGGCGCCAAGACGCAGTATCGGCTCGGATAGCAGGTCTGTCATTGCCGCAGGATACGCGATTCGTTTGTAGAAACCAGATCAAAACGAGAACATCATGAAAGGCAAACAGTTGACGCTTTTCTTGCGACGTCTTAGGTGAGGCGACATGACGATAAAGCCGCTGATCATCCTTCCCGATCCCCTGTTGCGCCAGCTTTCCAAGCCGCTGGAGCGCGTCGACGATTCGCTGCGCAAGCTGGCCGACGACATGCTGGAAACCATGTACGACGCGCCGGGCATCGGGCTGGCGGCAATCCAGATCGGCGAGCCGCTGCGCATGCTGGTGATCGATCTCGCCAAGGAAGACGAAAAACCGGCACCACAGGTCTTCATCAACCCGGAAGTCCTCGAGAGTTCGGATGAGCGCTCCGTCTATGAGGAAGGCTGCCTTTCGATCCCAGATTATTATGCCGAGGTCGAGCGCCCGGCTTCGGTGCAGGTGAAATTCCTCGACCGCGACGGCAAGGAACAGGAAATCACCGCCGATGGGCTGCTGGCCACGTGCCTGCAGCACGAGATCGACCATCTCAACGGCGTGCTCTTCATCGACCACATCTCCAAGCTCAAGCGCGACATGGTGGTGAAGAAGTTCAAGAAACTTGCCAAGGACCGCCCGCCAAGCCGCATGGTGGGGTGAGGGGCGAAGCTATTTCGGGCGGCGGTCCTGTGAACGTGAACCCAAAGGGTGCTCGAAGTGGCTGACTTATTGATAGAGAACATCGATGACGATCTTGTTCGCGCGATCGAGAGAAACGCGCGCATGCGCGGCACCACAGTCGATGAAGAGGCTATCCGATTGATCGAACTTGGTCTGGCCAACGTTGCTCAGGCCGAAGGGAACCTGTCGCATCCGCACACATCTCCCGGCTTGCAAAGCTGACGATGCCCCTTCGCGTCATCTTCATGGGAACGCCGGATTTTTCCGTGCCCACGCTTCGCGCCATCGCTGAAGCTGGGCACGAGATCGTCTGCGTCTACACGCAGCCGCCGCGTCCGGCGGGCCGGCGCGGATTGGAACTGACGCCGTCGCCCGTGCAGCGCGAGGCGGAAAGGCTGGGCGTGGAAGTGCGCTCGCCGGTATCGCTGAAAGGCGAGGCCGAGCAGGAGGCGCTCAAGGCGTTGAATGCGGATGTCGCTGTCGTCGTCGCCTACGGGCTGCTTTTGCCGAAGCCTATTCTCGAGGGGACGAGGCTCGGCTGCTACAATGGCCATGCCTCGCTTCTGCCGCGCTGGCGCGGGGCAGCACCCATCCAGCGCGCCATCATGGCCGGCGATGCCGAGACCGGCATGATGGTCATGAAGATGGATGTCGGCCTCGACACGGGGCCGGTGGCGCTGACCGAACGCGTGACGATCGACCCGGATATGACGGCGGGTGAACTGCACGATCGGCTGATGGGTGTCGGCGCGGAATTGATGGTCGAGGCGCTGGCAAAACTGGCACAAGGCAAGCTGCCGCTCACCGCACAGGCGGAAGACGGCGTGGTCTACGCGAAAAAGATCGACAAGGCCGAGACCCGCATCGACTGGCATCAGCCGGCGCGTGATGTGCACAACGGCATTCGCGGCCTGTCGCCCTTTCCGGGCGCGTGGTGCGAGATGGAAACCGGCGGCAAGGCCGAGCGGCTGAAGCTGCTGCGCTCGACGCTGGCGGATGGCTCAGGCGCGCCGGGCGAAGTCCTGGACGAGCGTCTGGCCATTGCCTGCGGAGGCGGTGCCGTGCGACTGCTGGAGGTGCAGCGCGCCGGTGGTAAGGCGGTCAGCGTGGACGAGTTCCTGCGCGGCGCAAAACTTGGCAAGGGCGGGAGGCTCCTATGAACGATTTTACGATCAGGCCGGCTGAAGAACGCGACCGCGCGGGTATCCACGAGGTCGAGGAGCGTGCCTTCGGCCAGGCGGGCGAGGCGATGCTGGTCGATCGGCTGGTGGCCGATGGCGACGTGGTGCTGGAACTGGTTGCCGAAAAGGAAGGCCGCATCGTCGGTCACGTCTTTTTCTCCCGGCTGATGGTGGAAGAAAACGGCAAGGATTTTGCCGCCGTGGCGCTGGCACCGCTTGCCGTCGATCCCGACCTGCACGGCCAGGGCATCGGCGGCGCGCTGGTTCGCGAAGCACATGAACGGCTGAAGTTGGCCGGCGAAAAGCTTTCGATCGTGCTTGGCGATCCGGATTACTACGGCCGGTTCGGTTATCACCGCTCCAACGCCGAGAAATTCGAAAGCGACTATCAGTGCTATGCGTTGCAGTCGCTTGCCTGGAGCGAGGCTCCATCGACCGGCAGGCTGGTCTATGCGCCTGCCTTCCGCGCCTTGTAAGCGAAGGACATGCCGCGCTACCGCCTCGACATCGAATATGATGGCACCGCCTATGCCGGCTGGCAGCGACAGGACGGGCCGGCCACCGTGCAAGGCGCGATTGAGCAGGCGATCAAGGGGTTTTGCGGCGAAGAGGTGACGCTGCGCGGTGCGGGCCGCACCGACGCCGGCGTTCATGCGACCGGGCAGGTCGGCCATGTCGATCTCGCCAAGTCATGGCGCGACGACACGGTGCGCGATGCGATCAACGCGCATCTGCAAATGGCGGGTTCGGCGGTGGCGATTCTGGCGGCATCCACCGTGCCCGACGATTTCGATGCGCGTTTTTCGGCGACGGGCCGGCAGTATCTCTACCGCATCCTGAACCGCCGTGCGCCGGCAGCGCTCGAGCGCAACCGGGTCTGGGTGGTGCAGAAAAAGATCGATGCCGATGCCATGCATGAGGCAGCACAGGTTCTGGTCGGACGGCATGATTTCACGACATTTCGCTCGCTGCAGTGCCAGGCATCAAGCCCGCTGCGCACGCTGGAACGCTTCGATGTCGTGCGCAAGGGCGACGAGATCGAGATCCACGCGGCTGCGCGTTCCTTCCTGCACAATCAGGTACGGTCGATGGTCGGGACCATCAAGCGGGTCGGCGAGGGCGCGTGGACGGCTGCCGACGTGAAGGCCGCACTCGAGGCGAAGGATCGCGCCGCCTGCGGCTCGGTCGCGCCGCCCTATGGGCTCTATCTGACCAAGGTCGATTACTGAGGAAACGAAATTCCGAGCAGCGATTGCAGTGCGATGAGCACGACGACCGATGCGACGAACATGCCGGCGAAGACGGCGCTGCCGACAGCCGGTCCCTTGGCGATGATGGCATTGGTTAGCCGCCAGGTCAGCACCATGGAAAGCGCGAAGACGGCAAAGGACGCCGCGACGACCAGCTGCGAGTCCGATACCGTGAACAGCCGCAGCAGTGCCGCCGGCAGCACCAGCCAGGACAGGATTACCGAGGCCCAATTGGTGGCCACCACGTAATGCACGAAGCGGTCGCGAATGCCGGCCATCGGCGCGATGAAGGCGAGTGCTACCAGCGGCAGAACCCACGCGCCCAGATCGACCGCAGCCAGACGCAGGAAAAAGGAAAACCGGCTCGACGACGCCATGGGATCGGCGCCGAGCTCGCTTGCGGTGCCGGCCCAGCCGACGAAAAGCGGCGGCAGCGCAATGACGATGGCGAAGAACGAATTCCAGAAGCCGTCGGCGGAAAGATCGAGCAGGGCGACGCCGTCGCGCTTGCCCATCATCAGCCGCCAGGCACCGGCCAGATATCGCTGGATGTCGTCACCGGGCGGCATCGCGTCAGCCCCGTTCGAACCAGTCTTGAATGAACCTGCCATATATCTCGGTCAGGGTTTCGAGATCGGCAAGCGGTACGCGCTCGTCCACCATATGCATGGTCTTGCCGACAAGGCCGAACTCGACGACCGGGCAGTAATCCTTGATGAAGCGCGCATCGGAGGTTCCGCCGGACGCGGAAAGCGTCGGCTTGGCTCCGGTCACGGCATGAACCGAACCGCTCAGCGTTTCGATCAGCTTGTCGTCGCGCGTCAGGAAGACGTGGCTTGGCCGGTCGCGCCAGGTGATGTCGAACTCGATCGGCTCCTTGCGCCCCTTGCGGTATTTCTTGCGGCCGCTGGCGACATCGAGCCGGTTGTGGATTTCGGCCTGCAGCGTCTCGGCCGTCCATGTGTCGTTGAAACGGATGTTGAACGCCGCCGTGGCCTTCGCTGCAATGACATTGGCGGCGGGGTTGCCGACGTCGATCGAGGTTATTTCGAGATTGGTCGGCTGGAAATCCTTGGTGCCTTTGTCGAAGGCCGGATTGGTCAGCGCATCGACCAGCGTCATCAGCCCGCGCACCGGATTGTCGGCAAGATGCGGATAGGCGACATGGCCCTGGCGTCCATTCACGGTGACGATGCCGGAGATCGAGCCGCGACGGCCGATCTTGATCATGTCGCCGAGCTTGTCGGGATTGGTCGGCTCGCCGACGATCGCCGCGTCCCACTGCTCGCCCTTGCCGGCGGCCCAGTCGAGCAGCTTGATCGTGCCGTTGATCGCCGGACCTTCCTCGTCGCCGGTGATCAGCAGCGACACCGAGCCCTTGGGATTGCCGTGCTTCTCGACATGGCGGGCAAGGGCTGCAACGAAGCAGGCTATGCCGCCCTTCATGTCGACCGCGCCGCGCCCATACATCTCGCCATTGTGGATATCGGCGGAGAACGGTGGATGCATCCAGGCGGCCTCGTCGCCGACTGGCACGACGTCGGTATGGCCGGCAAACATCAGATGCGGGCCATTGCCGGAAAGCCGGGCGTAGAGGTTTTCAATGTCGGGCGTGCCGTCCTCGGAAAATGTCGGCCGCTCGACCGTAAAGCCGAGCGGCTTCAGCATGGTTTCGAGCGCACTCAGCGCACCGCCCTCGGCGGGCGTCACGGACGGGCAGCGGATAAGGGCGGCGAGGTTTTCAGAGGGATTCTTTGGCAGCATCATGACGAGAGGGATAGTCGAAAGTTCCGGGGCTGTCACCGTCCGAGTGCCGGGCGCAGACAAGTGCCGACATTATGGTTTTCGCGCCGTATAGTCTTTGGCTCAACGGGGATTTTTCGATGGCCTCAAAGCGTGCTTCCATCGTCATTGCCGGTGCCGGCAGCATTGGTTGCCATGCCGGCGCCTGCCTGGCGCTGGCTGAACGCCATGTCACGCTTCTGGCGCGCCCGCGAATCGTTTCGGCAATACAGGACGGTGGCCTGCGCGTCACCGATCTCGACGGGCTGGACAGGCTTCTCGCGGCCGATGGTTTTAGTGTCACGGCCGATCCGAAGGCGGCGCTGGCCGGCGCCGATGTCGTGCTGGTGACGGTGAAAAGCGGGGCGACCGACGAGATGGCCGGGTTGATCGCGGCCCATGCGCCCGAAACGGCGGTGGTGGTGAGCCTGCAGAACGGCGTCGACAATGCCGGCAGGCTGCGAAGCTTGCTCACGGGACACAAGGTGCTGGCCGGCATGGTGCCTTTCAACGTGGTCCAGTCGGACGAGAACGAAAGGCCCATCCGCTTTCACCGCGCAACCTCCGGAACGGTGCTGATCGAGCCGGGTGCTGCCGGCCTGGCCGACTTGCTGAATGTCGAAGGCTTCGCCGTCGCCGGGCATGACGACATCAAGGCCGTGCAATGGGGCAAGCTGCTGCTGAACCTGATCAACGCGCTCGTCGCTTTATCGGATCTTCCGGTCGCGGCCTTGCTTGCCGACCGGCGCTGGCGGTTGCTGCTGGCGGCGCAGATGGAGGAGGGCCTCGCGGCGATGCGCGCCGCCGGCATAAAGCCGGGGCGCATCGCTGGCCCGCCCCCGGCGCTGATGCCCAGGCTGCTGCGGCTGCCGAACTGGCTGTTCCTGCGGCTGGCGCGGCGGATGCTGGCGATAGACCCGACCGCGCGCTCCTCCATGTGGGAAGACCTGACGCGAGGACGGCCGACCGAGATCGATCACCTGCAAGGCAAGGTGCTGGCGCTGGCGCGCAACACCGGAACGCCTGCGCCGGTCAATGCGCGGGTGGCCGATCTCATTCGCGACGCGGAAGCAAAAAAGGCCGGCTCGCCGGGGCTGTCGCCGGAAGTCGTTTCCGGCGGGTAGGGCTTTGCGCCTTCATGCCGGCTGCAGGGCGTTGCATGGCGACTGCCACTGGCGCCGGGGCGACGGCAAACATATGTTGCGCCGATGACGATTCTGCCATCCAAACAACCGCTGACCACAATCGGTTTCGATGCCGACGACACTCTGTGGCAGAACGAACAGTTCTTTCGCACGACCGAGCAGCATTTCGCTTCGCTTCTGGCCGAGCATGCCGAGGGGCATGACATCCATGCAAGGCTTCTCGAGGCGGAAAAGCGCAACCTCGCCCTCTACGGTTTCGGCATAAAGGGCTTTACGCTGTCGATGATCGAAACGGCCGTGGAGATCAGCGAGGGCCGGGTGCCGGCCAGCGTCATCCGCGAGATCCTGGCCGCCGGCCGGGACATGCTGAGCCATCCGGTCGAGACCTTGCCCAATGTGCGCGAGACGCTGGAGGAACTGGCGGGAACCTATCGCCTAATCCTGATCACCAAGGGCGATCTGTTCGATCAGGAGCGCAAGCTGGCGCAGTCGGGGCTTGGCGAATTGTTCGATGCCGTCGAGATCGTCAGCGACAAGACCGCCTCGACCTATGAGCGCATTTTCAGCCGCCATGGCGACGGGCCGGACCGTGCGATGATGATCGGCAATTCGCTGAAATCCGATGTCGTTCCGGCGATCGAGGCCGGAAGCTGGGGCGTTTATGTCCCGCACGACCTGACCTGGGTACTGGAACATGTCGAGGAGCCAACCGATGCGCCGCGGTTCCGGCGGCTGGAGCATCTTGGAGAGCTTTCGGGGCTGATCGAAGATTTGAAGGCCGGCTGATTAGCCGGCTTTTGTCCTGCCCGTTTCCTCGATCATCGTGATCTTCTGCCAGATCTTTCGCGACAGGTTCGAGCCCAGCCCCTCGATGTCGTTGACGGCATCGACCACCACGTCGTCATTGACCGACTGTGCGAACAGGGCAGCGAGCTTGCCGGTGATCGACAGCATTTCCGAGCAGTAGTCGAGGTAGCGGGCGAGATCGGCCTTGTTGGTGATGCGGGCCGGCGAGTTTGCCGTCGGCTTGAAATTGGCCGACAACACGACCGGGTCCTTGGTCAGTTGGTGCATGTCGATGACATGGATCAGCGAGCGCAGGCCGTGCAGGGCGCGAAAGACGCGCTTGCGCTTGATGCGTTCCTCGGCGCGGACGAGTGCCAGGAAGCCGAGGGCTGCGAGAATGAGCGTGTTGAGCGACGCCTCGATGCCTTGCACGAAGTCGAAGGCGCCGGTGGAGATGCGGTCGAAGGACAGGAAGGTTCCGACGAACAGGAAGACCGAGCCGCCGGCGAGGATGGCAAGGCCGATCAGCGCCCGCAGCCACCAGATCGGCGCTTCGAGCGCCTTGGCGGTAGCGGTCAGGTCGCGCGACAGCGAAACGAGTTCGGCGGCGACTTTTCGCAGCCCCGAATCCGGGAAACGCTCGGCGACACGCAGTTCCAGCGCCTCTGCCGTGGCGATGATCTTGGCCGGATCGAGCGTGCGGTAGCCAGTCATGCGCTGTGCCCGATGGATGAATGCAGATTGGCTCTAATTCGCCGAGTCGGTGCGTTGTCCATAGCGGTTTGCTCCAGCGGTTCCCGGCGGAATGCAAAGGAGAATGAAGGCGATGATGTCTCCGATGGGGAAGAGCAGGCTCCACCAGCCGGATCGATCGATATCATGCAGCCGCTTCACGGCGAGCGCCATATGGGAAACGATCAGCACGGCGAACATCGCAACGAACACGCTGGCCCAGTGGCTTATCACCGCTTCGTCCCCTTCCGCCGCGACCATGCGATAGACCGGATAGAGCCTGATCACATAGAGAAGCAGCCCGGCAAGCGCGAAGGCCTGCCGGCTGATTCGGCCGGAAAAGCCGAAGAAGACCCAGAGAAACTGCTGGCGGCCCACCCTTATACCCCGCTCAATCGCGCAACAGCTCGTTGATCGAGGTTTTGGAACGGGTCTGGGCATCGACACGCTTGACGATGACCGCGCAGTAGAGGCCTGGGCCCGGCTCGCCGTTCGGGAACGGCTTGCCCGGGAGCGAGCCTGCGACGACGACGGAGTTGGCCGGCACTTCGCCATAAGTGATCTCGCCGGTGGCGCGGTCGACGATCTTGGTCGACTTGCCGATGAACACGCCCATGCCGAGCACCGAGCCCTCGCGCACGATGCAGCCTTCGACCACCTCCGAGCGCGCGCCGATGAAGCAGTTGTCCTCGATGATTGTCGGGCCGGCCTGCATCGGTTCCAGAACGCCGCCGATGCCGACGCCTCCCGACAGATGCACGTTCTTGCCGATCTGCGCGCAGGAGCCGACCGAGGCCCAGGTGTCGACCATGGTGCCGGAATCGACATAGGCGCCAAGATTGACGAAGGACGGCATCAGGATGGCGTTTGGCGCGATATAGGCGGAGCGGCGAACGACGCAGTTGGGCACGGCGCGGAAGCCGGCCTTCTCGAAATCGATCGCGCCCCAGCCGGAGAACTTCGACGGAACCTTGTCCCACCAGACAGAATCGGCCGGGCCGCCCTTGACGACTTCCATCGGGTTAAGGCGGAAGGATAAAAGCACCGCCTTTTTCAGCCATTGATTGACTTTCCATGCGCCGTCATCCTGACGCTCGGCAACACGGGCAGCACCCCGGTCGAGAAGATCCAGTGCGCTCTCGATCGCCTCGCGCACTTCGCCGCGCGTGGCGGTGGTGATCGCCTCGCGTTCCTCGAACGCCTTTTCGATTGTCGCTTCGAGGCTGGCAAGGTCGGTTTTCGACATGAAAGGCTCCGTGATACGTGCTGTTAAGGCGCAGGCCGTTAGACTGTTTTTAAGGTCGCGCGGACCCTATGTCAGGGCTTACAAAGGGTCAATCATCGCATTGTCGCGGGGGTCGCTCCTTAAGCAGGAATTGGACGGAAAAAGCATATGAATCCTATGGAAAAGGCGGGATGGACACCGCTTCCGCATTCAGACGAGGATCTGGAGCGGTCAAAGGCGGTTCCCGATACGCCGCAGACGCGCGCCGCGACCTATCGTCTTGCCTGGAACGACGACGAGTTCATGACGCGCCGCGAGCTTCGCGCCGTGCGTCTGCAGCTCGAACTGCTCAAGCCGGAAATGATCCTGGCCGAACGCGGCATCCGCTCGACGGTGATCCTGTTTGGCGGCGCGCGCATTCCCGAGCCGGGCGGCGAGGCGTGGGCCGCCAAGGACGAGACGCAGAAGAAGAACCTCGAAAAGAACAGCAAATATTACGACGAAGCGCGCAAATTCGCGCAGATATGCTCGCGCCATTCCGAGGCATCCCATTACCGCGAATATGTCGTGGTGACCGGTGGCGGGCCGGGTGTCATGGAAGCCGGCAACCGGGGCGCAGCCGACGTCGGCGCACCATCGATCGGCCTCAACATCGTGCTGCCGCATGAGCAGGCGCCGAACATCTACGTCACGCCGGAGCTGTGCTTCAACTTCCACTATTTCGCCATCCGCAAGATGCATTTCGTCATGCGCGCCAAGGCAGTTGCGGTGTTCCCCGGCGGCTTCGGCACCATGGACGAATTCTTCGAGACGCTGACGCTGATCCAGACCGGCCGCATGGAGCGGGTGCCGATCATCCTGTTCGGCAAGGAATTCTGGTCGCGCGCCATCGACCTCGATTACCTCGCAGAACAAGGCACGATCTCGCCCGGCGACCAGGACATCATCGACTTCGTCGATACCGCCGACGAGGCGTGGGAGATTATCGCCGAGTTTTACAAGCTGTAGGGGCGTTGTCGGTCTGAGGGGACTGACCGGAGCCACCCCCACCCCTAACCCCTCCCCACAAGGGGGAGGGGGACGATTTCATCGCCTTTGCCACCAGAAACGTTGAAGATTGGGCTGGGCGAGCATGCAGCAAAGTTCCCCTCCCCCTTGTGGGGAGGGGTTAGGGGTGGGGGTAGTTCAAACGCTAATACCTACCCGGCAAGAGGGCAATTTCAGCCAAGCGCAGCCTCCCGAAACTGGCCGCGCGGCGATGCCGCATCGCGAAATGCTGGAAAGCGTCTGCCCATTCGGCTAGAGATTTTCGTCATGGGATTGAAGCAAGCATCGACGGGATGGTTTGCCGCGCTTCGGCGCGACCGACGTCTGTTTGCGCTTGCGGCAACGCTGGTTCTGGTGGCGCATGTGTTCCAGCCACTCGCCGAGGCGAGGGCTGCCAATACCGCTAATGCCTGGATCATCTGCACCACTTTCGGGATGCAGGCGGCGACGCCCGACGGCAAGCAGTTGCCGCCGCCTGGTGCTGCCGATGACTGCCCGACCTGCATCGGCGGGCCATGCGCCGGCATGGCCGCACCGCTCAAGATCGAGCCGCCCTTTGTGGCGGCGTTTCCGGCGCTGGTCGAAAATCGCGGCGAGTTGTTCGCTTCGATCGCGACGAAAATTCCGCCGGACCGGCTGAACGAACCGCCGCCGGCAATCCGTGCGCCGCCCTCCATTCTCGCCTGAAACAAGCCTGCTTCCGCAGCCCGCGGGAGAAACTGTTTTTGGACGCGAGAGGAAAACCCAATGCGCCGTATCCTATTGCCATTTGCCGCAGCCTGCGCGCTGACGGCCGCTTCGATCATCACCGCCCACGCTCATGCGTCGCTCGAAAAGAGCGAGGCCGCGCCCGGTTCCTACAAGGCCGTGCTGAAAATCCCGCATGGCTGCGACGGACAGGCCACCACCACCGTGCGCATCGACATCCCGGAAGGTTTTATAGACGCCAAGCCGATGCCGAAGGCGAACTGGACGCTCGCCACCGAGAAGGGTGATTTCGCCAAAACCTACAAGCTTCACGGCCAGGAGGTGAAGTCCGGCGTCAAATCCGTGACCTGGAGCGGCGGCTTCCTGCCGGACGAGTATTACGACGAGTTCGTCGTCAGCGGCACGCTGGCCGGCGTCGAGGAAGGGCAGACGCTGTTCTTCAAGGCCAAGCAGATCTGCGACAAGGGCCAGGTGACCTGGGATCAGGAGCCGGCTGAGGGGCAGGACCCGCATTCGCTGGAACATCCGGCCCCGTCGGTGACCATCCTGGCCGCGGAGAGCGGGCATGGCGGCCATGCCGGTCATGATGCAGCCGCTCCGGTCAAGGCGGGCGATCTGGAGATCGACGGTGCCTGGGCACGCGCCATGCTGCCCGGCCAGCCGACCGGCGGTGCCTATCTCACTGTCGTCAACAAGGGTGCTGCCGCCGATAAGCTCATCGGCGCTTCCTCGCCTGCCGCAGGCAAGGTCGAAATCCACACCATGTCGATGAATGACAATGTCATGGTGATGCGCCCGGTCGAGGGCGGGCTGGAGATTCCCGCCGGCGGCAGCGTCGAGCTGAAACAGGGCGGCGAGCATCTGATGTTCATGGCCGTCAAGAAGCCGTTCAAGCAAGGCGCCTCGGTTCCCGTCACGCTGGAATTCGAAAAAGCCGGCAAGGTCGAGGTGACGCTGCCGGTCAAGGCTGCATCCGGCGGTGGAGACCACTCCGACCACTAACTTTGCGCGCTACTCGGCGGCCGCTGGTTTCAGGGCGGTCGTCGATGCGTCGTAACGTTGTGGCCTGTGAACCAGCGTCACCAGCACGAACGAGATGATCATCAGGAGATACCAGGCGCCGAGTTTCTGGATGGATACCGGCGTCCAGCCTTCATGCTGGCCGGGATAAATCCAGGCGCGCGACCAGGTGCCGATATTTTCGGCGAACCAGATGAACAGCGCCACCAGCAGGAAGCCGAGCAGCAGCGGCATGCGGTGGCGAAAGCGGAAGACACGGTAATGCACCGTCGTGCGCAGAAAAAGCAGCGCCGTGGCGGCAAACAGCGCATAGCGCATGTCGGTGATGAAATGATGGGCGAAGAAATTGGCGTAGATCGCAGCGGCCAGCAGCGCCGTTGCCCATAATGGCGGGTAGTTGCTGTAGCGCATGTCGAAAATGCGCGAGACGCGCGCCAGATAGGAGCCGACGGCGGCATACATGAAGCCGGAGAACAAGGGCACGCCGCCGAGCCGGAAGAAGCTTTCCTCGGGATAGATCCATGAGCCGGCCGACGTCTTGAAGATTTCCATCAGCGTGCCGACGATGTGGAAGATCAGGATGACCTTGGCTTCGGCGACAGTCTCGAGCCTGAAGACCAGCATCGAAAGCTGGATCACAAGCGCTGCCAGAAACAGGAAATCGTAGCGCGCGAGCGCGACCCCGTCGGGCCAGTACAGCTTCGTTGCGATGATCAGTGCCAGCATCGCGCCGCCGAACAGGCAGGCCCAGGCCTGCTTTAATCCAAAGACGAGAAACTCGACCAGCCCGCCATAAAGGCCGCTTGCCGGCAGCCGGTCGAGCACGGCATGAGCACCGGCGTCGATGCGGGCTTCCAGCGATGTGAAGCGCTTCAAGTGAAATGCAGCGATCGAGCCACTCGATTCGTCCCCGTTCTGACGCTCAGAGACAGGGCCAATATGGCTGAATCAGGGTTGCGCCGGATTGACGATCGTCCGCAGGAAGGCGGCGAGATCGTCGGTGACGAAATCGACCGAATCGTCGAAGGCCGGGTCGCGTTCCCAGATTTCGGAAAAAGTAGGCTCGAAATTGTTGGGCACGATCAGCACGGTCTTCATGCCCAGCGTCTTGGGCACGATCAGGTTGCGTGCCAGATCCTCGAACATGACGGCATTCGGCCCGGCGATGTGGTGCAGCGCCAGGAACCGGTCATAGGTTTCCGGCGCGGGCTTGGGCGTCAGGCCGGCTGCGACGATGTCGAATATGTCGTCGAAATTCTCAAGGATGCCGAGTTCGCGCGCGGTGCGCTCGGCATGGCCGCGGTCGCCATTGGTGAAGATGAACTTGCGGCCGGGCAGCGCCTTGATCGCCTCGCCAAGTGCCGGGTCCGGCTTCAGCCAGGAATAATCGATGTCGTGGACCTTGTTGAGGAAGTCGTCGGAATCGATGCTGTGGCGCTCCATCAGGCCCTTAAGCGTCGTGCCATATTCGAGATAGAGCTCCTTCTGCAGCTTGCGAGCCTCTTCGCGCGGCAATTGCAGCAGCTCCGACACATAGGCGGTCATCTTCACGTCGATCTGCGAAAACAGGTTGGTGTGATGCGGATAGAGCGTGTTGTCGAGGTCGAACACCCAGTCTGTGACATGGGCAAAGAAAGCGGGCTCGGGAGACTGTGTCATGAAGGCCTTATGGCACGGTTCCGCGCGGTTGTGCCGAGGCTCGGGACAAAAATTTGTGAGCCAGGAAGACCCCATTGCGCAATGGTTCAAATTTTAGCCAAGCCTGAAACGAGACCTTCAACGCTTCCTGTCAAACGAGGCCCGTCACCGGGGGAACGCGATGAAGAGCCTAATTCTCAGATCGGCAATAGTTGCCGTTTCCGCCGCCATTGCTTCCGTCCTCATCGTGCTTGCAGTCGTTCCCGCACTGGGCGGCGTGATCGATGGTAACGCCTGGATGATGTGCATCCTGTGTCCGCTGGCGACGGCCTGGCCGGCCAGCGCTTACACGTTCTGGCAGAGCGACCGTCTCAAGCTGGCGCACCGCGAACTTGCAAGAACCCACGCCCAGCTTGCCGCCGCGCATCGGCGGCTCGAGGAAAAGGCAAGCCGCGACGACATGACCGGCATGCTCAACCGCGAAAGCTTCTTTGCCACGCTCGACGCCACGCGGCGCCAGTCCGACCGGGGCGCGCTGCTGATCATCGATGCCGACCATTTCAAGAAGATCAATGACAGCTTCGGCCATCTCACCGGCGACGATGCGCTGATGGAAATCGCCGCGGCGATCACGCGCGGCGTGCGTGCCGGCGACATTGTCGGCCGCATCGGCGGCGAGGAATTCGGCGCCTTCCTGATCGGCGCCAGCGACAAGGAGGCGTCTCATGTCGCGGAGCGGATCCGGCGCGAGGTCGAGCTTACGCGTTTCCGTCCCGTCGACGAGCGGACGATTCCGCTGACCGTCAGCATCGGCGGAACGCTCTGTCCGGCCAATGCCAATGTCTCGGAACTGATGCGCGTGGCCGACCGCCGCCTGTACGAGGCGAAGAACCGCGGCCGCAACCTGGCGATCGTAGAGCAGGGCTTGCCGAGGGCGGCTTAACGCCGCTCGCTAGCGCCGAGACTAGTATCGATCGGCGCTCACTTCACTGGAATTTCACCGGGAGGGAAATCGGGTTTCTGGCAAAGGCTGGTTCCGGCGGTGCCGGCACTGGAGAGGAGCGCCATATCAGGTCGACCGCCGCCTGATCGAGTTCGCTGCTTCCGGACGAACGGGCAAGCCTCGCCGAAACGACATTGCCACTGACGTCGATCCTGAACGTCACCTGTGCTGTGCCGGTGTCCTTGGCCGAGCTTCTTCGCGCACGCCGCGCGATCCACGCCTGCACCTTCGATGACCACTTCGCCGGGCTGACGCTTGGGGCCGTGGAAGCCTGTCTCTGCACCACGCGCTTTTCAGTCGGCTTCGTTTCCTTTTCGGCAACGTCGGCCTGTCTCTTCGGCGCGGGCTTCTCCTTCTTGACGACTTCCTTTTTCTTCTCGACCGGCTTCTTTGGTTCTTCGCGGACCACAGGGCGAGGCTGCGGCAAGGGGATCGCCACTTCCGGGGTTATCGCCTCTACGACCTCCGGCTCGATTTCCTCAACAGGTTCGGCCTCGGTCACCGTTTCCGGCTCAGGCGTTTCAATGGGCTCCACCTCGTCGGGCTGGACAGGCTCTTCGACCGGCGTTTCGGCCATTTCCTCCTGCTGCTCGTCAACCGGTTCGATCGTCTGGTTGGGCGCTTCCGCGACCAAATTCTCCGGCTCGACTTCTTCCGGAACAGCCACAGGCAGTGGCGCAAGCTCGATCATCATTGCCGGCTCGGACGCTTCGGCGCTGAGCTCCGGCGGGCGCGTCGACAGATAATAGGCCACGGAGGCGTGGGTGGTCAGCACCACCAGCCCGGCTGCCGCCCACAGGCTGACTTCGCGCAGGCTGGGCAGCGCCGGAAAGGCGATATGCGTGTCGGCCCGCGCCGTCATTGTGCTGCTGCCGGTGCCTCGCCGGCCGGCAGCGTCTCCAGGCCGACCAAAGCGATCTTGAGGTAGCCGCTGTTGCGCAGGAGGTTCATCACCTCCATCAGCTCGCCATAGCCAACGACCTTGTCGGCGCGCAGGAAGATGCGGGTTTCCTTGTCGCCTTTCGTCAGCCGGTCGAGCGTCGGGCCGAAGACGGGACGCGCTACGATTTCATTGCCGACGGCGAGGCTGAGATCGTCCTTCAGCGTCAGGAACAGCGGTTCCTCCGGGCGGGGCACAGGCGTTGCCGTCGAGCCGGGCAGGTCGACATTGATGTCGACGGTGGCAAGCGGTGCCGCCACCATGAAGATGATCAGGAGGACGAGCATCACGTCGATGAAGGGCGTGACGTTGATCTCGTGGTTTTCCTCGAGATCGTCGCCAAAACTCTCGCGGATTTTTCCGGCCATGGTCTCAGCCTTTCCTACGCCGCGGCCCGTACAGGCACATGGCGGAAATCGAGATCGCGGCTGACCAGCCTCTCGACGCCCGCCGAGGCATCGGCCAGGATCTGGCGGTAGCCGGTGATAGAGCGGGCAAAGACGTTGTAGATGACGACGGCGGGAATGGCCGCGACCAGCCCGAGCGCGGTCGCCAGCAGCGCCTCGGCGATGCCGGGCGCGACGACGGCGAGATTGGTGGTCTGCGATTCACTGATGCCGATGAAGGCGTTCATGATGCCCCAGACGGTGCCGAACAGCCCGACGAAGGGCGCCGTCGAGCCGATTGTGGCAAGCACGCCGGTGCCGCGCGACATGCGCCGCCCGGCCTGCGCCTCGATCCGCGACAGGCGCGAGGAGACGCGCTCTTTCAGCCCGTCGCCCTTGGCGTGGTCGATGGCTGCGGACGACATTTCCACTTCCTGCTCGGCGGCACGCAACAGCAGCGCGCCGGCGCCGCCGCGACCGTTCAGCTGGCGGCTCGCGTCAGCCAGGCTGCGGGCGCCGACGATGGTGGCGACAGCACGGCGCGCGCGCATGACGGCACCTGCCAGCTCCAGCGACTTTGCTAGCCACACGGTCCAGGTGATGAGCGAGGCGAAGGCCAGGCCGATCATCACCGCTTTGACCACGATATCGGCCGCCATGAACATGCCCCAGGGCGAAAGGTCATGCGGCAGGTTCAGTCCCACCGGCGCGGGCGAAGTTGACTCAGGTGCGGCAGCAGGGGTTTCGGTGCCGGAGCCGTCGGCGGGCTGGACGACCGGCGAGGGTTGCGGCGATGCCGAGGCGTCCGGCGCTGTCGACGGAGCACTCGGAGCGGTCATTGCCGGTGGTGCCGGCTCTACCGACGGTGCCGGCTGCTCTGCCGAAGGGGCTGGCGTTGCCGGCTGGGCCGATGGGGCCGGGTTGACCGGTTCCTGCTGGGCGAGGCCGGCAGCGGGGAGGCACACGGCCGCAGAGGAGATGATGGCGGCGGCAAAAATAAGACGTCTCAACACAAGCTTTTCCTGTCGATCAGGTGTTCGTTCCTGCGGCGCAAGGCGGCTGGTGTCGATCGGGAGCTTGTCCCTCCGTCGGCTCTCGATCCCGAAACCGCTCGTCGCATTTCGGGTTCATGCTCTAATGCGCCTTGCCCGATACGACAAGAAAAATCTGGATAAAATCAGTCATATTATACGAACGATGTTGAAAACGCCGTTCGTTAAAGGCTCAGTTTCCGTGCTGAGCCTTGTGCAACCTGCTGTAGAGGCCGCGCTTCGCCACCAGCTCCTCATGCGCGCCCTGTTCGGCAATGCCGGTATCGTCGACGACCACAATGCGGTCAGCATTGCGGATGGTCGCCAGCCGGTGGGCGATGACCAGTGTCGTGCGCCCTTGCGAAAGCTCCGACAGCGATTGCTGGATTTCGCGTTCGGTCTGGGTGTCGAGCGCCGACGTCGCCTCGTCGAGGATCAGGATCGGCGGGTTCTTCAGGAACATGCGGGCAATCGCCAGCCGCTGCTTCTGGCCGCCGGAAAGCTTTACGCCGCGTTCGCCGATGATCGTGTCGAAGCCCAGCGGCATGGCATCGATCATCTCGCCGAGGCGCGCGCGCCGCGCCGCTTCGATGATATCGCTTTCGCTGGCATCGAGGCGGCCATAGGCGATGTTCTCGCGGATAGTACCGCCGAACAGGAACACGTCCTGCTGGACGATGCCGATCTGGCCGCGAAGGGACGCCAGCGTCATCGAGCGTATGTCGATGCCGTCGATGGTGATCATCCCGCCATCGACCTCATAGAAGCGCGGCAGCAGCGAGCAGATGGTGGTCTTGCCGGCGCCCGAGGGGCCGACAAAGGCGACGGTCTTTCCGGCCTCGATCGTCAGGTCGATACCCTTCAAAATGGGCCGCTCGCCGGTGTAGCCGAAGGTGACGCCCTGATAGCGTATCTCGCCCGTCAGTTGGGGTGCGACGATGGCGTCCGGTGCGTCGGCAATGTCGGGCTCGGTGTCGAGCAAGGCGGTGTAGCGCTGGAAGCCGGCGATGCCCTTCGGATAGGTCTCGATCACCGAGTTGATCTTGTCGATCGGGCGGAAGAACACATTGACCAGCAGCAGGAAGCCGACGAAGCCGCCATTGCTGAGTTCGCCGGTCAGCACGAGATAGCTGCCGGCGATCATGACGACGAGCTGGATCAGCCGCATGCTCATGTAGCTGAGCGAGGTCGACGCTGCCATGATCTTGTAGGCGTCGAGCTTGGTGCGGCGGTAATTGGCGTTGTCGCGGGCAAACAGGCTGCGCTCGTGGTCCTCGTTGGCGAAGGCCTGGACGACGCGCATGCCGCCGACATTCTCCTCGATGCGGACGTTGAAATCGCCGACGCGGCCGTAAAGCGCCTGCCAGTTGCGCGTCATGCGGGCGCCGTAGCGGCTCGTCACCCAGGCGACCACCGGCACAATCGCCGCCGTGATCAGCGCAAGCTTCGCATTGACGGTGAACATCAGCGCGAAAGCGCCGAAGAAGGTCATGATGGCGATGAACAGGTCTTCCGGCCCGTGATGGGCGACCTCGCCGATCTCTTCCAGATCCTTGGTGACGCGGGCGACGAGATGGCCGGTCTTGTGGTTGTCGTAGAATCGGAAGGACAGCTTCTGTAGATGGTCGAAGCTCTTGCGGCGCATCTCCGTTTCGATGTTGATGCCCAGCATATGGCCCCAATAGACCACCACCGCCATCAGGCCGGTGTTGACGAAATAGATCGCCAGCAGTGCCGCCGAGGCGGCGATGATCCACGTCCATTCCTGCGATGGCAGAAGCTCGTCGACGAAGAGCTTCACCGCCATCGGAAAGCCGAGTTCCAGCAGTCCCGAAAGGACCGCGCAGCAGAAGTCGAGGATGAACAGCCCTTTGTAGGCCTTGTAGTAGGAGAAGAATCGACGAAGCATGATGCGGTTTCGGCAGTCCGGATTGGCTGGAATGTGGCTGCGTCCGTAAAGCGGCCGGACAGGCCTTATTCTTCATTCCTCGCATTGTCACCATCGAAACCGCGCCGCCAATAGGCCACGACGAGGTGATCTTCCCGGGCAAGCTTGCGCTCGGTGCGCAGATATTTGCGGATGGCGCGGAAGGCCTTGTGTTCGCAGCCGACCCAGGCGAAGGCGCGCTTGCCGTCCTCGGCGGCCGGCCATTCCAGGGAGCGGATGGCATCTTCCAGAAGTGTAGTCGTGCCGGCTTCCGCGCCGTTGCGGTGCAGCCAGCGCAGGTCGAGCTTCGCGGATGTGGGCAATGGCTGTTCTTCCGTCGCGTCGGCGATTTCGATCAGCGCGGTGACCCTGGCCGTCTCCGGCAACTGCTCGAGGATGCGGCCGATTGCCGGAAGTGCGGTCTCGTCGCCGGCCAGAAGATGCCAGTCGGCTTCCTCGACCCAGCCGCCACCCGGACCGGTCATGCCGACAATGTCGCCGGCAACGGCGTTGGCGGCAAAGGTCGCGCCGGGCGTGTCCGCGCCTTCATGAAGGACCATGTCGATCTCGACCTCACCCTTGGCAGCGTCGATGGAGCGGATGGTGTAGACGCGCGCAGCCGGGCGCTCCATGCCTTTCGGCCAGCTCGGGCGGCCGTCCTCGCCGGTCACCGGCCATTGCGGCGTCTCGACGCCCTTGGGCGGAAACAGCAGCCGAATATGCAGGCCGCCGGTCTCGAAGCGGGCGAGATTTTCGCCGGCAAGCGTCACGCGGCGCATATGCGGGGTGAGGTTGCGCGCGCCGACGACGCGCATTTCGCGGAAATAGGGCAGGGGCGTACCGGCAAAGCTGTCGCCGGACCATATGATGCTGGGATTTTCGCCCGGTGCGAATTCCAGCAGGTGCTCGGCCAGCGACAGCTTCACATAGGCGAAGTTGACCTCGTCGTCGCCCTCGGCATGAAGCGTCAGCGCGTCGTCATGCGCCTCGAGCGCGGCGGAGCCGTAGAACGTGTCGATGCGCGCCTTGCGGTCGCTCAAGGAGACGTCGCCATGCTCGGCCATGTGGTCGCAAAGCCTTTTCATGACGTCGTCCGGTGCCGTCAGGAGGACGCGAGCTGTAGCCTTGAAGGTCGGTTCGTTGCGCATCCGGCAGGCTTTCATCTTGGCAAAATGGGAGGCGGTCGGCCCGAAGGCTGAGCAGCGGGCGAGTACTACGAAAACTTGTGTTGATAAGTCAAGTTTGATTGCGGTGCATGCGGCCATCCGGTGTGGTGGATTTCAGATCGACCCCTCGCAATGCGCTCGTACCCGGCCACTCGACCAAAGATTGCATCCCAAAAATGTTACCGCGCAGGAGTTTCATTCAACTAGCCTGATATGTATGAGGGATTAAGCACTTAGTCGAAACGACCCAGAGATTTTCAAATGCTCGCGCCTCTCCAGACGCCCGCCGAATCTCCGCTTTTCTACTCTGCCGAGTGTCTTGTCGCGATGGATCGGCTCCCGGATGGTCTTGCTTTGGCCGCACAGTGGCTTCTTGAAACCCATCTGGCTCTGCCTCGCGAGGTTCGCTATGTCGCGGATCTGCAAAGATGGCTTCTCAGCCAGGTTGTGGTCGCCATGCATTATGAGCATCAGCTCAACCCGGAATCTCCGCCCGTTTCTCATAGCAATGTCGTTCGGACGCTGGCGGCAAACGGCATTGCGAGCCGGAACACGATCCATGCCTTTTTGATGGAGATGAAGCGCTACCAGTTCATCGCTCCCCTGCAGAGCGCGGACAAAAGACAGCAGACGATGCAGACGACGGAAATGACCGAACAACTCATCCGGCGTTATTTCGATATTCACCTGAGGGGTCTCGACATCATCGATGACGGACAACGCCATATTCAATTCCGCGAACATCCTGAGTTGTTGCAATATGCACAGCCGCGTTTCGCATGGCTTCTGCTTTCCGACGATGCCTGGTGCCAGCCGCCGGCCAGCATCGCAAAAATCGTCCGCTCCGATTCCGGAAGCAGCGTCGTGCATGATCTGATCTCCGGCATCCTCATGCCGTCTGCGGAGATGACGTCCCCGATCTGGATCGGAAAGGTGTCGCCCAATGTGTTCGCCAAACGCTACGGCATTTCCAGAACCCATGTAGCCCGCATCTTTCGGCAGGCGCGGGAAGCCGGTCTTCTCGGCTGGGCCAAGAACAGCAACAGGGGCGACTGCTGGGTATCCCCCGAACTCGTCCGGGCTTACCGCTCCTGGCAGGCGGTCAAGCTTGCAGCACTTTCGCAGGCCTTTCACTATGCCTGTCTCCAGATAGGCATTCGACGGTAGGTCGGCGACGGCGGTGCGTCCTATGGCGCCTTGACGCGGCGGGTGCGCTTCCCGATTGTCTGCCGCGAACGCGGATCATTCTGGCTCGCGAAACGTCGAATGGAAGACTGTGCAGGAACTAGCGGCCGATCTCGGAACCTTCATCGAGGCCAACAAGGCCTGGGCCGGCGTCGTCATGGCGCTGGTCGCCTTCGGCGAATCGACCATCATCGTCGGCGTGCTTATTCCGGCGACGCCGTTCCTGCTGCTGATCGGCGGTCTGATCGCCTCCGGCGTGGTCGACCCGCTGCCGGTCCTGCTCGGCGCGTTTACCGGGGCGGTGGCCGGCGACTTCGTCGGCTATCTCCTGGGCCGCCGTTTCGGCCCCGGCCTTGTCTATCGCTGGCCGCTGTCCAACTATCGCGAAGGCATCGCCAGGGCGCGGCTGTTCTTTCGCCGTTATGGTTTTGCGGCGGTGTTTTTCGGCCGCTTCTTCGGACCGATCCGCTGCACCATCCCCGTCGTGGCCGGGATGATGGGCATGGACAGCCGGCGGTTTCAACTGGCCAACATGTTTTCAGCCGCCGTCTGGGCTCCGGTGATGATCGCGCCGGGGTTTTTGGCCGTTCACGGGATGATGGAGGCCAATATAGGAAGCGTGTCCGAGACGGGCTGGCTCGGCCTTGCCATATTCATGACGGTCGGCGGCACGGTGGCGGCAATCGTCGGCGTAAAGCTTCTCGGGCGGCGGCCGAAGCGCCGCGCCAGACGCGGATTGGCGCGAGCCGAGTAGGCTTCTATTCAGCTCTGGACGGCAGCAAAGCCGAAGCGGCGATCAGAACCCAGCCGGCAATCAGCAGCGTCCCGCCGACGGGTGCTGCAAACGGAAACAACCGGCCGCCGAGAAAATCGCGCGCCAGAAGATCGCCGGCAAACAGCACCAGCCCGACCAGAAGCACGATTGCGCCGATGCGCAGGAACCGCCCGCCGGCAAACAGGCCGATCGCCAGGAACACCGGCGCATGCGTCATCAGGAAGGACGACACCGTGCCGGTGAACGCGCCGCCGCTATGGGCAGCGGATGCCGCGAGCGCCACGCCGGCCATGCCGCACAGGCCGCCGGCCCCGACAAGAAAACGGTCTTTCTGCATGACTGGCCTCGTTTGCGTGCAGGTGAAGGGTCGTCTTAGCTATAGCCCGGCCTCGGAACGCTGGCACCTGCCGACGAGCGACCACGATGTCGCGGCGCTTTCCTGTGGAACGGGATTTTGACGGCGCTTTTGTGTGATTGGCTTTCGCCCGCGAACCGACCTATGGTCGCCGCCCCATTGCCGACAGTGAGAAAGACATGGCCGCAGACGTCAAGCGCATCGCCGCAATCATCGCCACGGAAGTCAACGCGCGGGCCGAACAGGTCGCGGCAGCCATCGGCCTGCTCGACGAGGGCGCGACCGTGCCGTTCATCGCGCGCTACCGCAAGGAGGTGACAGGCGGGCTCGATGATACGCAGCTCAGGCTTCTGGCCGAGCGGCTGATCTATGTCCGCGAGCTCGATGCGCGCCGCGACACCATCATCGAATCGATCCGCAGCCAGGGCAAGCTGACCGAGGAACTGGAAACGACAATCGCCGCCATCACCACCAAGGCCGAGCTGGAGGATATTTATCTCCCCTACAAGCCCAAGCGCCGCACCCGCGCCGAAATCGCCCGCGAGCGTGGCCTTGCGCCGCTGGCCGAGGCGATCCTGGCCGACCGTGCGGCGGTGCCGGCTGAACTGGCGGCGGCCTATCTCACCGACGATGTGCCCGACGTGAAGACGGCACTGGATGGCGCTCGCGATATCATTGCTGAAGGCTTTGCCGAAAACGCCGAGCTGCTGGGACGCCTGCGCAACCACATGAAGGAACGCGCCTTCCTGCGCGCCAGGGTCGTGGACGGCAAGCAGGAAGCCGGCGCAAAGTTTTCCGACTATTTCGAGCATGTCGAGCGCTGGGCGAATGTGCCGAGCCACCGCGCGCTCGCCATGCTGCGCGGCCGCAACGAGGATTTCCTGTCGCTCGATATCGAAGTCGATGCCGACGACACTTCGCCGGTCAAGCCGGTCGAGCGCATGATCGCCGACGCCTATGGCATCGGCCGGCAGGGCGCAGGCGACCAGTGGCTGGCCGAAGTCGCCGGCTGGACGTGGCGGGTTAAATTGTCCCTGTCGCTGTCGCTCGACCTGATGCGCGAGCTGCGCGAAAAGTCCGAGGAAGAGGCGATTAGGGTTTTCGCGCGCAACCTCAAGGACCTGCTGCTGGCAGCCCCTGCAGGCTCGCGCTCCACGATGGGGCTCGATCCCGGCATCCGCACCGGCGTCAAGGTCGCCATCATCGACCAGACCGGCAAGCTGCTCGACACCACGACGGTCTATCCCTTCCCGCCGCGCAACGATGTGCGCGGCACGCAGGCCGAACTGGCGCGGCTGATCTCAAAGCACAAGGTCGAGCTGGTCGCCATCGGCAACGGCACCGGCAGCCGCGAGACCGAGCGCCTCGTCGCCGACATGCTGACGGACATGCCGTCCCCCAAGCCACTGAAGGTGATCGTCAGCGAGGCCGGCGCGTCTGTCTATTCGGCATCTGAAATGGCCGCCAACGAGTTCCCTAATCTCGATGTGTCGCTGCGCGGTGCGGTGTCGATCGCGCGGCGTTTGCAGGACCCGTTGGCCGAACTCGTCAAGATCGAGCCGAAGTCCATCGGCGTGGGGCAATACCAGCACGACGTCGACCAGTATCGTCTCGGCCGCTCGCTGGAAGCCGTGGTTGAGGATGCGGTGAACGCCGTCGGCGTCGATCTCAACACGGCGTCCGCCGCCCTGCTGGCGCGTGTGTCGGGCGTCGGCTCTTCGCTTGCCGAAGCCATCATCGCCCATCGCGACGCGACGGGGCCGTTTGCCAGCCGCAAGGATCTGTTGAAGGTCAGCCGCCTCGGCCAGCGCACCTTCGAGCAATGCGCCGGCTTCCTGCGTATTCCCAACGGCGCCGAGCCGCTCGACGCTTCCGCCGTCCACCCGGAAGCCTATGGCGTTGCCAAGAAGATCGTCGCCGCCTGCGGCCGCGACCTGCGCACCCTGATGGGCGACAGCGCCCCCCTCAAGGCGCTCGACCCGCGTGTCTTCGTCGATGAGCGCTTCGGCCTACCGACCGTGCGCGACATCATTGCCGAGCTGGAAAAGCCGGGCCGCGACCCGCGTCCGGAATTCAAGACCGCAACCTTTGCCGACGGTATCGACGACATCAAGGACCTGAAGCCCGGTATGGTTCTGGAAGGCACCGTCACCAACGTCGCCGCCTTCGGCGCCTTCGTCGATATCGGCGTGCATCAGGATGGGCTGGTGCACCTGTCCCAACTAGCCGACCGCTTCGTAAAGGACGCGCATGAGGTCGTGAAGGCCGGCGACGTCGTCAAGGTGCGCGTCGTCGATGTCGACATCAAGCGCAAACGCATCGGCCTGACCATGCGCAAGCATGACGATGGCGCGGCGAGACCTGCTGCGCCGTCCCGCGATGATCGCTCGCCGCCGCGCGGTGGTGGGAAATCGTTCAGCAAGCCGCCTTCATCCGACAAGGGCGGGCAGGCTTCGCAGGGCGCGTTCGGCGCGGCTTTGGCTGAGGCGATGAAGCGGAAGTAACGCACATACTTCGCAATGAAGCAGCGCCGGCCGGGAAACCTGCCGGCGTTTGTTGCTCTGGAATGTTGCGCCCGACATGAGAGCGATCGCCTTCGGAAGCACCCCCACCCCTAACCCCTCCCCACAAGGGGGAGGGGGACTTTGTTGCACGCCCAGCCAACCGAGATTCGTAGTGGCTAAAACGACGAAAATCGTCCCCTCCCCCTTGTGGGGAGGGGTTAGGGGTGGGGGTGGTTCCGCCGCTAGGGCCATCAGAGAACCCACCTGCGACAGCCCTTCGCACGACAGAAGCGCGATCGATTGACTTTTGTCAGCCTCAATGAATAATGTAAAAAATGGGAGAGCGGAGCGATGGCGATCCGGGCGACAGATCAGATCATCCATAAGGCCGCATGGCTCTATTATACGCATGGCCTTCGCCAGGACGAGGTCGCAAAGCAACTCGGCATCTCGCGCGCTTCGGTCGCCATGTATCTGCGCAAGGCGCGCGATACCGGCATCGTCACCATATCGACTTCGACGCAGCTTTTCAGCCAGGACGTGCTGGCGCGCGAGGTCGAGGACGCCTTCGGCCTCGACACCGTCTGGGTGGTTTCGCCAGAGCGCGACGGGCCAGACGCCGCGGCCGAAGTGCCGGTGGTGGCGGCGAGCGTCTTTCTGGAATTGGTCGAGCGCGGCCAGCGCATTGGCGTCGCCTGGGGCCGCACGGTCTATTCCATGGCCGACGTCATGCCCTTCGCCGACCTTCAGGATGTCACGGTCGTGCAGCTCTGCGGCAATCTCGGCGCGCCTTATTCCTACCGGCCCGACCAGTGCACGATGGAAATTGCCCGGCGGCTCAATGCCAAGGGCCTGAATTTCTATGCGCCGCTGGTGCTGAGTTCGGAACGGCTGGCGCGGGAACTGCGCGACGAGCCGGTCATCCGTGAACAGCTGGCAAGCGTGGCCGACTGTGACCTGGCGCTTTATTCGATCGGCACGGTCGATGAGGATAGCCACGTCGTCAAATGCGGCGCGATGAGCCCGAGTGAGGTGCATGCGCTGCGCGACAATGGCGCGGCCGGCGTCGTTGCCGGCCAGATGATCGACCGTCACGGAACGTTGCTCGACTGCGATTACAATCGCCGCATCATTTCGGCAGACCTCAATTCGATCCGGGCAATCAGGCGGCGCATGGTGGTGATCCAGGAAGACAGCAAGCTCGAGCCTTTGCTTGCCGCTCTCGCCGGCGGCCTATGCTCGCATCTGGTGATCACGGCTGAAATGGCGCGGCGGCTGCTTGCACGCGCGGCAAAGCCATCGGTCAGGGCTTCAGCCTGACTCGACAAATCAACGAACCTTCAAGCGAAATACGGGAAGAGACGATGAAGAACTTGTGGAATGACGCCGAAGCCGAAGCGCTTGTCGAGGCCTATGCCAAGAAGGGCGTCGCGCGCGATCTGGCGCTGCGCGTCTACACCACCCGCCTGCTTGGCGGCGAGCCGCGGCTGGTGCTGCATGGCGGCGGCAACACCTCTGCCAAGATGCGGGTCAAGGATCTGATCGGCGACGAATGGGACGTGCTCTGCGTCAAGGGCAGCGGCTGGGACATGGCGGTGATCGAGCCGCAGGGCCTGCCGGCGGTGAAGATGGGATCGCTGCTCAAGGCCCGTGCGCTCGACAGACTGTCCGATGAGGATATGGTCGCCCTGCAGCGCGCCAATCTCATCGATCCGTCATCGCCCAACCCTTCGGTGGAAACGCTGCTGCACGCCTTCCTGCCGCACAAATTCGTCGACCACACCCACTCGACCGCCGTTCTCGCCATCGTCGACCAGGGCGAGAACAGCGAGGCGCTGATCCGCAAGGTGTTCGGGCCGAAGATGGGATACGTTCCCTACATCATGCCGGGCTTCGATCTTGCCAAGGCAGCAGCCGAAGTGTTCGACGCCGACACCAGCGTCGAGGGCCTGATCCTCGACAAGCACGGCATCTTCACCTTCGGCGACAACGCGAAGCAAGCCTACGACCGCATGATCCATCATGTTACGGTGGCCGAGGAGTTTGTCGCCACGAACGGCAAGCCTGCGCCGAAGCCGATCGAGCTTCCGAAGACGCTCGCCAAGCCGGCTGACTTTGCCTCTTTCCTGCGTGGCGCGGTTGCCTTCGATCGTGGCGAGGGTCGCTTCGACCGCATGGTCAGCGACTTCCGCACCTCGCCCGCGATCATCGAATTCCTCAACCGGCCCAATCTCGAGGCACTGGCGAAGCAGGGCGTCAGCACGCCTGATCTGTCGATCCGCATCAAGACCGGGCCGATGGTGCTGCCGGCGCCGGACGCCGAAAAACTCGGCGACTACAAGAAGGCGATCCGCGAGCATGTCGCAGCCTTCGAGAAGGACTACCGCAACTATTTCGACACCAACAATGCGCTGGACGATGTCGAGCGCACCATGCTCGATCCGATGCCGCGTCTGTCGCTGGTGCCGGGGCTCGGCATGTTCGGCCATGGCCGCACGCTGAAGGATGCGAAAATCGCTTCCGATGTCGGCGAGATGTGGATCGAGGCGGTGCGTGGCGCCGAAGCCGTCGGCGACTTCCACCCGCTCAGCGCCGCTGAACTGTTCGGCCTCGAATACTGGTCGCTGGAGCAGGCCAAGCTCGCCTCCAACAAACCGAAACCGCTGACCGGACAGGTGGTGCTGGTGACCGGCGGCGCCGGTGCAATCGGGGCGGCGACGGCAAAGCTCTTCGCGCAGACCGGCGCGCATGTCGTGGTCGTCGATCTCGATGCCGCCAAGGCGGCGGAGGTCGCCAAGAAGGTCGGCAACAATTCAATCGGCGTCGGCGGCGATATCACGAAGCCGGAAGACGTGCGCGCGGCCTTCGACGCGGCGGTGGCCACCTATGGCGGCGTCGATATCGTCGTGTCGAACGCCGGTGCTGCCTGGGAAGGCGCGATCGGCGACATCGACGACGCGCTGCTGCGCAAGAGCTTCGAGCTGAATTTCTTCGCTCACCAAAGCGTGGCGCAGAACGCCGTGCGCATATTTAGGGAGCAGGGCACCGGTGGCGTGCTTCTGTTCAACGCTTCCAAGCAGGCGGTCAATCCCGGCGCGAAGTTCGGCGCTTATGGCCTGCCCAAGGCAGCGACGCTGTTCCTGTCGCGGCAATATGCACTGGAATATGGCGCGCTCGGCATCCGCTCCAATGCGGTCAACGCCGACCGCATCCGCTCCGGCCTGCTCACCGACGCCATGATCGCCAGCCGCTCGACCGCGCGCGGCCTGTCCGAAAAGGACTACATGTCCGGCAATCTGCTCGGGCAGGAGGTGACTGCCGAGGACGTGGCGCTGGCCTTCCTGCATCAGGCGCTGTCCGAACGCACGACGGCTGATGTGACCACGGTCGACGGCGGGAATATTGCTGCAGCGCTGCGGTAGGTAGGGATCAGCGAGGTCGGGCGGTGGATTTAGCCGATCCGCCGCCTCAAGCGATGTCGGTCAACGCAAAGTCGTTGCCCTTGTAGGCAAGGGGGACGTCGAGCGCCTTGGCGCAGGCATAGGCGAAGCAGTCGCCGAAGTTGAGGTCGGCCGGATGACCGACCGCTTTGCCGTAGCGCATGCTGGCTTTGACCGCGAGCGCACCGATTTGCACCGAGACTGCAATCTCTTCGATCCGCAAACGCGTAATGAAGGCATCGAGAATCAGATCAGCCTCTTCGATCGCCGCCGCCGAAGGCTTGGCTGAATGACTGGCCCGTTTTCGGGCCAAAGCCTGGACAACTTCGAAGCGCACCAGCGGCGAGATGTAGAGCGGCGCTTCGTGCGCTTCGAGCCTTCGGAGTGTTATGTCCCAGTCAGATTCCTTGCTCAGAATGGCAACGATCACCGAGGCGTCGACGAACATCAGATATCGCCCCACATTTCGTCGGTGAAGCGCTTCATGTCAAAGTCCGGGTCGCCGGGCCCAAGTGCTGCAACTCTGGCCTGAAGATCAGCGACCACTTCGGTCAGCGGGCGTGCTCGCCGCGCTCGCTCCAATTCGTGCTCCAGCGCAATGCGGACGGCTTCCTTCTTGGTGGTCGTTTTCAGGGCCTTTTGCACTTCGCTTGCGAGGCGATCTACGGTTTCGTCCCGGATGAACAGGGCCATCGGATATCTCCTTCAGATATCCAGATATATGCTTTGGATATCCGGCATGCAAGAAAAAGGGCGGCCCAAGAGCCGCCCTTCTCGTTCCGTTCAGAAAACGCCTCTTACTTCGCGTTCGGGTTCGGCATCCAGGCAGGCATGGCGACATCGGCATGGGCGAATTGCGGCAGCTTGGCCGACAGGTCTTCCATGTTCTTGATGTCGTTGTCGTTGAGGTCCTTCTGGGTGATCAGCGTCGGCGGAACGATGACGCTTTTGCCCGGGTCCTCACCGGCCAGAAGCTGCGCCAGCGCGCGCACCGAGACCTGACCGACGACGGCCGGGTTCGTGGCGGCGGTGGCGGCCCACGCGCTGCCCGACTCGCGCATCGCGGCGATGTCGGAGGTCGAGATGTCGGCCGAATAGATCTTGATGTCGGAGGACAGGCCGGCCTCGTCGACCGCGATCTTCACGCCCTTGGCGAATTCGTCATAGGGGGCGAACATCACCTTGATGTCGGGATTGGCGGTGATCACCGAGCGGGCCTGGTTGGCGACCGAATTGGCGATCGGGTTGTCGAGCGTGCCGAACATCGCCTTCTCCTCGATGCCCGGGTACTTCTTCTTGAAGCCCACCCAGGTCTCGTTGCGGCGGTCGAGCGGGGCGATGCCGGCGACATAGACATAACCGGCCTTCCAGCTTTCGCCATTGTCCTTGATCGCCTGCTCCAGCGCCAGCCGGGCAAGGTCGCGGTCGGACTGCTCGATCTGCGGGATCTTGTCGTTCTCGACATTGACGTCGAAGGCCACGACCTTGATGCCGGCATCGACCGCGCGCTGCGCCGCTTCCTTCATGGATTCGGTCAGGCCGTGCTGGATGATGATGCCGTTGACGCCAAGCGCGATCGCCTGGTCGACCATGTCGGCTTGCAGGGCTGCATCCTGGCGGCTGTCGAGCACGCGCAGGTCAACACCCAGCGCCTTTGCCTGGCTTTCCACGCCCGACAGATAGGCCTGGAAGAAATCGCCGGTCGAGAGATAGCGCACCAGCGCAATCTTGACGTTGCCGGGATTGTCGAAGGGCGCAGGCTTGTCCTGGGCCATGGCCGGCAGTTGCATCAGGCAGGTGGCGCCGACCAGGCCCATTGCCATTTTACCGAGAGTTCTGCGATCGATCTTCATGACTTTCCTCCACTGAAACCTGATTTCAAAAGTATCAACCTATCTCTGGCCACTCCTCGACAATGCGAAGGTGAAGACCAGCGCAACCACCAGAACCACGCCCTTGACGAAGTCCTGCGTGTAGTAGGGCGCGTTCATCATCGTCAGCCCCTGCAACAGGATGCCGACGAAGAGCGCGCCTATCGCCGTGCCGAAGGCGTTGGGTTTTGCAGCGCCCAGAACGGCAAAGCCGATGAGCGCTGCGGCAACGGAATCCAGCAGCAGATTGTTACCCGATGCGATGTCGCCGCGTCCAAGCCGGGCGGCGAGCAAAATCCCGCCGATTGAGGCGAAAATGCCGGAAATCACATAGGCCCAGATCTTGTATGCCTTGACAGGCGCGCCAGCGAGTTGGGCTGCGCGTTCGTTGCTGCCCACCGCATACATCATGCGCCCGAAACGCGTGTATTCGAGGAAGAACCAGATCAGCACGGCAAGGATCAAAAGCACCACGACCGAGACCGGCACGAGGTTCGGAATAAAAAAGTCGAAGCGGTGCCGGCCGAGCGCCAGGAAGGCGGGGCTGAAGGTTCCGCTGGCGACCGAGCCGTCGGGCATGGTCATGCCGGTGGCGATGGAACGGCCCTCGGTCGGGATGCGTTGCAGGCCGACCAGCAGGAACATCATGCCAAGCGTCGCCAACAGGTCCGGCACGCGCATATAGACGATCAGGAAGCCATTGATCAGCCCGACGATGACGCCGATTGCCAGGCAGACGATGACGGCGACAAGCGCGTTCTGCTCCAGCACCACCATGACATAGGCGGCCGCCATCATCGCCGTCGTGGCGACCGAGCCGATCGACAGGTCGAAGCCGCCGACGACCAGCGTGGCGGTGACGCCGAGCGCCAGTACGCCGGTGATCGCGACCGACTGGAAGATGAAGACGGCACTTTGCGGCGAGACGAAACCGCTGGCGGAAATGGCGAAATAGGCAATCATCGCCGCCAGAAGCGCGAGGAAGCCGTAGCGCATTGCAAGGTCACGCACTGTCATTCTGCGCAGCCTCCGCCGGCGCATGTTGCGATCGTCATGAAATGCATTCCGTCCTGGCTCCTGTGTGTTTGCAGCCTCATGCCGCGCCCCGCACCGGCTGGCCCGCGATCTCGGCGAGCAGCCGGTCCATATCGACTTCGGCATTGCGGTGTTCGCCGACGATGCTGTGTTCGGACATCACCAGAATGCGGTCGGCGGTTTCGAGCGCCTCGTCGAGTTCGGTGACGAAGATGAGTGTGGCGCGGCCGGCGGAACTCGCCCGCAGCTTGGCGGCGATGTCGCGGCGCGCGGCGATGTCGACGCCCTGGAAAGGCTCGTCGAGAATGAACAGCCGTGCCGTCTGCGACATCCAGCGCGCGACCATCACCTTCTGCTGGTTGCCGCCCGAAAGCGTGCCCATCTCGTCCCGCTCGGTGCGACAGACGATGCCGAGATCTCTGATCTGCTGCCGTGCCGTGGTGCGTTCCGCGCCCCGCCGCAGTATGCCCATGCGCGACAGACGCTGGAGGAAGGGCAGGCTCATATTCTCGTAGATGTTGAAGTCGTGGACGATGCCGTTTTCGGCGCGGTCCTTGGCCACGAGGAACACGCCGGCATCGATGGCCTCGCTCGTCGATTTCGGCGCATAGGGCCGGCCATTCAAATTCATGTTACCGGCCAGCGGCTTTCGCAATCCGAACAGCGTTTCGGCCAGCGCCGTCTTGCCGACGCCGACAAGGCCGGTGATGGCGACGATCTCGCCGTCGCCGAGCGTCAGCGAAAAGGGCGTCGATCCTTCGGCAATCCTCAGATGCTCGGCAGAGAAGATCGCCCCGTCGGCATGACGCACGGCAACCGCGCTGAGACCGATCTTCTGGCCGAGCATGGCATTGACCGCGCCTTCATAGTCGAGAGGCTTTTCCTGAAACACGCCGGCAATGACGCCGTCACGCAGGCTGATGATGCGGTCGGCAAGCCGGCGGATGTCGGACATGCGGTGCGAGATGTAGAGGATCGCCACGCCGCGCCCGCGCAGATGGTCGATCAGTTTGAACAGCCGGTTGGCTTCGGCGCTGGAGAGCGACGAGGTCGGCTCATCGAGGATAAGCACCTTCGGCTCATGCGCCATGGCGCGCGCGATCGCCACCATCTGCCGGTCGGCCAGCGACAGGTCGGCGATCTGGGCGTCGAGGTCGATCGACAGGCCCATCGCGTCGGCGACCTTGCGGGCCTCGCGGCGCACGCGGCGCGGATTGAACAGGATCGGCGCGCCCTTGCCGTTCAGCCGGTCGAGCGTGAGGTTGGTGGCGACATCGAGTGCGGCGACCACGCCGTCGGCGATGTTCTGATGCACCGTCACCACGCCGGCGCGGATGGCTTCTGCAGGAGTAGCCGGTTGAAAGGGCTTTCCGTCGAGGGTGATTTCGCCTTGGTCGAGGCTGTAGACGCCGCTGACGATCTTCACGAGCGTCGACTTGCCGGCGCCATTGGCGCCCATCAGCACCGTCACCTCACCCGCGTGAAGCTCCAGCCCGACCCCGCCAAGCACCTGAATGGGACCAAAGGATTTCTTCAGGCCCGCAGCGCGGAACACGGCACCCTCGACCATTCATTTCCTCCCAATGACAGGGATGCTATGAAGCGCATCATCAAATGTCAATACGATTGACATTTGACAGAATGGTGAGCTACCCCTTTCATGGTCTTGTCTGGTCCGTCATGCTTGGCGCAGGCAGGCGACGGGAGGAACCGGTGACGAAAGTGATGACATTCGAGGCATTGTCGATCGAGACGCTGGCGTCGCGGCTGGGCGACACGGAGGCGGTCACCGCGCGCATCGGCACCGACACCGGCAAGTGGCAGGTGCGCGAGGTCGGCGACGGCAATCTCAACCTCGTCTTCATCGTCGATGGCGACAAGGGCAGCGTCGTCGTCAAGCAGGCGCTGCCTTATGTGCGGCTCGTCGGCGACAGCTGGCCGCTGCCGCTGAAGCGATCCTTTTTCGAGTATCACGCGCTGACCCGGCAGGAAGCCCGCGCCGGCAAGGGCACGGTGCCGGCGATCCATCACTTCGACGAGGCGCAGGCGCTGATCGTCATGGAGTATCTGTCGCCGCACATCATCCTGCGCCGGGCGCTGATCGAGGGGCGCACCCCGCCCAAGATCGCGCGCGACCTCGGCCTGTTCATGGCCCGCACGCTGTTTCGCGGCTCCGACCTTCACATGAAGGCGCGGGCGCGCAAGGAGGATCTGGCGCTGTTTGCCGACAATGCCGAGCTTTGCGACATCACCGAAAACCTCGTCTTCACCGATCCTTATTTCGAAGCGGCGATGAATCGCCACACCACGCCGCAGCTCGACGGCATCGTTGCCGAGCTGCGCGCCGACCGCGATCTCAAGGTGGAGGCGCAGAAGCTGAAGCATCTCTTTGCGGCCAATGCCGAGACGCTGCTGCATGGCGACCTCCACTCGGGCTCCATCATGGTGACTGATGAGGACACGCGAATCATCGATCCAGAGTTCGCCTTCTATGGCCCGATGGCCTTCGATGTCGGCATGCTGCTGGCCAATTTCTGGATGGCGTTTTTCTCGCAGCGCGGCCACGAGCAGGATGGCAGCCGTGAGGCTCAGCGCGCCTATCTGCTCGAGGTGGTCGTCGAGACATGGTCGGTCTTCCGCACCGAATTCGCGCATCTGTGGCGTACCGAACGCAACGGCATGCTCTACGCCAAAAGCCTGTTCGAGGAGCGGGACGATATCTTCGGCAGCGAGCAGGCGCTCGACCATGTACTGCATGGCATCTGGACCGATATGCTCGGCTTTGCCGGCGTGGAAATTCACCGCCGCATTCTCGGCCTCGCCCACAATGCCGATTTCGAGGCTATCGAGGACGAGGTCCTGCGCGCCGCCTGCGAGACGAAGGCGCTGAAATTTGGACGGCATCTCGTCGTCAACCGCCGCCACATCCACAGCCTCGATGAAATCAATGCGCTGGCCGGTCTGATCGAAAAGGAGAAAGTCGCGTGAATGTCGGAGACCGCCACTACCGGACGATCTGGCTGAATGAAGACGGCCGCTCGGTCGACATCATCGACCAGCGCTGGCTGCCGCATGATTTTCGCATCGAGACTGTCGGCACGGTGGACGGGATTGCGACCGCGATCCGCGACATGTGGGTGCGCGGCGCGCCGCTGATCGGCGTGACGGCGGCTTACGGCATGGCCTTGCAGACGCTCGACGACCCGTCCGACGCCGCACTCGATGCTGCCTGGGAGAAGCTGCACGAGACGCGCCCGACCGCGATCAACCTGCGCTGGGCGCTCGACGAGATGCGCAGTCTTTTGCGTAAGCTACCGCTCGAAGAACGCGCCAATGCTGCCTACAAGCGCGCCGCCGAGATCGCCGACGAGGATATCGAACTCAATCGCGGCATCGGCCGCAACGGGTTGGAGATCATCCGCGCGATTGCCGCGAAAAAGAAGCCCGGCGAAACCGTCAACATCCTGACCCATTGCAATGCCGGCTGGCTGGCGACCGTCGATTACGGCACCGCCACCGCGCCGATCTATCTGGCGGCGGAGGAGGGCATTCCGGTCCACGTCTATGTCGACGAGACGCGCCCGCGCAATCAGGGTGCGCAGCTCACGGCGTGGGAAATGGTCGGCCACGGCGTGCCGCACACGCTGATCGTCGACAATGCCGGCGGCCATCTGATGCAGCGCGGCGCGGTCGACATGGTCATCGTCGGCACCGACCGCACCACGGCGGACGGTGACGTCTGCAACAAGATCGGCACCTATCTCAAGGCGCTGGCTGCGCGCGACAACAATGTGCCGTTCTATGTCGCGCTGCCGTCGCCGACCATCGACTGGACCGTCGGCGACGGCCTGAAGGAAATCCCGATCGAGGAGCGCTCCGGCGACGAGGTTTCGCTGGTCTGGGGCAAGACGGCATCCGGCGAAATCGCGCAGGTGCGCGTCTCGCCGGAAGGCACGACGGCCGGAAACCCGGCCTTCGACGTGACGCCGGCGCGGCTTGTGACCGGCCTGATCACCGAGCGCGGTGTGGCCAAGGCCTCGCGCGAAGGCCTGCGCGAGCTCTTTCCGGAGCGGCGCGGCTAAGCCTCGATCAATCCAATCATTGCCGTAACAGCGGTCGGGTATCCCTTCGGCCCCAGCCCGGCGATGACGGCTGTCGCGACCTTCGACACGAACGAGTTGTGATAATAGGCCTCGCGCTTGTGGATGTTGGAGATGTGGAGCTCGATGATCGGGCCGGGAAACATCTTCAGCGCATCGAGGATCGCGATCGAGGTGAAGGTAAAGGCGGCGGGGTTGATGATGATGCCCGCACCCTCGTCGATCGCTTCGTGGATCCAGTTGATGATCTCGCCTTCGATGTTCGACTGGTGGAAGCGCAAAGGCCTTTTGCCGGCTGCCTGCCTGCACATCGCCTCGACTTCGGCCAGCGTCGTTGTGCCGTAGATTTCGGGCTCGCGCTTGCCGAGCCGGTTGAGGTTCGGCCCGTTGATCACGAAGATCGGCTTGGTCATGAGTTGCTCCGGTTTTATCTATGGGGCTTGGCGAGGGGAGGCCGTTGCCGGCCTCCCGCGATGTTTCAGCCGGCGTAACCGGCCATGCGCGGCAGCCACAGCACGAGGTCGGGAATGAAGGTGATCAGCCCGAGGCACACCACCATCCAGAACAGGAATGGCAGGCAGTCGCGGATGATGTCCTTGATCGGCGCGCCCGAAATATTGGTCATGATGAAGAGCAGCAGGCCATAGGGTGGCGTCACCAGCCCGAGCATGATGTTGACCACTACCATCACGCCGAAATGCACCATGTCGATGCCGAGCGCCTGCGCGGTCGGAATGAAAACCGGCACGATGATGAGCAGGATCGCCGTGCCTTCGAGCACACAGCCCAGCAGCAGCAGGATGACGTTGACCAGAAGCAGGAACTGGACTGGGGTCAGATCCCAGGCAGTCAGGATGACGCGCAGGCTGTCGGGAATGTTCTCGACCGTCACGACATAGTTGAAGACGAGCGAACCGGCGATGAGCATGCCTATGGAAGCGCTGGTCTTGGTGCTGACGAGCAGCGCGTTGTAGCCTTCGCGAAACGTCAGGCTTCGGTAAAACAAGACCGAGATGACGAGCGCGTAGAAGGCTGCAAGTGCGGCTGCTTCGGTAGGCGTGGTGATGCCTGTGTAGATGCAGCCAAGTAGCAGGATCGGCATGAACAGAGCCGGCAGCGCGCGCCATGTGATGAGCGGGATGTCGCGCATCGGCACCGCTTCCTCGACCGGGAAATTGTTGCGCCGCGCGGTCCAGGCCACCTGTCCCATTTGCATGAAGGACATCAGAAGGCCCGGCACGAGGCCACCGAGGAACAGGTATCCGATGGATGCATCCGACACGAGAGCATAGATCACCAGCGGGATCGACGGCGGGATGATCGGGCCGACCACGGCCGTCACAGCCGTCAGCGCAGCTGCATAGCTGGGGGTATAGCGGCCCTCGCGCGTCATCATGTTCTGCATCATGCGCCCGCTGCCGGCGGCATCGGCGATGGCCGAGCCCGACATGCCGGCAAAGATAATGCTCTGCACGATATTGACCTGGGCAAGGCCGCCGCGGAAGCGGCCGACGAGTACGTTGCAGAAGCGCAGAAGCCGCTCGGTCATTGAGCCGCTGTTCATGATTTCGGCTGCCAGAATGAACAGCGGCACGGCGAGGATGACGTAGTTCGAATACATGCCATTCAGGAACTGCTCGGCGGCGGTGCCCATGTCGAGGCCGGCCATGTAGAGATAGAGGATCGAGCCGGAAATCATCGCCAGCCCGATCGGCAGGCCGAGGAAGGCGAGTACAGTGATGACGACGATCGATATGGAAAAAGGGCTGGTAAGGTTCATACGCCTGAACTCGCCTTGGTTGGGTCGAACGCTTCAGGAGCGTGTCCGCGGATGGCCTGCCAGCCGATCCAGAGATAGCGGACGATCATCGCAACAGCGAAAACGACGTAGATCGAATAGAGATAGTCGAAGCGGATTTTCAGATAGGCGGTGTGCTCCACCTTCATGAAGCCGACATAGTCGATGACGGCGGGAAGCGAGACGCCGAAGAGCACGATGAGCGCTGCGGCCGTGATAATGGCCATGATCCGGCGCGTGTTGTCGCCGACCGCACCATAGATGAGGTCGAAGCGGATTTCCTCGCGTTCGCGCACGACGAAAGCGCTGCCGAACAGGACCAGCCATATCCACAAGACGACGCTGATCTCATGCGTCCAGCCGATGGAGAGGTTGAGTACGTAGCGGAACACGATCTGCAGCATGAAGGCCGCGAACATGACGGCCAGCATCGCCGATGCGATGTTCTCGGCCCGTGCCCGCAGCCATTCAAAAGTGTCGGTAGAAAACAATCTGGCCACGAGGCCCCCTTTCCAGAATTTTACGCCCCGCGCCGGCCACGTCTGCGGCCTGAAGTCGAGCCGAAGCGCTGCCCGCCCCGCCATGTTTCGGGACGGGCAGCAAGCAGTGCCTAGAGCGCGTTGATCTTCTCGACCATGCCTTTCGGCCAGCTCTTGGCCAGGTCGGACTCAAGATACATCTTCTGCGCATTGCTGCGGAAGGCATCGATATCCGGCGTGTAGATGTCGAGCCCCTTTTCCTTGAAGGACGCCAGCAGCGTCTCCTCCTGCTTGAGGTGCTCGGCAGCGCTCCAGTCGATGGCCTTGTCGGCCGCAGCCTGGAATTTCGCCTGCTGTTCGGGCGACATTTCTTTCCAGACCTTGTCCGAGACCACGAGCAGGTCGAAGCCAACGAGATGCGAGGTCAGCACGATCTGCGACATGACTTCGTAGAACTTCATGTTCTGAACGTTTGGAAGCGGATTGTCCTGGCCGTCGATCGCACCCGTCTGAAGGCCCGTATAGACCTCTGCATAGGCCATCGGCGTCGGGTTTGCGCCGAGCGAGCGCCCGAGGAACTGCCAGGCATCGCCTCCCGGCATGCGCAGCTTGATGCCGGCCATGTCGGCCGGCGTGTTGATCTTCTTCTTCGGGACGAGGCCGACCTGGCGCGCACCAAAATAGGTAGGCCCCAGAACGTGCAGTCCGAGCTGGTCCAGCACCATCTTCTTCATCTCGGTGCCGAGTTCGCTGGCAAAGAAGGTTTTCAGATGGGCCGCATCGCGGAACAGATAGGCCGAAGTCAGGATCGACCAGGCAGGAATCTGGTTTGCGACATCCTGCGGCGCGATGTTACCCATTTCCAGATTGCCGCGCTGGAGCGCTACGAGTTCGGTGCCCTGCTTGAACAGCGTGCCGCCATAATAGCCCTCAAAGGTGAAGTCTCCGCCGATCTCCTCGGCGAAAGTCTTCATCATGTTGGCGCGGATATCCTGTTCCGAGAAGACTGCCGAAAAGCGCAATTTCGGCTTGTCCTGTGCGAACGCCGGGAAGGCGGCCGCTGTGGTGAGAAGGCCGGTTCCAATCAGGAATTGGCGGCGTGTGGATTTCATGGTCATGCTTTCCTCCCAGTTGCAATCACGTTGAATTTCGTAGGCACTACAGTTTGTTGATCCGCTCCAGCATGCCTTCCGGCCAGTCCTTGGAGAGCGGCGATTCCAGATATTTCTTGTTCGAGTAAGCGCGGAACGCCTCGACGTCCGGCGTGTAGACATCGAGCCCATGAGCCTTGAAGAATTCGACGAGCTCGCTCTCCTGCTTCACATATTCGGCGTCGCTCGAGGCGAAGGCGGCGTTTGCGGCCTCCTGCATCGTCTTCTGCTGTTCCGGCGTCAGTGAATCGAACAGCTTGGCGTTGATGAGCAGCAGGCCGAAGCCGACATTGTGCCCGGTCAGCACGATCTGGTTGGTGACCTCGTAGAACTTCATCAGCTTGTCGTTGGGAAGCGGATTGTCCTGTGCGTCGATCGCCCCGGTCTGCAGGCCGGTATAGACTTCGGCATAGTCCATCGCGGTCGGGTTGGCGCCGATGGATTCGCCCAGGAACTGCCAGGACTCGCCACCCGGCATGCGCAATTTCACGCCGGCGAGATCTGCCGGGACGTTGATTTTCTTGTCGCCGCGCAGATTGACGTGGCGCGTACCGTAATAGGCCGGCGCCAGCACCACGACGCCCATCTCTTCGCGCGCCATCTTCTTGAGTTCTTCGCCGACGTCGCTGTCGAAGATCGCTTTCATGTGCTGTGCATCGCGCACGAGATAGGCGGCGGTCAGGATGCTGAAGGCTGGAACCTGCTTGGCGAAATCGGAGGGCGGCATGAGCGCCATTTCGAGATTGCCGCGCTGGACGGCGACGATTTCCGTGCCCTGCTTGTAGAGCGTCGAGCCGAAATAGGGCTCAAACTTGAACCCGTCGCCAAGTTGCTTGGCGAAGATGTCTACCAGCGCGACCGAGCGCGGCGCATCCGCGGTGGTGGAATCGGCGAAGCGCAGTTTCATCGGCTCGGCGGCAGCTGATGCGGTCAAGAGACCGAGACAGGCCGCGCCGGCGATCAGCGCTCTTCTGGTGATAGTTGCAGGCATTCGTATTCCCCTCCCAAATAGTCGAATTATCCGAAGCGATTCTCCGGCAGCCCCTGGCCGATACCTTCGATCGCAAACAATGATCCCGCCAACGGTTCCGCCGCCCGCTGCTCGGGCGTCAGGAATTTCGTGGCGCTGGTGACGTAAAGTGTCTTGAGCTCTTTCCCGCCGAAGCAGAGGCAGGTCGGATTGGTGACCGGAAGCGCGATCTGGCGATCGATGGCGCCGTCGGGCCGATAGCGGACGATGCGGCCGCCGGCGAAGAATGCGGTCCAGAGGCAACCGTCGACATCGATGCAGGCGCCGTCGGGCCGGTCGCCTGTCGCGGAATAATCGGCAAAGACGCGCCGGTTGGTGATTGCGCCATCGTCGAGGTCGAGATCGAAGGCCCAACTGATGTATCGCCGCGTGTCGGTGAAATAGAGCGTCGTGCCATCCGGCGAAAAGGCGATGCCGTTGCTGACGATGATGTCGCCGGCCATTTTCTTGACCGTGCCGTTCGGGTCGACCCGGTAGAGGCTGCCGTTCGGCCGGTGGAGCTGGTTGTCCATCGTGCCGATCCACAGGCGTCCGCGCTGGTCGACACGGCCGTCGTTGAGGCGATTGTCGACGCCGTGTTCCACAACGGCGAAGGGAGTCGCCGTTCCGGTCTCTGTATCGAACAGCTGCAGTTCGAGATCGATGGCGACCATCCGCGCTCCGGAAACCGTCAACGCTTGCGAACCGAGATAGGTGCCGGGCATCTCGATGACACGATGCGCGCCGGTGGCCGGATCGAAAGACTGCAGCCTGGGCTGTTCGATATCGACCCACCAGAGCTTCTGCGTCCGCTCGCACCACAGCGGCGTCTCGCCAAGCTGGTCGTGATTCTGCACAACGCTTTCGATGTGGCTGGTCTGGGCGAAAGCGTTCATGCGGCCGCCTCGAAGTGGCCGACCATCGCCGCGCGGTCGGGCGCTACGCCGGTGAACAGTTCGAAGGCGCGCACGGCCTGATAGACGGCCATGCCGGTACCCGCCAGCGTGCGGCAGCCAAGCATACGGGCGCGTCGCAGCAATTCGGTCTCCTGTGGAAAATAGATGATTTCCGCGACCCAATGACGGGTCGAAAGCAGGTCTGCGGCAAAAGGAATTCCCGGATATTTCGCCATGCCCACCGGCGTCGTGTTGACGATGCCGGCGGCACGCGAAAGGCTGTGTTCGACATCCGCCGAAGCGTGGGCACGCTGCCCGAATCGAGACGCCATCCGCGCCGAAAGGCGCTCTGCCCGCTCGCGATCGCTGTCGATGATGGCGAGATCGGCAACGCCAAGCTCCATCAGCGCGTAGGAAACTGCGGCTCCAGCGCCGCCCGCTCCGAACTGGACGACGCGGTCCAGCGGGCATGCCGCCATCGTGTCGCGAAAGCTTTCGGCAAAACCCCAGCAATCGGTGTTGTGGCCCGTCCGCGCGCCGTCCTTCAGCACGACAGTGTTGACGGCGCCGATCGCCGAGGCTTCGTCGGCGAGGCCGGTGAGATGGGGGATGATGCTCTGCTTGAAGGGATGGGTGACGTTGAAACCGGCAAAGCCCAGCTTCTCCAATCCCTCGACGATATCGCCCAGCACCGAATCCGGCAGGCCGAGCTTGTCGAAGTCGACGAGTGCATAGGTGTAACGCATGCCGAGCCGCGCGCCTTCACGCTCGTGCATGACCGGCGAGCGGGAAGACTGGATGCCGCGCCCGATCAGGCCGATCACGATCGCGGCTTGCCCGGCATCGAGGCGCTCGGCCTGATGTGCGGTCAATGCGCGCAGCATGTCGATGATCCTGTCGCCAGAAACGTGCACTCGATCCCTCCCCAGGGCCATACAGTCGAAGCGGCTGTCTGCCGCTCTTGTGTTTGACCGAGCGTCGCCGGTAAATGGCTTCGCTTGATTTTGGACACAATGTACGATCTGGTTAGTTTAGTCAATTGCCGATCAGGCAGGCGGCGGGATGGATGACGACATGAGCATGGAAAGCGGCAAGAGGCGGCGCAAGGCGGATGGGTCTCCGACGCGCGCGCAGGACCCGGAGGGAACGAAGCGCAACATATTGGAGATCGCCTCGGAGGAGTTCGCTCTGAACGGGCTTTCCGGCGCCCGGGTCGACGAGATCGCGGCCCGCACCCGTTCCAGCAAGCGGATGATCTATTATTATTTCGGCGACAAGGAGGGGCTATATCTCAGCGCGCTCGAAAACGCCTACCGGCTCGTTCGCGAAGGTGAGGCCAAGCTGGACATTGAAGGCTTGCCGCCGATCGCGGCTCTCAGCCGGCTCGTGGAATTCACCTTCGACCATCATCACCGGCACGAGGAATTCATCCGCATGGTGATGATCGAGAACATTCATCACGGCCAGTATCTCGATCGCTCCGAGATGATTCGCGATCTGAACGTCACGGCGATCGACCATATCGCCCGCATCTATGCCAGGGGCGTCAGGGAAGGGGTTTTCCGAGAGGGCATTGATCCTGTCGAACTGCACTGGCAGGTGAGTGCGCTCTGCTTCTTCAACGTTTCGAACCGGGCCACCTTCTCGAAGATTTTCGGCCGCGACTTCGGCGCTGAAGACCAGCTTGAAAGGCTGCGCTGCAATTCCGTCGAAATGGTCGTCCGCTTCGTGACCCGCAGCGAAAACCTCGGGGAGTGACGGTGGCTCAGCCTGGTTTCGCTTCGCAACAGGATGCATTTAAGCAGGTGTTGCTCTAGACGAACTGGTTCGTACTTTTATGTGGAGACCTTGCATGATGAAGACGTCGATAGCGACGGTATCGATATCGGGCGATTTCGGTGAGAAGCTGGCAGCGATTGCCGCGGCGGGTTTTGACGGCATCGAAATCTTCGAGAACGATTTTCTGGCCTTCGACGGCTCGCCGCGCGATGTCGGCAGTATGGTGCGCGATGCCGGGCTGGAGATAACGCTGTTCCAGCCGTTCCGCGATTTCGAGGGCCTTCCCGAGCCGCAGCGCGGCCGCGCCTTTGACCGGGCCGAGCGCAAGTTCGACGTCATGCAGGAACTGGGCACGGACCTGATGCTGGTCTGCTCTAGCGTCTCGCCGGTTTCGCTCGGCGGCATCGACCGGGCGGCGGCGGATTTCTTTGAGCTTGGGGAGCGGGCCGCAAAGCGGGGGCTGCGCGTCGGCTATGAGGCGCTCGCCTGGGGCCGGCATGTCAGTGACCATCGCGACGCCTGGGAGATCGTGCGTCGCGCCGACCATCCCAACATCGGTATCATTCTCGATTCCTTCCACACGCTCGCGCGCAAGATCGACGTCAACTCGATTCGTTCGATCCCGAAGGACAAGATCTTCATCGTTCAGCTCGCCGATGCACCGGCCATCGACATGGACCTGCTCTATTGGAGCCGCCATTTCCGCAACATGCCGGGCGAGGGCGACCTGCCGGTCAAGGATTTTATGCGCGCGGTCGCCGCAACGGGTTACGACGGCTACCTCTCGCTGGAGATATTCAACGACCAGTTCCGCGGTGGCTCGGCAAAGTCGATCTCCGTCGACGGCCACCGCTCGCTCGTCTATCTGATGGACCAGGTGCGGCGCGAGGAGCCAGACATTGCGCTCGCCACGCCGGACATTCCCGACCGGGTCGGCGTTCACGGCGTGGAGTTCGTCGAGTTTGCCGCCGACGAGACCGATGCGGCGAGACTGGCGACGATGTTTGGTGCGCTCGGCTTCCGCAAGGAGGGCCAGCATGTTTCCAAAAACGTGACACTCTACCGGCAGGGCGGCATCAATCTGGTCATCAACACCGAGCGGGAGAGTTTTGCCCATTCCTCCTTTACCGTGCATGGCACCTCGGTCTGTGCCATCGGGCTGGGTGTGGAAGATGCGCAAGCAGCAGTGTCGCGCGCCCGGGCGCTGGGTGCCGAACCGTTTGAACAGGCGGTCGGGCCTGGTGAACTGACGCTGCCCGCCATTCGTGGTGTCGGCGGCAGCGTGGTTCACTTTGTCGACCGCACGTCGGAACTGGCGCGGGTGTGGGAAGTCGAGTTCGTTCCAACTGAAGATCCCGCTCCCGCGCGTCCGGTCGGCTTGCGGCAGATCGATCACGTCGGCCAGACGATGGACCACGACGAAATGCTGACCTGGCTTTTGTTCTACACCTCTATTTTCCGGACGCGGAAGACGCCGATGGTCGATGTCATCGACCCGGCTGGCATTGTGCGCAGCCAGGTCATCGAAAACGACGACGGTTCGCTGCGGCTGACCCTCAACGGAGCGGAAAACCGGCGCACGCTTGCCGGCCATTTCATCGCCGAGAGTTTCGGCTCGAGCACCCAGCATCTGGCTTTTGCGACCGACGATATTTTTGCCACGGCCGCCGCGCTGAAGGCGAACGGCTTTGCCACGCTTGCCATCTCGCCCAACTACTATGACGACGTCGAGGCCCGCTTCGGTCTGGAGCCCGAGCTTGCTGACCGCCTGCGCGAGGAGAACATGCTCTACGACCGTGACGAGCATGGCGAGTATTTCCAGCTCTATGCGCCGACCTGGGGCGAGGGCTTCATCTTCGAGATCGTCGAGCGGCGCGGCGGCTACAAGGGCTATGGCGCGGCCAACGCTCCCTTCCGCATTGCCGCGCAGAAACGGCATATGCGGCCAAGGGGAATGCCCCGGGTCTGAGCGCAGGCGGCTGTCGCTTAAGTCAAAAGGGGTAGCGCACAGGGCGTGTATCCTCTTGCGGGCATTGCGCGCGCCATGCAATCTGTCCGTGCTCAGAAGTACGTGGGCCTTTGGGGGCAGTTCATCCGGCCTGGGCTTTGATCGCGAACGGATATGTTTGCGCAGAGCCCTGTTTTGGTGCCGGGATGAGAACCCCGCCGCAATCACGCTCTGTGCAGTGTCGTCCAGTCGCAGCAACCCATTGGCGGTGCCCGTGATTGCGGGGTCGCCTGGCGGAGACGAGGCATGGCCAACAACATCTACATCGTCAATTCACTGGGATCGAGTTCCGGCGTGGTCATCAACGACGACGGGACGGGTATCGACGAGATCCGCATAACGGGAACCTACTCCCAGCGCCCCAGCATTCGGCTCGACTGGACAACGTCACCTTCGCCGTCGGCGCACGGCAGGTTCTTTCCCAATCCAACACCTGACAACACCAGCATATCGCTCACCATAAACGGCATCATCGAAAATGCCCGCGGCAGCAATGGCGGCGATGACATACAGGGCAACCAGTTCGCCAACGTCATCTATGGCGACGCGGCGCGCACCGGTCCGGGTGGCAATGACGTGATTTCGGCCGGCGACGGGAACGACACGGTTTATGGCGGCACCGGCAACGATTCCGTCGGCGGCGGAGCGGGCAATGACCGGCTCTATGGCGATGATGGTGCCGACACCATCAACGGAGATTCAGGCATCGATACGATTGAAGGCGGTGCCGGCGCGGATGTCCTGTTCGGCGGCAGCGATGCCGGCGATACGGTTTCCTACGCTTCGTCGAATGCAGCCGTCACGATCAATATAACCCATGGCACACAGACTACCGGCGTCGGCGGGCACGCTCAGGGCGATAAGATAAAAGGGTTTTCTGACGTGACGGGCTCTGCCTTTGCAGACATCATCACCGACACTGTGAAGGGCACGATCGCCTTCGGTTACAACGACAACAAGTTTTCCGGCGGTGGCGGCAACGACCGGCTCTATCTCGGCGGTGGCGATGACGCCGGATATGGCGGCGACGGCAATGACGCGGTCTATGGCGAGGTGGGCAACGACCTGCTGGACGGTGGCGCCGGTCATGATCTTCTCGATGGCGGTGGCGGCAATGACACCATGTATGGCGGCACGGGCAACGATATTTATATCGTCTCGTCGACTGGGGATCGGGTGATCGAAGCGGTGGGCGCAGGCACGGACACCGTGCGCTCCTATATCGACTGGACATTGGGCGCCAATGTCGAGCGGCTGGAGTTCGTGGGCACGGCCAGTGTTTCCGGAAACGGCAACAGCCTCAACAACACGATCATCGGCAATAGCGGCAGCAACACGCTTCGCGGCGGTGCCGGCAACGATCTCCTCGTCGGTGGTGCCGGCAAGGATACCTTGGTCGGTGGTACGGGCAGCGATGCGTTCCTGTTCAATGCGCCGCTGGGCTCGACCAACATCGACAAGATCACTGATTACAGCGCGGCAAGCGACACCATCCAGCTTGAGAACAGTATCTTCACCGGTTTGCCGGCCGGCTGGTTGACCGCCGGTGCTTTCCGCATAGGCCCGACTGCGCAGGATTCCACCGATCGCATCATGTACGATCCGATGAGCGGCTTTCTGCGTTTCGACAAGGACGGCCTTGGTGGCGCCGCCCCGGTGCAGTTCGCGACGCTCACGCCGGGGCTGGTCCTGAGTGCCGGCGAGTTCTTCATCGTCTGATCCTGCCTGGGAAGCTCCCACTCGCAATCGAATTGCGAGTGGGATATCGGCGGCATGCGTCAGGCGTCGATGAGCGGCGTGAAGCCGCCATGGACCCGGCGCTTGTTGTCGTAGGGCTCTGCATCCGCATACATGCGCGGGTCGGCGATCACCTTTCCCCAGCCTGCGTCGCGGACTTCCTTCGACGGCCATTCGATCCAGGAATAGACGACCTTTTCGTCGCCTGTGGCCTTCACTGCGCCCTTGTAGTCGGTGACCTTTCCGTCGGGGACATTGTCCTCCCAGGTGTCGACGACGCGCGTTGCACCATGTTCCATCAGCACCGGAATGAGCTTGACCGACAGCTCGTGATAGGCGGCCTTGTTGCCTGCGGGAACCGGCACCAGAGAGCCGTCGACATAGCCCATCTTGCCCTTGGCATTCTTGTCGAGGACCGAGGTGAAGCCACCGAAGATCATACGCTTTCCGTCATAGGGCATCGTTGCGCCGAGTTCTTTCATGCGCGGGTCGCTCATGAATTTCTCGTTTGCGGCGTCGGCCACTTCCTTCGAAGGATATTCATGCCAGGCAAAGACGATGATCTCGCCCGGCTTTGCCTTCACCGCGCCCTTGAAGTCGGTGATCGTGCCGTCGGGGACGTCGTCGCCCCATGTCTCGACGACGCGGGTTGCGCCATATTCCCTGAAGATAGCGGCGGCGTCCGCAGCGTGCTTGCGGTAGGCTTCCTTGTTTGCGGCGGGCACCGCAGCAACGCGTCCTTCGATATAAGCCATTTTGTCTCTCCTCGTTGTTCGAAGCGGTTTTCCTGTGCTCGCAGGCCCCTTCACGTGAAAGACGATGCGAATGGCCAAAAAGATTCTCAGGCGCATGAGAATCTTTTTGCGGGCCTCCGGCGTCTTATTGGTAGGCCAACCATCAGGAGAACGCTCCCACAGGAGGCGTGGGCAACTGCCACATGCTTGCAGGGACGAAACCGACAACCTAGGGTTCCGACCCGGGCCGGGTAAATTGCAGAAAAATCGGAAATACCACGGGACGCAATGAACTCAGCAACGCAGAAACTGGACCGGCCGGCTTTCGAGGCCATGCTGGTCGACCTCCGCCCGAGACTGCATCGCTACTGCGCCCGCATGGCGGGTTCCGTGATCGACGGCGAGGACGTGGTGCAGGAAGCGCTTGCGAAGGCGCTCCAGGCATTCGACGGCAATGTTACGGTCGAGCAGCCCGAGCAGTGGCTGTTTCGCGTCGCCCACAATGCCGCCCATGATTATCTGCGCCGACGCACCCGGGAAAGATCGCGCATGAGCGAGGCCGACATATCCATGATCGAGGACCCGACCAGTGCCGCCGACAGCCGGCATGTCGCCCAGATCGGCCTTCGCACTTTCATGCATCTCTCCGTGCAGCAGCGCAGCGCGGTGATCCTCGTCGATGTGCTCGGCCTCAGCCTGCATGAAGCCTGCGAGGCGACCGGGGCAACGCTTGCCGCCACGAAGGCGGCATTGCATCGCGGGCGGGCGCAGCTTCGCCTGCTGGCGCAGGAGCCCGAAGAGATCGTCAAGCCGACGCTGGACGCCGACGACGAGCGGCGTCTTCGCCGTTACGTCGATCTGTTCAACGCACGCGACTTCGACGCGGTGCGGGCGCTCGTCGGCGAGGATATCCAGCTTGAAGTCGTCAATCGCACCCGCATGCGCGGCAAGGCGCAGGTGTCGAACTATTATGGCAATTACAGCCGCGCCGACGACTGGGCCCTGTCGCTCGGCTTCGTCGATGGCCGGCCGGCCATCCTCATCCGCGATCCGCAGGCGCCGGATGCCGGCGTGCGCGGTTTCATGCTGCTCGAATGGCTTGGCGAGAACGTCGCCAACATCCGCGATTTCCGCTACGCGACCTATGTTCTGGCCGACGCGGATATCCAGCCGCTTGACGGCTGAGCCAAGCGTCTGAGCGGTGTAGTCATGCGCCTTAGCGCTAAATTCGCTGGCCGAAAAATTCGCGTTTGGCGATCTCGTTGACCAGCCGGAGCTTGCCCAGGTTGCGCAGCAGGCGCCGGGGCCGCTTGAGCGCTTCCCAGCTCAGGAAATATTTGACCAGGATGCCGGGCGCCTTGCTGTGCGAACCCGCATGGGCGACGCGGTAGACGGCGCCACGGAACGGCAGCGTCCCCAATGGCGTGCCGCGCTGCGCGAGGATGTCGGCGATGCGGACATGGCTGCCCAGCATCGTCTTGATCCAGTCGAGCGAGGCTTCCTCGAAGCTTTCCGGCAGGCCATAGAGATCCGAGCGGACGATCAGCGACGTCCCGCAGAGATGGTTGAACTCGTCATATCCAAGCAGAAGTTTGCCGCCATCGTCCCAGATATAGCCGCGGTCGATCGCCCATCCGTTCGCATCGGGATTTTGCGACGCATATTGGACGATGCCGGCATTCACGAAATCGTCGTCGTCGACGATCATGAAGAAGCGGCTGTCGCGCGCGCGCAGCATGCCCATCAGCACCCGGCGTCCCTTGTCGGCGCGGAAGGCATCGTAGACAGCCTCGATGTCGGCCTTGTCGATTTCGTGCAGGTTGTTTGGCGGAAACGTCACGCGCTCCACCTCGAAGCGCTCCGGCAAATCGGGCAGATCGGCGCCCTCATTCGCCACTATGATGCCGCGCCAATCTCCATTGGTCTGGTTCGAGATCGAGGCCATGGTCTGGGTAAGGTTCGCCTTGAGAAGGCTCCAGTCGCGGGCATTGTCCTGATGGCGGACGGGAATGATGAAGGTGACCGTGGTCATCGTATTTCACCTCCGCGGATATCTGTTCGCATGACGCACGGCATCATGCGGCGGCTCCGAGGCCGGCCTGACTGCGCGCCCAGGCGATCCCGTCGTCGAGCGATTCCGCCTTGTAGGACAGGTCCGTCCCGCCCGAGAAGGCGTTCATGAACCGCCGCACCTTGCCGTAGCTGTTGTCGAGGACGGCATGCGGCCGGCCGAGCAGCAGCGCGCAGATGTGGACATGCAGGCGGTCGGTGACGATGGCCTGCCCGCGCGAAATCTGCCGGATGCCGCGGCGGAAGCGGTTGTGTGCGGCAGCGTTGAGCTTGGCGCCGCGGATCCGCTCGGGATCCAGCGAAACGACCGCCTTCGCCGCACCAAGCGCCTTGGCGATGCGCACCGGGGTGCGGGATTCGCTGATCCAGTCCTCCACCGGGACATCGGGATAGGCGGCAAAATCGTAATTCGAGGCCTTTTCCTGATCCGCCCGCAACATCGCCAGCACTGGAAATTCGGTTGCGGCCAGCGGCTGGATCGGGCCGATGCCGAACGCCATGTCCGGGCAGAGATGCACGCGGCAATCGAAATGCTTTTCGGCGAACGCCTTTGATTCCTCGTCGCGCACGAGCAGCACGAAATTCTTGTGCTTTGCGATTGCCCGCGCCATCCGATCGGCGTGGTCTTGCGACTTGTAATGAATGGACTGCGGCAATTGCACGACCAGACGGCTGGGAAAGCGCTCCAGGATGCTCTCGCGAAGCTCCTGATGTCCCGACCAGATGTCGCCGAACGTGCCTCCACCGGTGATGAGGATCGGCCCGGACGGGGCCGCTTCGTTCAGCTTCTCGTGCGAGTGATCCTGCAGCGACGATATGTAGGTGGGCGCCTTGTCGAACCGGGATGAAAGATAGGCCATCTGACCCAGCCAGATCGCGGAATCGCCGACATTCTTGTAGTCGGGGAAATCGACCATCGCCACCGGCTCGTTGCCGGAGACATAGTCCTTCAGGCAATCGTGGATCATGTCCTGCAATTCGGCGATCAGGACCAGATTTGATTTCGAGCTCATTTTCTCATTCTCCATCTGGCGTGCAAGCCGTGCATGCGGCGGGAAATTGCAGCGTAGCCTTCAAGCGGGGCGAACTTTCGACAGGATTTTGCCAAGGATCTTTTGGATCTCCATCTCGGGGCCGGCTGGTCGCTTCATCAATATCCAGAGCAGCAGGCTCGACCCGCAATACAAAGCGCCCCCCAGCGTCACCAGGAGCGCCAGTTGCTGCACGAGCATCATCTTGTCGGCGGTGTGGCCCAGATAGCGCGCGGCGAGCGTAACACCTGCCGCCATCACCACGACGCTCGCAAGCGCGCGCACATTCGCCGAGAGTTGTTTCAGCACCGTGACGCCGATGAAGCGTTTGACGAGGATCATGTTGACGAGCGCGTTGAACAGGCCGGTGAACACGCGGCCGATGACGATGCCCGGAAGTCCGTAGAGCAGCAGGCCGATGACCATGATCGGAACCCGGACCAGCAGCATCTGCGTGTCGCGGATGAACAGCAGGCGCGTCTCGCCCTTGGCCATGCCCAGCGGCTGCACCAGAGAGCCCAGCGTCTGGAGCGCGAAGACCGAGGCGAGCGACTGGATGACGAATACGATCGGCACCCATTTCTCGCCCAGCGCGAGCCTGACAAGCGGATCGGCGACCACCGCGACGCCGATGCCGGCGGGAAGCGCGATTGCGGCGACCAGCGCCTGCACGCGCTGATAGGCGGCGGCGAGGCGCGGCGGATCGTGGCTGATGCTGGAGAAGCCGGGATAGATCGTCTGCGTCAGCGGTGCGGTCGCTTCGCGCGTCGGCATCATGGCGAGGTTGCTGCCGACCGAGTAATAGCCGAGCGCCGTGCCGCCTAGCATCTTGCCGACCAGCAGGTAATCAAAACGCCAGTTGAGCGTATTGACGATCTGGCCGGCCGTGAGCCACGCGGAGAAGGAAAAGAACTCCCGCATATGCTGAAAGGTGACCCTCGGCCGGAACGGCAGCACGAGATAGGAGACGATGACGTTCGTCGCCTGTGTCACCAGCGTCCCGATCACCAGCGCCCAATAGCTGTGATAGATCATCGCGATTGCAACTGCGGCGATGAAGCCTGTGAACTTCTGCGAGACTGAGAGTACAAATTCCTGCCAGAAGATCAGGTCGCGCTGAAGCAGGATCCGGCGCGGATTGATCAGGCCGCCCATGAACATGCTCAGGCCAAGCGCGAGCATGACGCCGGTAAGCCTCGGCTCTTCGAACAGGACCGACGCCGGATAGGCGCAGACCGCAAACAGCAGGCAAAGCAGCAATCCGCGCGTGGCGTTGAGCGTCCACGCGGCGCTGAAATGCGATTCGTCGGGCGCCTTGTGGCGGATGAGCGCTTCGGTGAGCGATAATTCGGTGACGGTGCTGACGATCAGCAGCATCGTCGTGCCCAGCGCGACGACGCCGAAATCGGAAGGCGTCAGGTTCCACGCCAGCACGAAAGTGCTCAGCGTCGCCAGCCCGTTCACGATCGCGCGGGACAGGCTCAGCCACATGCTTCCCTTGATTAGCCGACCGGTGATGCTCGTCATATGGCGAAGTTAGTCCTGATTGCGCGCACCACGAATCCGATCTTAAATCGATTGATCCTGTTCTGATCGACAGTCGTGAAAGCGATGTCCGCCGGTATCAAACCGTACTCCAATCAGGATTGAACGCGGCGGCAATCCGCGCGTCGGAGGCTCTTGTATTCAGCTGATGGTGCTTGCCGATCACGCAGCCGACCGAGACCGTCGCAATTTAAATGCGGCTATGCTGCACTGCAATAGGCGAGCGATCACGCTTGATTTCAGGCGTTTTTCGATCGGCCCACAGAGGGTGAAGCGGGGCTGCGATCGGCGTGTCGCGGCTTGTCGATCCCGCAGAGCGAGGCGTGTCGTGGCGGTTCTGATAGCGGCTAAAGTGTTTCAGGCGATGGGTCCGCATGTAGTTGAAAACATGGCGGCATTGCAGGCCGCCTATCCCGGATAAGCGCGCCGAAGCCGGGAATTATGCGTGCGTCGGAAGTGGGAACCGCGAAAATTGACCTGACATTTCGGGTCGAGCCGCGTCCGATTGTCTCAATCTCGTTCAGAACAGAATTCGAGACAGGATCTGCCAGATGTTCCGCTCGCAGCGCACAATTCTGCCACTTTATCTGCGTCGGTGGCTCGGCAGAACGCCATAGGTCCTTTTGAAGGCAGTGGTGAAGTGCGCGGAGTTGGCATAGCCGGCGAGATGGGCTGCCTGCGCGATCGAGATGCCGTCGCGCTGCAGCGCATCGCTGGCGCGTTCAAGCCGCCTTGCACGGATGAATTCAAAGACCGTCAGCCCGAAATGCTCCTTGAAATGCCGTTGCACGGAAGAGACGCTTGCTCCGACATCCCGCGCAATCCTGTCGATCGTCAGCACGTCATCGAGATTGTCGACAATGTAGTCCCGGACGCGCTCGCTCTGGCGAAGACTCATGAGGCCGGGCTTCTCGCGATGTTCCCGGTGATCGAGAAGCGTCGCCCACGAGGACGACAATATGTCGAGGCCGCGCGAACTGCGGTAAAGCGTTCGAATCTCACCCTGCATTGACGGCGGCGGATTTATCAGCTGTTCGGCAAGGGTCGTCACATGACGGCATGGGACGTAGCGAAACTGTGCGAGGTGCTCGGACAGGAAGCGGTTGAGCGTCGTCGATCCTTGCGTCTGCGTTTGCATCAGCCAGTCCAGCCAGGGCCGCGGGGCGGAAATCATCGCCTTGCGGATCGGGGCGTCGTGGTCATGAATGAACCGCAAAGTCGAACGGCGAGCGACGTTGAGCATGAACACCAGCGGGGCGGCTCCTTCATCCTGACCGGCGTCGATGTGAAATGGCATGCCGTCGACCACGAAGTGCTGGACGCCCTGCATCAGCACCATCAGGAGAAGCTTCGGCCAGATCTCGTAGGTCCTGGAATCGGTCGTGCAGGTGGGCACGCTATCGACGCTGCCAACAAACAGCTGATGCGGAATCTCGGGCTTCAGTGCCACGTGCTGCATAAGATCGGTCCCAATCAGAAATCCAGATTGTCTAACTGCCGGCAGTTCCCCTCGCCGTTTGTGCGTAGCTATTTGCCGTTCTGGCGTAGCCCGCTTCGGTCGACGTGAAACCGTCCTTCCTATATATGAGGAAAAATATCAAGTTTAAATGTCCCTGTGTTGCAGGGCCGAGCAGGCGCGATCGGCGTGTCTCCCACCCTTGCGCCGCCACCGTCTGGATAGGCGCGTCAGACTTATAGGAAACGCTGTGGCCACCATGTCCGAGTTGAGCGAGCGGTTCGTCGATAGCCCCTGGCTTGTCCGTTTCCGTGACGTCGTCGAACCTGAAGCTCGTATCGTCTGCTTTCCGTTCGGTGGGGGAAGCGCTGCCTATTTCGCCCGCTGGGCCTGGCGTGTAGGTGATGCCGCCGATCTCGTTGCGGTCCAGTATCCGGGGCGCTGCTCGCGTGCATCCGAGCCCGCGCTCGTGGATTTCAGCCTGCTCGTCGAGGGTGCGGCCCGTGCGATCGCTCCGCTTCTCGATCACGGCAACGTCGTGTTCTTCGGCCACAGCTTTGGCGCGCTCGTTGCTTTCGAGGTGGCGCATCTTCTGTCCGAACGGGGCCTGAATCCGCCGCCGCATCTCTTCGTCTCGGCGCGGGGCGCGCCGGGTGACGATCGAGGCGATGCCTGTTCCGAACTCGGCGAGGAGGACTTGCGCGCACTCGTCCGCCGTCTTGATGGGATGAGCGAGGAGGCAATGGCCGACGAACGGCTTATGGCTTCGATCATACCGGCCTTGCGGGCCGATCTGATGGCACTTGGCACCTGGCGCTACAAGCCGCGATCCCCTTTGGCGATGCCCATGACGGCAATGGGTGGCAGCGAGGACCGGGACTGCCCGGTCGAGTGGCTTGATGACTGGAAAAAGGAAACGAGTGGCAAATTCACGCGACGCGTATTTTCAGGCGGACACTTCTATCTGAACAGGCATAGCGATGCCGTGCTTGGCATGCTTCTGGACGCAGCCGGTCTCGAACTGCCCCGGACGAGGCCGCGACGGATCGTTCCGGCTCTCACACAGCCGGAGCTTCGACAGGCTTCAGGCGGAGCCCGGCCATGACGATGTCTCGCCTTTTCGTCGACATATCGCTGCTCAGGACCAACGCCAATTTCCGGCACGTCCTTCTGGCACGGACCATTTCGCTGATGGGGCTCGGCATGCTTGCGGTCAGCGTCCCGATCCAGGTCTACGGGATCACAGGGTCGAGCTTTCAGGTCGGCATCGTGGCAGCACTCGATGGCGCGGGAATGTTTGCAGGGCTGCTTCTCGGCGGCGTGCTGGCCGATCTCTACGACCGCCGGCGTTTGATCCTGTTTGCCCGCAGCATCTGCGGCCTCGGCTTCGTCGCCCTGGCCGTCAACAGCGCGTTCGACTCTCCTTCGGTGGTCGCGATTTGTGCGCTCGCCTTCTGGGACGGCTTCTTCGGCGCGCTGGGTGTTTCCGCGCTCATGGCGGCAATGCCGCATATCGTCGGCCGTGAGAATCTCATGCAGGCGGGCGCGCTCGGCATGATGACGGGACGGTTCGCCAGCATCGTCTCACCCGCATTGGGCGGGATGATCATAGCGTGGGTTGGCCTCACCTGGAATTACGGCATAGCTGCGGTGGGCACGTTGCTGACGGTTCTGACGCTGCTCAGCCTGCCGCGGATGGTGCCTGAACGACACGAGATCGAGCATCCGCTGCGCATGCTGGCGCAGGCTTTTGTCTTCCTCTTCCGGCAGCGTCTGCTGCTTGGCATCTTTGCGATCGGCACGCTGCTGACGCTGACGAGTTCGATCAGGATCCTGTTTCCGGCGCTCGCCTCCGGCCCCTTTGGCGGCGGCGCCTTCGAGACCGGATTGATGTATTCGGCCGTGCCGATCGGCGCGACCGCGGGTGCCGTGCTGAGCGGCTGGGCGCGCAATCTCGAACGACCAGATCTGGTCATGCTCGGCATGTGCATGCTGGCTTTTGGGTGCGTCGTGGCACTCGGGGCGGGTGGCCACATCTACTTCGCGCTTCCGGCCCTTGCCGTCTACGGCTATGCGACCGCCATCGCCTCTCTCCTGCAATACACCATGATCCAGGCGCACACGCCCGACAGCTATCTCGGGCGCGTGAACAGCCTGTGGGCAGCGCAGGATACGCTGGGCGACATTGTCGGCGCTCTGGCCATTGGTGCGCTCGCCAATGTGTTTTTGCCGGCGCAGAGCATTCTCCTGCTCGGCGTGACGGCTCTGGCATTGGGCCTGCTTCTGGCCTTGCTGTTCCGCGCGATGCGTCCGGCGGGGCTGATCGATCTGCGCGCAGGCCTTGAAGGAGCCAGCTCATGACGCTCCGTTCTTCGACATCTTCACATGAAGGCCGCGCAGCGGCGACTGAAACATCAGGAGGCCAGGATGCTTTCAAATGATCCGGTGACGCATGCATCCCTTTCGAAAGAGATGCTCAGGCAACAGGTCATGCGTTTCCTCGATGATGAGCCGGCCGACGATGACAATCTCATGGATTTCGGCCTCAACTCCATCGCCGCCATGCAGCTCGTGGCCGAATGGAAGCAGGCAGATATCGAGGTGAACTTCGTCGAGCTTGCCCGGCGCCCGACCATCGATGGCATGTGGGAGCTGCTGCGGCAGAAAAGCTCGGCCACGGCCCTGGTAGCTTAATCGGTCAATCGAGGAGGCAACACCGTGACCGATGATCTCAATGTGAACCCTTTCGACGATGAGCGGCATCGCTTTCTGGCGCTGCTCAACGGGGCCGGACAGTACAGCCTGTGGCCTGCCTTCGCCGGTGTGCCGGCAGGCTGGAGCGTGGTGTTCGGTCCACAGGACCGCGAGGCCTGCCTCGCTCATATCGCAAGCGTGTGGACCGACCTCAGCCCCATTGCGGCGTGAGGTGCACGCACCCGCTCTGCCCGGTGCGGAACCAAGGGACTTGTCATGCATAAACTTCCGCTCGTAAGCACTCAGCTCGGCATCTGGCTGGCAGACCAGGTCGCTGCGCGCAAGAACCGCTATGTCATTGCGCATGGCATCGAGTTCCGAGGCGAAATCGATGTCGAAGTGCTGCAAAGAGCGATCCGCATTGGCCTGTCCGAGGCCGATACGGTCACAGCACGCTATTTCGAGGACGAGGCCGGAGCCTGGCAGGGCATGCCGGACCCGGTTTTCATCGCCGATCCTGAAATCCTCGATCTAAGCCGTGCAGCCGACGCAGAAAGCGCCGCGCGTGCTTTCATGGAAGGCGATATCGCAGAGGATCTGCCGGCCAGCGGCGAGCGGCTGCTTTGCCGACAGGTGCTGATCAATCTCGGCAAAACGGATGGGGCGCCGCACTGGTTCTGGTACCAGCGCTACCATCATGTGATACTCGATGGCTTCAGCTTCAACGCGCTGACGCGGCGGATCGCCGAGATTTATAGCTTGAGCCTGCGTGGTGAACCGGTCGGCCCGGCGTCTTTCGGGAGCGTTTCGGAGGTCGTCGAGGAATACCGCGCCTACGCTCAATCCGCTGCCTTTTCGGCGGACCGCGATTTCTGGGCAGGGTACTGCGGGGATATTCCTGCAGCCTGCAATCTGTCGATTCGCCGTGATCTGCCCAGTCTGGAAAACACCTCCGGCGTGGTGGCGCATTCGCATCGGCTGCCGTCCAAAAGCCTCGCGACGTTGGAAGCTTCCGCGGCGCAGCACAAGGTTGCCGTATTCGACATCCTGATGGCGTCAGTGGCTGCCTATCTCTTCCGTGCCTCGTGCGAGGCGCGTCAGGTGGTCGGCATTCCCTTCATGCGCCGCATGGGGTCAGCTGCCATCAATTCTGTGGCGCCGGTCGTCAACGTGCTGCCGGTGCGCGTCGATGTCGACGGTGCGCTCCCGCTCATCGCAATTGCCGAACGCGTCAAGGCGGCCTTGCGCGAGGTGCGCAGGCACCAGCGTTACGATGCGGAGCAAATACAGCGCGATCTGGGCCTGGTCGGCAGCGGAAGGGCGCTATACGGCCCGGTCGTCAACTATCGCATGTTCGACTACGACCTGAAATTCGGCGACCTCCGTGGCGTCACCCATCACCTCGCGACAGGTCCCGTCGATGATATCGAATTCGGCATTCTCATTCATGAGGGGGTCGTCACGCTCGAACTGCGCGCCGATGCGTCGCTTTACGACGGGGACGATCTGCACCGCCATGCAACGCGCCTGGCGTGCCTGATCGAGGCGTTCTGCGAGGACAATGAAACTTCGATCGCACGCCTGCCGGTGACGGAAGACAGCGAGGCTCGGTTGATTGCCGCGAGCGCCACTGGCGCTGCCATCGCGCAGCCGGCGGAACTCACCACCATTCTCGATGTCTTCATCACGCAGGTAGCGAAGACGCCCGATGCGACTGCTCTGGTCTTCGGCGAAACCGCCCTGACATTTGCGGAGCTGTCGACGCGCGTTTTCCGTCTGGCGCGCCTTCTCATCGGCAGAGGCATTGGCCCCGGCGATGTCGTCGCCGTCGCGCTGCCCCGCTCGGAAGAGGCAGTGGTGGCCATGCTTGCCGTGCTTGCAAGTGGTGCGACGCATATGCCGCTCGATCTTGATTATCCCGTCGAGCGTCTCTCCATGATGTGCGAGGACGCGCGGCCAGTCATAGCTCTGACCACGCAGAGCGAGGCCACATATCTGCCGGTCGGCCTGGACCTGATCTGCCTCGATGATCCGTCGGTGATCGCCGCCTGTGCCGCCTGCTCGGAAACCCTGGTTGCTGCAGCCGAAAGAAAGGCGCCAATCGGCGCCAACTCGATCGCCTACGTGATCTTCACCTCGGGCTCCACCGGTCGCCCCAAGGGCGTCATGAACAGCCACGGTGCCTTGCTCAACCTGCTTCTGTCGCATCGGCCGACGATCTACGAGCCGGGTCTCGAAGCCTTCGCCGCGAGGCAATCGGGGAGAACGCTGCGGGCAGCACATACCCATTCCTTCGCCTTCGATTCGTCCTGGCTGCAGATCTTCTGGATGCTGCTCGGGCAGGAACTGCATATTATCGACGATGAGTTGCGCGGTGATGCCGAAGGGTTCGTCGAGGTCATCGATTTGCTCGGCATCGACGCCATGGATCTGCCGCCTTCCTTCTGCGCGCAGATGATGAATTGCGGGCTTCTCGCGCCCGGCCGCTATCGTCCGACCGTGCTGCTGATTGGCGGTGAAGCAGCATCTCCTGCGCTCTGGACCGCCTTGCGACAACACATCGACCTGCAGGCGCATAATCTCTACGGGCCAACGGAATACACCGTCGACACACTGCGCGCGCCGGTTAGCGTGGCGGAGCATCCGGTGGTTGGCCGACCGATCGGCAACACGCAGGTCTATATCCTTGACGGGCATCTGCAGCCGATGCCGGTTGGCTTCGTTGGTGAGCTCTATATTTCGGGCAGCGGCCTTGCCCGTGGTTATCTCGGGCGGCCCGACCTGACAGCACAGCGCTTCGTCGCCAATCCCTTCCGCACCGGCGAGGTCATGTATCGTACCGGCGATCGTGTCCGCTGGAACGAAGTGGGGCTGGTCGAATTCATCGGCCGCAGCGACCATCAGGTGAAGGTGCGTGGCTACCGGGTCGAGAGGGCAGAGATCGAAACGGCGTTGCTGGCGCTGTCCGGCGTGCAGGCAGCGCTGGTGATCGCGGAGGCGATGAACGGCAGCCATCGCCTGATCGCATACTGCACGATGGATCGAGCGGCTAGCGAAGACAGGCCGTCGCTCTCTAACGCCTTGCGCCGCAGCCTGAAAGACAAACTGCCCGACTATATGATCCCGGCGGCGATTGTCGTGCTGGATGCGTTTCCGCTGACAGTGAACGGGAAGGTGGATCGCGCGCGGCTCCCGGCTCCGATGGTATCGGTAGAGGCGGCGCCATCGACGGCTGGCGAGCTTCTCGTCTGCAAAGCCATGGCACAGGCTCTGAAGCTACCCGCCGTGGGCGTAGACAACGATTTCTTCTCGCTTGGCGGCGACAGCATCACCGCCATCATGCTTTGCAGTGCCTTGCGTGCTGAGGGCTTCCTTTTGCGGCCACGCGATATTTTCGCCGAGCGCGATGCGCGGCATATTGCGCTCGCGATTAAGCCGCTGGCGACCCAGACCACCGCGGCAGAGCCTGTCGCAACGCCTTCGCTCACGCCCGCGGAGACGATGGCGCTGCGGGCACGCTACGGCCCGATCGATGCCGTGGTGCCGGTTCTTCCAACACAGAAAGGCATGCTGTTCCACGCACAGCTCGGCGACCAGGCGGGGACATACAATGCCTACACACGGCTCGATCTTGATGGCGCTCTCGACATTTCAAGGCTTCGCCGCGCCTTCGACGCCGTCTTGCGCCGCTATCCGCAACTTGGCGGTGTCTTTGACATGGAGGGCCGCGACGAGCCGCTGCTGCTGGTTCCGAAGCTGCCTGAAGGGGCGGAACATCTCTGGCCATGGGCTGAGCACGACCTCTCCGCTTTGGCTGCTGACGAGCAAGCCGCCGCACTGGAGCGGATTCAGGCTTTGGCGGTCGAACGTGACCATGTCGGTCCTGCCTTCCGGCGGCTGTTGAGCGCCGCGCTGGTGCGGCTTGGCGAGGAACGGCATGTCCTGCTGATCGTGGTTCATCACCTGATGATCGATGGTTGGTCGACACCGTTGCTTCTTCGCGATCTTCTCGATGCCTACGCGCTCGATGCCCGCGAGCTGCCGCCTCAGACCGTCAGCTACGCCGACGTCGTGCGCAGACTGGCGGCACGCGATGCCGCGCCGAGCCGGGAGATCTGGACGGCAGCACTCGACGGTGCGGCCCGGACCTGCCTTTTCGATCATGTGACGGCGACCGGCACGGTCGAGGAACACGAACTGTCATTGCCGGCGGAGTTATCAGACGCATTGCTTTCGCAGGCGCGTCAGCGCGGCGTTACGCTTAATGTGCTGATGCAGGCCGTCTGGGGGCTTGTTCTAGGCTCGATGGCCGGTCGCGACGAGGTGATTTTCGGCACGCCGATTGCCGGTCGCTCGGCACCAATCGACGGCATTGGCGAGCAGGTGGGCCTGTTCCTCACGACCATTCCCGTGCGGGTAGCCTTGCGCCCGGAGGTCTCGCTCTGGGATCAGATGCAGGGCATGCAGGCGCAGCACGCTTTGCTGATGGAGCGTGACGATCTCGGCCTCGGTGAAATCCAGGCGCTGGCCGGCGGCAAGACGCTGTTCGACACGCTGCTCGTGGTCGAGAACTACCCCGACAACGAATATCTGGAGCGAGACCTTGCCGGGCTTCGCGTCCGCAATGTCCACAATCGCGGCTACAGCCACTATCCGCTGGCGCTGCTGGTGCTGCCCGGCCGCGAACTGACGCTTCTCATTGAAAATCGCGGTGCCGTTGCCGATCCACGCGCGCTGGCGGAACGGATCGCCGGTGTGCTCGAAGTGCTTGCCCGCCAGCCGGAACGTCCGGTCGCTGCGCTTCCGGTCTGGACGCCTCAAGATAGGGAACTGATCAAGAGCATCAACACGACCTCTCATCCTCTACCGTCGCTGACATTGCGCGATCTGCTTATCGCCCAGGCGGGGCGCACGCCCGACGACATTGCGCTTGTCGACGCGGACGGCGAACTGACTTTCCGCCAGGTCCGCCAGCAGGTCCTGCATCTGGCGGAGCGCCTGCGTGGGGAAGGGGTGAAGACGGGCGACATCGTCGCCGTTGCCCTGCCGCGTTCCGCTCGGCTGAGCCTTGCCATTCTGGCGGTGATCGAGGCGGGCGCAGCCTTCCTTCCGCTCGACCTGAGCTATCCGCCCGATCGGCTCGCCTTCATGCTCGACGATGCGAAGCCGCGCCTTGTCATCGCCGATGCCGGTTCGCGGTCGCTCGTCCAGGAAACGGTGCCCCTGCTCCTGTTCGAGCAACTTGCCGATTTTTCTATCGAGGTTCGCGACCTGTCGGCGGATCAGGCGCTGACGCCACAGCATCCGGCCTATGTGCTTTACACGTCCGGCACGACCGGCAGGCCGAAGGGCGTGGTCGTGTCACATGCGGCAATCGTCAACCGCATCCTCTGGATGCAGCACCAATATCCGCTCGATCGCAGCGACGTGGTGTTGCAGAAGACGCCTTGTGGCTTCGACGTCTCGGTCTGGGAATTCTTCTGGTCCTATGTGGTCGGCGCAAGTCTGGTGATGGCGCCGCCCGAGGCGCATCGCGATCCTGCCGCGCTGCTCGACCTCATCGAAACTCATGGCGTGACGACGCTACATTTCGTGCCCTCCATGCTTGCCGTTTTTCTTGCCACGACGAAGGAGACTGCCGCACCGGGCGCGCAGCCCTGTTCTTCAATGAAGCGGGTCTTCTGCAGCGGCGAAGCATTGGCCAAGGGTCTGGCACGGGAATTCGCCGGTCTGTTCAGTGCAGAACTTCACAACCTCTATGGCCCCACGGAAGCCGCCGTCGATGTCACCTACGCTCCTGCTTCGGGCGATCTTGTCGCCGGAAGTGGCGGCGTGCCGATCGGCCTGCCGGTGTGGAATACGCAACTGCGCATCCTCGACCATCTGCTCCGCCCAGTACCCGTCGGGGTCGCGGGAGAACTCTATCTCTGCGGCGTGCAGCTTGCGCTTCGTTATCTTGGCCGTGCCGAGCTGACTGCTTCGCGGTTTGTCGCCGATCCCTTTACTGAAGCGGAGCGGATGTATCGCACCGGCGATCTGGCGCGCTGGCTGCCGGACGGACAGGTGGAATATCTCGGCCGCACCGATCATCAGATCAAGATCCGCGGCCAGCGCGTGGAACTCGGCGAGATTGAGGCACAGATCGAGCGGTTGCCGGGCGTGCAACAGGCCGTGGTGAATGCCGTCCAGGTCGGGCAGCCCGGTCTTGCCGGTGCGGATGAACGTCAATTGGTGGCCTATGTCGTAGCTGTCCCGAACGGATCGCCAGCGCTCGACACCTTCGCGGACACGCTGAAGGCGGTACTGCCGGGCCATATGGTGCCGGCCACCTTCATCGCTATGGACGCGCTGCCGCTGTCGCCCAACGGCAAGCTGGATCGCAAGGCGCTGCCGCTGCCGGCGGCGGCTGAGTCCGCCGCGGGGAGGGCGGCGGCTGAAGGACTGGAGAGCCGGATCTCCGAAATCTTTGCCGATCTGCTTGGCCGCGAGACGGTTGGAGCAGAGGAAGACTTCTTTGCAATTGGCGGTCATTCACTTCTGGCGATGCGGCTGGCGGCACGTATCCGCCGCGACCTGAAGCGGCAGCTTTCCGTCGGCCAGATCATGGTGATGCCGACGGTTGCGAAACTCGCGGAACACTTCGTTGCCGGCGAACTGGTCGGCGGCATGGCCAAGGACGGTTTTGAACTCGTGATCCGTCTCAGGCCGGGCGAGGGACCGCCACTGATCTGTATCTATCCGGCGTCGGGCGTGTCCTGGCAGTACAGCGTTCTGTCGCGCTACCTGAAAAAGGACATGCCGATCATCGGCCTGCAATCGCCCCGGCCGCATGGGCCGATTGCCACAAGCGAGACGATGGAAGAGCTGTGCGACAGGCAGCTCGCCATCCTGCGCGAGGTGCAGCCCTCAGGACCCTACTATCTTCTCGGCTATTCGCTCGGTGGCACGATTGCCTACGGGCTTGCGGTCAGGCTCCGGCGTCTGGGCGAGACGGTCCGGTTCCTGGGATTGCTCGATACCTACCCATCCGAGGAACACGACTGGAGCGACCCCGACGGTGCGCAAGCCAATCTCGGCGCGGAACGTGAGCAGGAGCAGTTCATCAACGATGCCATGGCCGATGTGATGGACGATGATTTCCGCCGGGAAAAGGAGGAAATGTTCGGCCACATTTTCGAGAACTACGGCGACAGCGTCACCCTGCTCTCGAAGGCCAGCACGCCAGACTATGATGGGCGGATAACCCTCTTCGTCGCCGGCAAGTCGGTCCCGCCGGGTATCGACCCGGAGACGTGCTGGAACAGCCGCGTGTCTTCGGTTTCGATCCATCGTCTGGCGCATTGCTCGCACGAAGACATCATCTCTCCGGCGTCGCTCGAGATTCTCGGGCCGTTGCTCAACACACTGATCCTGGAGGCCGAACCTCATGTTGGAACGGTCGCACCGATGCGGCCGCAGGAGGCTGCGGAGTAGTGATGCCCAAGGTCGATACGCGTGCCGAAGAATTTCAATGACAGGCAAAAGATGATGAAAAACATTATCAAGCTCCATAACCGCCCGTTCCTTTCGACGCTCAGCGGAGGCGGGCGATGAACGCTCTTGCGCGCAAAGTGGTAGCGGCTTCGGCCCTGCAGGAAGATCTGCTGTTCGCCTTCCAGTCGCGCCGCGGGACAATTCGCGGTCTCGGCATGGAGGCCGCACTCCAGCGTGGCCCTGCGGCCAGTCTCGGGGAGCGTGTCGGCTCATTCTTCAGCAAGGTCGGTGCTGACGCGTTGATCGCCGGCGCTCTCCCGTTCGATCGCGATGCCGATGACTATCTGTGGCAGGCTTCGCAGGTGACGAAGACGCCCGAGCCGGTGCCTTCGGCCGCTCGCCACGCAGGCCGCTGGCGTCTGCGACCGGAGCCGGAGCCGGCGGGTTACGTTGCCGCGGTGCAGCGCGCGCTAGCGATCATGGCGGCGGAAGAAGGGCAGACGGACGCGCTGGCAAAGATCGTTCTGGCGCGCAGTCTGGTGGCGGTTGCGGAACATCCGATCGACCTTGGCATGCTGCTCGCGCGGCTTTCGATCGATCCGGCAATCACCGCCTTTATGGTCCCGTTGCCGCACAAAGCGGGCCGCTCCCGTGCGCTGGTAGGCGCGACACCCGAGTTGCTGCTGTCCAAGGCGCGCGCGCGTATTTCGTCGCATCCGCTGGCAGGCTCGGCGCGTCGCCAGAGCGATATTGCGGTCGATGCCGCCGCTGCCGCCGCACTCGGCCGTTCCGACAAGGACAGGCGCGAGCACCAGATCGTCGTCGAGTTCATACTCGACACGCTGGCACCGTATTGCCGGCACCTTTCGCGGCCGGAAGGGATGTCCCTGACCAGCACGAGGAGCATGTGGCATCTGGGCACCCGTATCGAGGGCGAACTCAGGGACGAGACGGTTCCTGCGGTCGTTCTCGCCGCCGCACTTCATCCGACACCTGCCGTCTGCGGCCTGCCACGGGACCGCGCTGCGCAATTGATCGGCCAGCTCGAGCCCCATGACCGGGATTTCTATGCCGGCACGGTGGGATGGTGCGACGGGCGCGGCGACGGCGCCTGGTATGTGACGATCCGCTGCGCCGAGATAAGCGGCTGCGAGGCGCGGCTTTATGCGGGAGCCGGCATCGTACCGGGCTCCGATCCATGGGCCGAAGCTGAAGAAACGGGCGCTAAATTCGGCGCGTTGCTTGCGGCACTCGGCATCGATACGCAAGGGGCGCGGATATGAAGCCCGTCGAACAGCGCTGGCCCGATGAGTTTGCGCGCCTTTACCGTCAGGCCGGCTACTGGCGCGGCGAGACCTTTCCGGGGTTCCTTCGCGATCGCGCTGCCGAGCGGCCCGACGCTATCGCCGTAGTCGATGGGGCACGGCGCTGGAGCTACGCCGAACTGCACCGCCGGGCCGAGGCGCATGCAGCCGGCTTTCTGGCCCTTGGCCTGGTGCCGGGGCAGAGGGTGGTCGTTCAACTGGGCAATATCGCGGAGTTTTTCTCCGTCGTTTTCGGGCTGTTTCGGGCAGGTCTCGTCCCGGTCTACAGCCTTCCGGCACACCGGCTGACCGAGATCGTGCATCTCGCACAACGATCCGAAGCAGCAGCCTATATCGCCGGTGCGGACTATGACGGTTTCGACTATCGCGTGCTTGCCCGCGACCTGCGGGACGCGGTGCCTGAAGTACGGCACGTGGTGATCGTCGGCGATGCGCAGGAATTCATGGCACTCGATGCCTGTGTGGCCGACACGGCGAACCTGCCTGCCGATCCTGATCCTGCCGCCGTTGCCTTCATGCAGATTTCCGGCGGCAGCACCGGGTTGCCAAAACTCATCCCGCGCACCCACGACGACTACATCTACAGTTTCCGCGCCAGCAACGAGATTTGCGGCGTGACGCAGGACAGCGTGTTTCTCGTAGCGCTGCCTGCCGCACATAATTTCCCGATGAGCTCGCCCGGCCATATGGGTGCGCTCTATGCGGGTGCGCGGGTGGTTATGAGCTCTGCTCCCAATCCTGACTTCACCTTCCCGCTGATAGCGCGCGAGCGCGTCACCATCACCGGTCTGGTGCCGCCGCTGGCGCTGCTCTGGATACAGGCGGCGCCCACAAATACGCACGACCTTTCCAGCCTGAAGGTCCTGTTGGTAGGCGGTGCGAAGTTCATTCCGGAAGCGGCAAAACGCGTGAAATCGACGCTCGGCTGCCAGTTGCAGCAGGTCTTCGGCATGGCCGAAGGGCTGGTGAACTATACCCGCCTGGATGATCCCGACGACATTGTCATCAACACGCAAGGGCGCCCCATCAGCCCGGACGACGAGGTTCTGGTGGTGGACGATCAGGGCAAGGAGGTCGAGGAGGGCAAGCCGGGTTATCTCCTGACCCGTGGACCGTACACGATCCGCGCCTATCACAATGACGATGGTGCCAATCAGCGCTCATTCACGCCGGACGGTTTCTACCGCACGGGAGACGTGGTGCGCCGGCTGGCTGGAGGTTATCTCGAAGTTCTCGGCCGCGCTGGAGACCACATCAACCGGGCCGGCGAGAAAATCTCCGCCGAGGAGATCGAGGATCATCTGCTGGCGCATTCCGGGGTGTTCGACGCCGCCATCGTCTCGATACCCGATCCGACGTTGGGCGAGCGAAGCTGTGCCTTCGTCATCGCGCAGGAAGAAGGCCTGAAATCCTCCGCCTTGAAGGCCTGGATGAGAAAACGCGGCATCGCGGCTTTCAAGGTGCCGGACCAGATCATCTTCGTCGATCGTTTCGAAACCACGGCTGCCGGCAAGGTCAGCCGCAAGGAACTCAGGGCGCGCCTGCGTGGCGAATTCCTGACGCAAAACGAGGAGAATATTCAGTGACTGCCAAGGGCCTGCCCCAGATACCGGCCTATGCCTTGCCGACAGCCGAAGAATTGCCGGTCGCGCGTGCTCCCTGGAAGCCGGAGCGCGAGCGTGCAGCACTTCTGGTGCATGACATGCAGCGCTATTTCGTACGCCCTTTTCAGCCCGGAGAATCGCCGATTGCTCCGGTTATCGCAAACATCGCCAGGCTGATCGCCCATTGCCGGGCTGCCGGCATACCAGTGTTCTATACAGCGCAGACGGGCAATCAGGACCGGCGCGATCGCGGCCTGCAGGCCGATCTCTGGGGTCCGGGAATGAGCGGGGAGGCGGAGCATCAGCCGATACTGCCGGAGCTTGAACCGGCGACCGGCGATTTCGTTCTGGTGAAGCACCGCTACAGCGCCTTTCAGCGCAGCAACCTTGAAACGCTGATGCGCGTTCGCGGCAGGGATCAGCTTATCGTCTGTGGAATCTACGCGCATATCGGCTGCCTGATGACGGCCGGCGAGGCCTTCATGCGCGATATCGAGCCTTTCTTCGTAGCCGATGCCGTGGCCGATTTCTCCCGCGAAAAGCACGACATGGCGGTTGCCTATGTCGCCGCGACTTGTGGGGTCCCCTTCGCCACCGCGCAGTTAGAGGCGGCACTATGAGCGACGTTTCCCTGTCGAACGGAACCGCGCGCGCAACACGCCCCTCGGGTCTTGCCGGCAAGATCGTGCTTCTGACCGGTGCGGCGGGCGGGATCGGAATTGCCCTGGTCGAGGCGCTGCATGCGGAAGGCGCAAGAGTAGTCGCGACTGACCTGGACGTTTCAGGCGTGCCGGTTCTCGACGGCGTTCGCCGTGAGGTGCTCGATGTGACGGACGGTTCGGCGGTCGAGGCGCTTGTCGAGAAGATCGAGACCGAATGGGGGCCGATCGACATCGGCGTCAGCGTTGCCGGCGTTCTGGCAACCGGGCTGGTGGCGGATACCACCGACGCCGCGTGGCAGCGTGTCTTCACTGTTAATGCGCAAGGTGTCTTCCATCTGGGCCGCGCGCTCGCAAGACGCATGACGCCGCGCCGCAGGGGCAGCATCGTCACGGTCAGTTCCAATGCCGCCGGGGTTCCCCGGCACGGCATGGCGGCCTACGCAGCCTCGAAGGCGGCAGCAACGATGTTCACGCGCTGTCTCGGGCTTGAATTGGCGCCTCATGGCATCCGCTGCAACATCGTTGCTCCCGGCTCCACGCTCACACCCATGCAGACCGGCATGTGGGCGGATGCCGATGGCGCGGCGAATGTCATTGCCGGTTCGCCCGAGACCTTCAAGGCAGGCATCCCGCTCGGCAAGCTCGCAACGCCGGAAGACGTCGCCGATGCCGTCGTGTTTCTGCTGTCCGACCGTGCCGCTCACATCACCATGGCCGACGTCTATGTCGACGGCGGAGCGACACTTCGTGGTTGAGGCAGTTCTTCCGGTCCGCTTGCACGAGACGTTCGGGCTTCCTGCCGGAGAGATCCTCGTCTGGCAGGTGGAAGTGCGGCCCGACTACGCACCGGATGCCGACATCATGCTGCTTGACGAGGTCGAAAGCAAAAGGGCTGCAAGCTTCAAGACCGCAGCGCAGCGCGCAGTTTTCGTCGCCGCGCATGCTTCGTTGAGGCGCGTTCTTGCGGCTCGACTTGGCGTGAATGCGAAAAGCCTCGTCTTCGATGTCAGCGAATGGGGCAAGCCTTCGCTTCGTCATCCTTGCTGCGATCTTGAGTTCAATATCTCTCACAGCGCAAACAGGATCCTGATTGCGGTCTCGTCCGCGGGACCGGTCGGCGTGGATATCGAGAAAATCCTGCCCGAGCCGCCTTACGAGGTCGCTTCGATAGCCTTTTCGCAGAATGAACGGGCCGCGCTTGAGCGCCTGCCTGCGGCGCGCCGCGGCAACGTTTTCTACGATCTCTGGACGCGCAAGGAGGCCCTGGTCAAAGCGATGGGCCTGGGTCTCGGCATCGAGCTTCAGGACATCGACGTGAGTCCGGATATGCATGCCGGCCGCAGCAAGGCGATGCTCTTCGCAACCCAGGCAGAGGCGGGCGACTGGGAGCTTCTCCGCCTGCCTCTGATAGCGGGATTTTCGGCAGCTCTGTCGCTGCGACGGCACCAGCCAAAAGCAGCCGTTGGCGAAAAGACACGGCTCGCCAATTTCGAACTGTCGCGGCGTGTATTCGGCTACAAAAAACTTGACTCAAATATTCAAGTTCAATAGCCGGGTCGTGGGGATTCATTGGAAAAACATATCTATAGCCAGCAAGCCAGTATGGGTGCGCCCTGCCAGCCAGCTTTTGATCAGCAGGGGGCTGAAATGTACCATTCATCGGGGATAACCAACAGAAACACTGCCGCACGCTGCGCGACGACGCGGCGCGGATTGAAGCTCTCTCTCGCACTTCTCCTGTCGACCAGTTCGATGGCGTTCGCGGAGGAGGAAGAGGCAATCGTCCTGAACCAGGTCGTGGTCACGGCTTCGGGATCGGCTATCGACATGAGGGATGCTCCAGCCAGCATCACCGTCGTTACCGCCGAGGAAATCGCAAAGATGCCGGCACAGGACGTGCGCGACATTCTTTCCAAGGTCGAAGGCGTAACGGTGGGGCGTGCCGGAAACGCGAACACTATCCAGATCCGAGGTCTCGGAGAGCGCTACACGCTGTTCCTGATCGACGGCAAGCGCGTGAACTCCGCGCCGAACATGTTCCGCGGCAATGACTATGATTCAGGCTGGGTGCCTCTCGACGCGATCGAACGCATCGAAATCGTGCGGGGGCCGATGTCTTCGCTGTATGGCTCCGATGCCATCGGCGGCGTCATCAACATCATTACCAAGAAGGTCACAGACGCCTGGCATGGCTCGATCACGACCGACTACACGCTGCAGCAGAACAGGAAGGCCGGCGACTCCTGGCGCACCGGTTTCTATCTGTCCGGTCCGCTGGTGAAGGACAAATTCGGGCTCAAGCTTTACGGCAGCTGGGACCATCGCAACGCCGATGACCCGTCGCTGAATCCCAACGCCGCACTTGCCGGCTTCACCGAAAGCGACAGCAAGTTCATCGACGCGACAGGCACCTGGACACCGGACTCTCAGAACGAGTTCGACTTCAACTACGGCTATTCCCGCAAGGCGCATGACAACTATCCGCTCGATCGCCACGCTCTCTCGCTGACGCATCGCGGCGACTATGATTTCGGCACCACCGAACTGAAGCTCTGGGGTGACCGGGTTCACAACTATCGTGGCCATGGCAACACGCTGGGTGTGGATCAGCCGAATACTGCCTACAATGCCGGCATCGACGGCAAGGTCGTGCTGCCCGTCGACATGATGTTCGACCAGAAGCTGACGATCGGCGGCTCGCACCGGTATCAGAGCATCGACGATCCCTATGTCCTGACGGGCGAGGGCGGCACATCGTCGTCGGTATGGCAGAGCGCGCTGTTCATCGAAGACGAGATAAAGTTCTCGGATGATTTCCTGGTGACGCTTGGAAACCGCCTCGATTATCACGAGAATTTCGGCGCCCATAACAGCCCGCGCGTCTATGGCGTTTATCATCTGACGAAGGAGCTGACCCTGAAGGGCGGCTGGTCTTCCGCCTTCAAGTCGCCCACCCTGCTCGAGAACAGCCCGAACTGGCGGCAGATATCCTGCGGCGGCAGCTGCTACCTGCTCGGCAGCACGGACCTCAAGCCCGAGACGAGCCAGAGCGTCGAACTCGGGCTGCTTTACGAGGGTGCGATCTGGTCAGGTGGCGTGACCGCTTTCCGCAACGACCTGAAGAACATGATCCCATTCCCGCCGAACCGTACCGGCGATGTCACTGAGGCGACGAAATATCCCAATTTCGTCGGCTTCACGCCCGATGGGCTGCCGATGTTCACCTACGAGAATGTCGATCGCGCCCGGACCCAGGGTATCGAGGCGTCGGTCTCCGTACAGCCGTTCGATGGCTGGACCTTCAAGGCCAATTACACGTTTCTGGACGCAAAGAACCTGAGCGGTGTCGAGCGGCCGCTGGCCTATCAGCCCAAGCACTCCGCGAATTTCGGGGTCGACTGGCAAGCCACCGAAAAGCTCAACCTGTCCGTCAACCTCAACTATGTCGGCAAGCAGTACACATGGGTGCCGGCGAGCGGGAATCTTGAATACGCCTCCAAGATGGATGCCTTCGTGACCGGCGATGTCGTCGCCAGCTACGACGTCAACGAGAACTTCACCGTGCGCGGCGGTGTGCTGAACGTCGCCGACAAGACGGTAACCCGAACGGTCGGTGACGACTTCAATGTCGATGGCCGCCGCTTCTTCTTCTCGGCCACCGGAAGGTTCTGAGAGATGCGGCGCGGATCGGTGATCTCTTCCCGTAACCATCGTGGGGAATGGAGCTGTCAAAACTCATTGCTGTCTGGATTTTCGTCATGAACATAGCTGCATCGAGTGCTCAGGCGACCGGGTCTTCGGTTGGGATCACCGTTCCCGCTACGGAACAGTTTACACTCACAGCGTCGGCCAATGGCCGGCGCTACCGGATATTCGTGGCTCTTCCACGCGACGCCGCGCCGGCGGAAGGCTATCCCGTAATCTATCTGCTTGACGGCAACGCCACCTTCCTGATCGGAGCGGAAGCCGTACGGCTTCAGACACGCAAGCCAAAAGGTTTTGAGCCGGCCGCGCTGGTCGCAATCGGCTATGAGACCGAAGAACCTTTCGATGTCGTGCGCCGCTACTTCGACTACACGACGCCGTCGTCGCCTTCCGCTCTGCCGCCGCGCAAGGTGGATGAACCCTGGCCGAAGCTGGGCGGAGCCGACGAATTTCTGGATTTCATCGAGCGCGACCTGAAGCCCGAGATCGAGCGGCGGCTACCCGTCAACCGAAACCGGCAGACCCTGTTGGGCCATTCGCTTGGCGGGTTCTTCACCTTGCACACCTTGTTCACGCGATCTCATTTGTTCTCCACCTATATCGCCGGCAGTCCATCGATCTGGTGGAACAATAGCGAATTGCTTGGTCGCGCCCGTGACTTTGTCGCCAGTTCCCCAGATCTGAGCGGCAAGAAGCTGCTCATCGGCATAGGCGCCGACGAGCTCGACGACATGGTGGCGGATTCACGCAAGATGGCTGCGCTGCTTGCGCCCCTGGCGGCCAACGGGCTGACATTCAAGCACGTCGAATTTGCCGGTGAGGAACATATGACGGTTCTGCCGGCCTTGGTCAGCCGCACGATCGGGTTCAGCCTTCTTCACCGCGAAGGTGCTGGGCGATGAAGTCGATCCCGATAAAGCCGGCGCTTGAGCGTCTTGTGCTCGGCTTGCTTGTCCTGGCCTTCGCAGCACCTGCGGCCATGGCCGAGCAGATCACCGTCACCGACCTTGCCGGTCGCACGGTCTCGGTACAATTGCCGGCGAAGCGCATCGTGCTTGCAGAGGCTCGCCAGTTGGTAAGCCTCTCTCTTATCGACCGGGATGTGGCCAGACGCATCGTCGGGACGGCAGGCACACGGCTGTTCGATCCCGAGGCGCGCAAGGCTTATGAGGCAAATTTCGCCGAGTTTGCAGCCGCGCCGAAGCTCGATGACGAGGCGAGCAATCTTTCGGCAGAAAAGACGATCGAGGCAGAGCCAGATCTTGTGATCCTGAGCGGGAATATCGGCCGCGATCCGCGGTCACAGGCTTTGGCGGAGACGCTCACGGCCGCCGGCATTCCCGCAATCTTCATCGATTTTCGCGCCGACCCCTATGAGAACACGGTTCCCAGCGTCGAGCTGCTGGGCAAGGTTCTGGGCAAGGAAGCGGAGGCAAGGGCGTTTCTCGACTTCTATCTCGAACACAGAAGCCGGATCGTTGAACGTGTCGCGAAAATTTCCGATAGACCGTCTGTTTTCATGGAAATGCAGGCCAATTCCAGGGAGCAGTGCTGCATGTCGCCAAGCCGTGCCAATCTCGGCCGGTTCATCGTCGAGGCTGGCGGCATCAACATCGGCGAGGCCGTCGTGCCGGGCGCGTTCGGTCCCCTCAGCCCCGAATATCTGCTGGCTCAGGACCCGGACATTTATATCGGCACCGGTGGGCGGCACCTCGCATCGAGCGGCGGCATCGTGGCGGGGCCGGGGATTTCGGAAGAGGAAGCACTGGCTGCTCTCAAGACGGTTGTTGCGAGGCCTATCATTTCCGAACTCAGCGCCGTGCACAAAGGCGATGCACACAGTCTCTGGCATAACTTCCACAACAGCCCGCTCAACATCGTGGCTCTTGAGGTGCTGGCGAAATGGTTCCATCCGAATGTGTTTGCCGATGTCGACCCCCACGCCACTGTCGATGAAATCAACCGGCGATTCCTGCCGGTTCCCTTCGAGGGCGCGGCGTGGATAAGCCTGGCGAAAGACTAGCCGATATGAATGCGCAAATTGTTGAGGCAGCAACCGGTCGCGCGCGAGACGCAGCCGCCGACGCCTATGGAAATCTTCTCTGGCGCCGCCGGCTGCTGATCGCCGTACTCGCTACAGCACTTGCCGCTTCGTTTTTCTTCGATATTGCTGCAGGGCCTTCCGGTCTCGGGCTCAGCCAGTCCTTCAACGCGCTCTTCGGCCTTGAGGGCGCGACCCGAACGCAGGGCATCATCATGTGGGAGGTGCGTCTGCCGCAGGCGGTGACGGCAATCCTCGTCGGGGCGGCGCTGTCGCTTGCAGGCGCCGAAATGCAGACGATCCTCGACAATCCGCTGGCCAGCCCGTTTACGCTGGGAGTTTCGTCGGCAGCGTCGCTCGGCGCAGCACTCGCCTTGATCCTCGGTGTCAGTCTTCCCGGTCTGCCAGCGACATGGCTGGTGCCAGCCAACGCCTTCCTCTTTGCCTCCGTGTCGGTGATGATCCTCCAGGCGCTCTCCGCGCGCCGGGGGACGGGACCGGATACGCTGGTGCTGCTGGGCATCGCCATGGTGTTCGCGTTCAATGCGCTGGTGGCGCTGCTGCAATTCGTGGCTTCCGAGGCGGCGTTGCAGCAATTCGTGTTCTGGACCATGGGCAGCATTGCCCAGACCGGCTGGACGAAGATCGCTATTCTGGCCGTCGCCCTGGCAATCGCCTTTCCGGCATCGTTTGCCGCGCGCTGGCAACTGACCGCGCTGCGTTTCGGAACCGACCGGGCGCGAAGCTTCGGCGTGCCGGTTGCCCGGCTGCGTTTCTTCACGCTTCTGCGGGTCAGCATGCTGGCGGCGCTCTCGGTCGCCTTCGTTGGAACGATTGGTTTCGTCGGTCTCGTCGGACCGCATATCGCCCGGCTTCTGGTCGGCGAGGACCACCGCTTCTTCCTGCCGGCCAGCCTGCTGACTGGTGCAACAATGATGTCGCTGGCTTCGCTTGCCAGCAAGATGCTGATCCCCGGTGTGCTGCTGCCGGTCGGGATCGTCACCTCGCTCGTCGGAATTCCGATCTTTGTGGCGCTTATCCTGAGGCGGCGTGGCCGATGACCGAACGATCGCTAGCCATTAACGGCCTTACCTGCGGCTACCCCAAGCATGAGGTGTTGAAGGAGCTTTCGCTTCCGCGCATCTCGGCGGGCAGCGTCACAGTGATGATCGGCCCGAACGCGGCCGGCAAGACGACGCTTCTGCGCGCCATCGCCGGGCTTTTGCCAGCTCGGGGCGAGGTGAATTTCGATGGCAGGAACCTTCTTGCTCTTGCCCCAACAGAGCTTGCGGGTCTTGTCACCTACATGCCGCAAGTGTTGCCGCAGGGCGTCGCCCTGACCACGATCGAGGCGGTCATCACCGCACTCAGGGTTGCTCCTGACCGGCGCGGGGCAACCGACGCAGCGGTTCACGCAGAGGCCGCCGCTGTCCTGAACCGGCTCAACATCGGACACCTCTCGCTCACGCCGCTCGACGAATTATCCGGTGGCCAGCGCCAACTGGTCAGCCTTGCGCAGGCGATCGTCAGGAGACCGTCGGTCCTGCTTCTCGACGAGCCGACGAGCGCGCTCGATCCGCGTCACCAGATCGATGTCATGGGCGCGGTTCGCGAGATCGCCATCGAGGACGGCATGATCGTGATGGTGGTGCTGCACGACCTCAATCTGGCGCTCGCCTGGGCCGACACGGTCGTCCTGCTGGTCGACGGAAAAATCGCAGCCGCAGGGCCGCCCGAGGAGGCGATCACCTCCGCGACGCTTGAGGCGGCCTATCGCGTCCGCGCGCGGGTCGAGCGCTGCTCGCAAGGCAGGCTGCAGGTCATCTACGACGGCAAGTCGGTGTAGCGGTTCTTCGTCAGCTCGCACAGATTAGGCGCTCAGTCTTCCCCATTCGCGGGCAAGGCTGCCGGCAGCGCGATCGAGTGCTTCCTCTGAAAGGATGCCTTTGTTGCGCGCGAAGTTTTCGAACGCCTCGCGCACATCTGCCGCGGTTCTCTCGTCATTGATGGCCTTGCGGCAAACCTCCAGAGCTCCGTGATAGTCGAGGTCGGGAATGCCGTTCCATTCGAGAAGGATATCGTAGGCGTCCAATACGGTTTCGACGTCACGGGGAAAGCCAAGGCCGACGAAGATTGACAGCGGCTGGTCGAATTTGTGAGCGATCATGGGGTCGTAACTCCTTGCTTGATGCCGCTGTTTCAACGGCAGAAGTGGGCGACAGCAAGATTTGCTCCGTCACGAATAAAGAAAGGGCGACGAGTGAACGTGAACACGCAGGCACAGGATGCGAGGATGGGAGCCGGTGTCGTCACGCGAGGCGGCGTGATTTCTCGCGTCCCATGCGGCAGTCTTCGGTGAAAGGACTGGCAAGGGCCGGATCGCCGGCGAACAGTCGATACTCGGCCTCTGAAATTGCGTAGCAGGCTTCGAATTCAACAGCCCGCAACGCTTCGGGAAGCACTCAACGAGCCGAAGCGCAAATCACCTCGAACTGGCCCCAAAGCAATTCAAGAGACACCGCAGCGAGCAGCGAACGGATTTGGCGAATTCCGAATTGAAATCGTAGCGCAGCCAATCATTGAGCATGCCCGATATGAAGCAAAGAAACGTCGTCGATGCTGACCTGGCATCCCATCCGTTCGACAACTCACCTCTCGATTCGGCCAGCTCGAATGCACGTTCGAACACAGCCGCCATGGTGTCGTGAAGAGAGCGCTGCCACACCAGGGCCTCCTGCATCTCCCCGACATACTCGCAGCGCGTCACAATAATTTGATAGACCTTCCGCGTGTGCTCATTTTCTTCGAACAGCCTGACAATCTCAAAGGCGCGTTCCTCGATAAAGCCCAGAGGATCGGTCGACGTTTCGTCGATCTGCGCTTCCAGGAGTGCACTGTGTAGCGAACGCACGCGGTCTGTCATCGCGTTGAAAAGCTGCTGTTTATTGGAGAAATGCCAGTAGATCGCCCCACGCGTCAGGCCAGCTTCCTGGGCGATGCGCTCCAGCGACGCCCGCGACACGCCCATGTCGAGAAACACTGTCTCTGCGGCATCAACAATATGTTGCCGCGTCTCTTCCGACTCCGATTTCGTGCGTCGCATGATTTCGGCCTCCCTTTACATACATTGCTGTTTGTATATATGTTGCACCGCAATATAGCGACCCCTTCCGTTCACCTGGTGCATCATGAAATTGTTGTCCTCCACCAATCGAATCATAGCCGTCCTGGCTGTCAGCACCAGCCTTCTAACGGCAATGCCCAATATTTCCTCGGCGCAGCAAGCCGGTGCGCCCCCGCCCCCCGCGGTCGAAGTCACGACCGTTACCGCACGGGAAGTGCCGCTCGACTACACCTATGCCGGCCGCGTCTCCGCCTTCCGTGAAGTCGAAGTCCGTGCCCAGGTCGGTGGTATCCTGAAAGAACGAGCCTATGTGGAAGGTGCCCGGGTGAAAGCCGGCGACGTCCTCTTCCGTATCGATCCGGCCAGCTTCGAGGCAGAAGCCGCGCGCGCTTCTGCGCAGTTGCAGACGGCGCAGGCACAGCTTTCCCAAGCCAAGCGCGATCAACAGCGGGCCTCAGAACTGCTCGATCGCAAGGTGGGTTCGCAAAAGACCTTCGATGACGCGAAATCCGCCGTGGAACTGGCGCAGGCTGCCGTCGCGGTGGCGGCTGCTCAGGTGAAGACTGCCCAGATCAATCTCGACCATGCCACGGTGCGGGCGCCGATCGATGGCGTCACCAGTCTCGATGTCGTGCCGGAAGGCAGCCTGATCGGCACCGGCGGCAGCGACAGTCTGCTGACCCGGATTACCCGTCTTGATCCCGTCTACGTCAACTTCTCCTACGCTAGTGAAGATGCAGCCGAAATCCGGCGCATCATCGACCAGAACGGTTCGGATGACGGCAAGCTTTCCGCCTTGATCGTTTTCGGCGACGGCACTGCACTCGACCGCAAGGGCGTGATCGACTTCACCGCGCCGAGCCTCGACACCCAGACCGGAACGATGCGGGTTCGCGCCGTCTTCGACAATCCCGATTCCCGCCTGATCCCGGGCCAGTTCGTCCGCATCAGGATTGGCGGCTTGACAGTACCTTCGGCCATCGTCGTGCCGGAGGTGGCCGTCATGCAGGGGCCGGACGGCAAGTTCGTCTACACCGTAGACGATAGCCAGACCGCGGCCATGCAGCCGATTACGACAGGCCGCTCCGTCGAGGATGGGTGGATCGTCACCAACGGCCTGAAAGCGGGCGACCGTATCGTCACCAGCGGCGTTATCAAGGTGCGTCCCGGCACGCGCGTTGCAGCCACCAAATCCATACTCCAGACAGCCCAGGCCGAGTAATGAACCACCGTTTCTTCATTGACCGGCCGGTCTTTGCGGCGGTCATCTCTATCGTCATCGTGCTGGCCGGCGTTGTCGCCATGCGCGTGCTTCCGATCGCGCAATATCCGGAATTGACGCCGCCGCAGGTCGTGGTGTCGGCGACCTATCCGGGCGCCAGTGCCGAGGTCCTGACGCAAACCGTTGCCGCTCCCCTGGAGGAGCAGATCAACGGCGTCGAAAACATGCTGTACATGCAGTCGATCAACTCGGGCTCCGGCACGATGCGACTGATCGTGACCTTCGCCACGGGCACGGACGCGGATCAGGCCACCATCAATGTCAACAACCGCGTGCAGCGTGCGGTTTCGTCCCTGCCGCAGGAGGTCCAGCGTCTGGGCGTTTTGGTCAACAAACAATCGAGTTCGATCCTGGCGGTTATCTCGCTCAATTCGTCGAACGCGCAGTATGATTCCGTCTATCTCGCGAACTACGCGCTGCTTAATGTCATCGACGAATTGAAGCGCACACCCGGCGTTGGCGATTCGAATTTGTTCAGCCGCGAGAACTATTCGATGCGTGTCTGGCTGCGGCCGGACAAGCTCGCGCAGTACAACCTCACAACCACCGACGTCGCTACGGCCATCACCGAGCAGAACGCGCAATACTCGGCCGGTCGCGTCGGTGATCCGCCGACGCAAGGCAAGCTCTCTTACTCCTACGCGGTGACGACCGACGGTCGCCTGCCCGATGCGGAAGCATTTGGCAATATCATATTGCGTGCCGACGAAAACGCGGCGACGCTGCGCCTCAAGGACGTCGCGCGCATAGAGCTTGGCGCCCAGGACTACAGCTTCCGCGCCATCCAGGCCGGAAAGCCGACGGTTCCGATCGGCATCTACCTGCAACCGGGTGCCAACGCGCTCAACACGATGGCGGCGGTTGAAGCGCGCCTCGACGAATTGGCGACACGGTTTCCCGATGGGGTCACCTACGAAATTCCCTACGACACGACGCTGTTCGTGCAGGAGTCCATCAATGAAGTCATAAAGACCTTCATCGAAGCGCTCGTCCTCGTCGTGGTCGTGGTCTTCGTCTTCCTGCAGAACTGGCGGGCAACGCTCATCCCGCTCATCGCCGTGCCGGTCTCCATCCTCGGCACCTTCGCCGGCATGTATATGCTGGGCTTCTCGATCAACATGCTCACACTGTTCGGCCTGGTCCTGGCCATCGGCATCGTCGTCGACGACGCCATCGTGGTGCTGGAGAACGTCGAGCGCATCATGACGACGGAGAAGCTTCCGCCGCGCGAGGCCGCCATCAAGGCGATGGGCGAAGTGACCGGGCCGGTCATCGCCATTGTCCTCGTGCTGGTCTCCGTCTTCGTGCCGGTCGCATTCATGGGTGGTCTCGCCGGCGAAATGTATCGCCAGTTCGCGATCACCATCGCCGTCTCGGTGACGCTCTCCGGTGTCGTCGCGCTGACGCTGACGCCCGCCCTATGTGCAATTCTTCTCAAGCCGGGCCATCATGAACCGTGGGCGCCGTTCCGCTGGTTCAATCGCGCCTTCGATTGGCTCACGTCGGCCTACACGGCCGGTGTCCGTTTCTTCCTGAAACGCGCGCTTCTTGCCCTCACGCTGTTTGCCATCATGGTCGGCGCGATGGCCCATCTGTTCAACACGGTGCCGAGTGCATTGGTGCCGAACGAGGATCAAGGCGTGATCCTTGCAGTCGGCATCCTGCCGCCTGCAGCCTCGCTGGCGCGCACCAGCGAGGTCATGTCGACCGTCAGCGACAACGTCATGAAGAATCCGGCGGTTGAGAACGTTCTGGCTTTTTCCGGCTACGACCTGCTGGCCGGCTCGCAATCGCCGAGTGCCGGTGCAGCCTTCATCAAGCTGAAGGATTGGTCGGAACGCAAGGCGCCGGAACTCGATGCACGCGTTCTGCCCGGAGCGGTCATGGGGATGAACGCCGGCATCCAGGATGGTATGGTGCTCGCCTTCAACCCGCCTCCGATCCAGGGGCTGAGCACGACCGGCGGCTTCGAGCTTTACGTTCAGGACCGCACCGGCGCCGGCGCTCAGGCGCTGATGAACGCAACGCAGCAGATCGTTACCGCTGCCGCGGAACACCCGGAACTCGCCAATGTGCGCACGACGATGTCGATGAATGTGCCGCAATACAAGATCGACGTCGATCGTGAAAAAGCGACTGCGCTTGGCGTGCCGCTTTCGTCGGTGTTCTCAACCATGCAGGCGACATTCGGCAGCGTCTATGTCAACGACTTCACGCTCTACGGCCGCAACTTCCAGGTCAAGCTCCAGTCCGAGGCGAACTTCCGTGAAAAGCCGGAAGACCTGAGCCAGATCTTTGTACGCTCGCAAACCAGCAGCGCAATGATCCCGCTCGACAGCCTGGTCACGGTCAAGCGCGTGATCGGTCCTGATCTTCTCGAGCGCTTCAACAACTTCCCGGCCGCCAAGATCATGGGCGACCCGGCTCCCGGCTATTCATCGGGGCAGGCATTGCAGGCGATCCAGAAGGTTGCGGCAACGGCCCTGCCGGAAGGCTACACCGTTGCGTGGACCGGCACGGCCTATCAGGAAATCGAAACCGGCGGCACCGGCATGCAGGCGCTTCTCTTCGGCATCGTCATGGTGTTCCTGATCCTTGCCGCCCAATATGAGCGCTGGTCGCTTCCGCTTGCCGTCATCCTTGCGGTGCCTTTCGCATTGTTCGGAGCACTGGTGGCGATCTGGCTGCGGGGGTTAAGCAACGACGTCTACTTCCAGATCGGCCTTGTCACGCTGATCGGCCTGGCCGCGAAAAACGCCATCCTGATCGTCGAGTTCGCGGTGCTGAAGCGGCAGGAAGGCCTCAGTGCCTTCGACGCCGCGCTCGAAGCTGCGCGCCTGCGTTTCCGCCCGATCATCATGACGTCGCTTGCCTTCATTCTGGGCGTGCTGCCGCTGGCGATCAGCACGGGAGCGGGCTCGGCCAGCCGTCACTCGATCGGCACGGGCGTCATCGGTGGAATGCTTGCGGCGACGTTCCTCGCCATCTTCCTCATTCCGCTGTTCTTCAAGCTGATCGGCGGCCGGGACAAGAGGCGGGTTGATGCACCGCAGCCGGTCGGCGGGCATGAGGCGGGGGCAAGCATCCAGTGACCGGGCACGGGCTGGAGTTTGCCGGCTGCCAGACTTGTTAGAGACACAGCAGCGTCGGACCAGGCGACCCGAAGGATCGGCGACGCGGGATGCCGCCCGCAACAGCAGGGGCGGCATCCTTTCCGTTGCCGAAACGATACTCGCCGAGAGCGGTGGTTCGGCACTGACCATCGATGCGGTGGCAAAGGCAGCCGGCCTCAGCAAAGGCGGCGTGCTCTATCATTTCCCATCCAAGGCATCCCTGATCGAGGCGCTGATCGACCGCTCCATCGCAGCAATCGACGCCGTGTTCCTGGCCGCGGAAAAGGGGAGGGCGGCCAGTGGAGACATGACCACATCCTATGCGGTGATACGCCGGTACCTGGAGAAGCAACCGATAGAGTTGCATTCGTGCCTGATGTCGCTGACGAATGCGAGCGCCCTTGAAATCTACCGACGGAAGCTTCTTGAGCTTGCCGGACAGCGTCTGGCAGCCGGCATCGATCGGGCGAGTATAGACACCGTTCTTATCCTGCTTTTCGGTGTGCTCGGCAAAAGGTTGCTGCGTTTCGAACTCCGGTGAACCAGCCTGTCTGATCCGGTCGTGCAGAGATGTAATCGCGACACGGTGAACTGCACTTTCTGCACTTAAGCCAATGTCAGAGCATGCTTGTGCTTTTGACTTGTTCTTACACTCAAGAAGCTGTCTTACAAAAAAGCCCGTGACCATACTGGTCACGGGCCTTACTTCAACCTTGGCCGTGAAGCCGATTAGAAGTTGCGCTGGAAGCGGAGGAAGCCGCCGACGCCGTCATCGATCTTGACCTTGTCGTCCGTGTGAGCGGAGAAGTAGGTCACTTCCGGGGTGATCTTCAGGCCCGGAACGAGTTCGTAGGCCACGTTGGCAGCAACGGTGACGTCTTCGTTCTCGAAGTAGGATGCCTGAAGGTTGAAGGTAGCCTTTTCGTTCAGCTTGGCCGAACCACCGCCCCAGACAGCCCAGTTGCCGCCCCAGGTCTTGTACCAGCTGCGGGTGACATTGTCGTCAGAGCCATAGCCGGCCATGACCCACAGGTTGATGGTCTCCGTGGCTTTGACATCGAGGCGAACCTTGCCAGCCCATTCCTCGTAGACCGAGTCGTAGCCGACGACGCCGGACACGCCACCCCAGCCCTGCGTATAAGCAGCGCCGACAACGACGTGCGGAATGTAGTCGTCGAGCGTGTAATCCTCGGTGCCTTCTTCAAGAGCGACTGCAGCCGAGAAACCGTTCGCGCCAGTGTAGGTGTATGAGATCTGGTGCGTGTCCCACGGACCATAACCACCGAGCATGTCGTCAGCAATCACATCGCCGGCATAGAGATTGTTGACCAGGGTCGTGAACATCGAGTCGGTCTTGCCAACGCGGAAGCCGCCGAGTTCGATGTAGGCGTGGTTCATTTTGGCGGTGGTGCCGCCGGCAAAGGAATCACCACCCGTCGTCTCACCGTCTGCACGGCCGACAATCCTGGAATCCCAGTCGAAGTTGAGGTGCATGTAAGCACGCAAGGTACCAAGTTCGGTTTCCGAACGAGCATCGAGCTGAATGGCTGCGCGAGCACGCTTGTAATAGGTGTCGTTCAGGCCGTCACCCATCTTGTCATTAATATCGTTCAGACCGCCATATCCTGCGCCGTAGGAAGGCCGGTCACCAACGCCGATGTCATAGCGCAGGTAGCCACCGACACGCAGGCAGGTTTCGGTACCGGGGATGTAGTAGAAGCCGGCGCCGTAAACGTCGCAGACGCGGACGTATTCCATAGGCTCCGGCTCGGCGACGACGACAGCGTCGGCCGCGCGGGCGCCTGAGACTGCGGTGAGGGCCGCAGCTGAAGCCAGTAATATCCCTCGCATAGTCATATCAATTATTCTCCAGTTGAAATTTGTAGACGAGCTAAAAACGCCGCCATCCAATGCCTACCTTTAACGTCGGCACTGGATCAAAGGACAAGATTGGGGGTATCTAACGGAGGGCTAAGCGTGACAATTCTGCAACGCATTCGGAGCGCCGGCAGTGGTGACGGAAGTGCGTTAAGTGTCTGTAATCTTATGAAAAATAGACATTCCATGAAATGGAGAACGCTGCGGCTTCCATTGGGGGCGTTCGCCAATTTCCGCAGGCCGAGGCGCTCGGGAAAGGCTGCGCATTCAATGTTGGCTAATCTTAGTCTAGCTTATTCTCTCAGGAAGACAATTTTCTGAAAAACAAGAACCAAATATGTTCTTTGACTGGCCATATGCATGGGAGCAGTATGAGGCTGCATCTCGCTCGCGTAGAAGGACTGCCTGAGCTGGAATGCGGTTGATGCGTTCTGACCTCCAGTCAACGCACCAAAGCCCCGCTCTTCGCTGAGCGGGGCTTCTTTCGTTCAGGGTCTGAGATGGAAGATTCTATTGAACGCGAAACGGGTCTATGGGAAGCAGGTCGTAGTCACCATTGGCGAGATGAAGGTCGAACTGCGCTCGCGCGACATTGAGTGCAACGATGTTCTCAAAGAATGCCTCAAGTGGTGGCAGTATCTGAACGCGACGGCCGCCGTCTTCCAGCAGGCGCACAAACCCACCGGCTTCGGCTTTCTTCATCAGGCGTCTTACGTGTGTTCTCGACAATCCAAACAGGGATCCGACTTCTTCGAAGGGGAACTCGACGGTATCTTCAACTGAGGACTGGCCTGTATCTTTCAGAGACATCAGCTTGAGCAGCAGTATCTTTCCGCCATCGGAAGTGTCGAATATCAGTGAGCCTGGAAGATCGCGGGCAAATGAATCGGTGATCAGCAGAGAATGAATGCTGTTGGCAAAGCAGCGCTCCAGGACATCGTCATTGGCATCGATCAATTCACGATATTTCCTGGCGGGGAACAGCGCGTCAGCAACGGTGAGGTTGGCACGAAGAAAGCTCTCGACTTCCTTTATGAGTTGCTCCGTGGGTCGAATGCTTCGCCATCGGCGATCCTTGGAATTTTCCGAGCGAGTTACCAGGCCGACACGCTCCAAAAGCACAACATTTGCCGCAGTGGTATTCCTGCTGCACAGGTTCATCTCGGTTGTCAGGTTTTGTATGGAGGAGAGGAAGGGGCCGGTCTTTTCCGTTTGTTCGAAATACAAGGATAGAATTGCGGTGCAGATCGTCTGTCGCGCAACGTTGGCGATCGCTCTGTTGATCAGATAGCGTCCTTTGTACAGGTCCACCATGCTGCGGGCATAGTCCGCTGCCGCCGCCGAGAAAGCGGGATTGCACCTCAGTATGCGCATGCGCTGCTTGAACCACTCCACACCCGTCTCTTGACTGATGAGCCGCTCGACCTGCGCATGCTCAAGGTAGCGGACAGGTAGATTCATCGTGAAGGTCTCCATTGCGGTGGCTGATGTTGTCTCAAGGAGCAACGAAGCCACTGCGGTTATCCAAATGCATTCGAAGCTGAGTTACGCGCAAGCTCTTGCTGGTCGTTCTTCAGGATCCCACCGAACGCCGGACAATTGGACCTGACGGCTATGTGACAGCCGCCCGCTTGAAGCTGGATGCTCATCCCCGTGTGCGGGATTTAAGTATGGCTTGAGCAGCGTTCAATGTTGCTTCCGCAGCCTTAGACGATGCATTGGCTCACACAGGCTGCACGCGAACTGCATGATGACGAAAACGTGTTCAAAAAGTGCCGCAAATCGGGCGGTCAGGAGAGTGTCTCTGCGACCGATTTGTTTCGGATCAACTTCTCGTTACTCTGTGTCGCCTCAGCCCTTCTCGGTGTCAGCTGCGAGCCTCAATTCAACTGTGGTGTCTGATTGGTGAGCTTCGGCCTTGGAACGTGTTCGCGGGCTCTGTCGGCAGGAGCCGTTACAACGTGCGGTCCGATTCGCCGCCTGCAGGCTTGCAGGTTCCCGCGGGAGTCTGTAGGCGCTAGGCGCCTGATATCCGTAGCGTGATGGAGTGAACACGTTGAAACTGAGGGTTGCGATTCTTGCCGTTGGTCTGGCTTTTTCCCTGGCGACATACGCCCACGCTGACGATGGCACGGTGGCCTTCGACAAGGGTGAATATGAGGCAGCACTAAAGTACTGGCAGCCGTTGGCGGACAAAGGGGAAGCGGCCGCGCAATACGGCCTCGGGCTTTTGTACGAAGGCGGAACCGGTGTCGATCAGGACGCCGCCAAGGCGCTCGATCTCTACAGGAAATCCGCGGACCAAGGCTATGCCCTGGGGCAGAACGCGCTGGGTCATATGTATCAGATAGGCCTCGGCGTTGAAGAAGATCCGGCGCAAGCCGTCGCCTGGTTCCGCAAGGCTGCCGATCAGGGACTTGCAAAGGGCCAGCGCAATCTGGGTTTCATGTATTCCAACGGCATTGGCGTCGAGGAGGATGATGCGCAGGCCCTTGCGTGGTTTAGCAAGGCCGCAGACCAGAATGATGCATGGGCTCAATACTATCTCGGCAACGTCTATTTGAATGGCTACGGCGTTGAGCAGGATGACGCGCAGGCGGTGGCCTGGTATCGCAAGGCAGCCGAGCAGGACAATGTCGAAGCCCAGAATACGCTTGGGCTTTCCTATGAGCTTGGCAACGGTGTTTCCCAAAGCGATGAAGACGCGGTTATCTGGTATCGCAAGGCCGCGGAACAGGGCGATGCCCGCTCGCAGATGAGCATCGGCAACATGTATCTCGAAGGTCGCGGCGGTCTGCCGGAAGATGCGGCCCAAGCTGTCGAATGGTATCGGAAGGCGGCGGACCAGGGCTATGACGTCGCCCAGGACAATCTGGGGCTCCAATATGCGGCGGGCAACGGCGTCCCCAAGGATGAAGTCCAGGCCCTTACCTTGTTCCAGATGGCTGCAGAGCAAGGATATGCGAAATCGCAATACAATCTCGGCGTTATGTACAATCTGGGGTCAGGAGTTCCCAAAGATATGGACAAGGCGATCTACTGGTGGCGTCTGGCAGCCGACCAGGACTTGGAAAGCGCGAAGGAAGCCCTCGAGGCCGCCGGGGCCAAGTAAAGGCTGCGGCCGGCTTTCTTTGTCATGCTTGCTCCAAGGACCTGGGTCGGCGTGGGAGGGAAGAGTGGTTCGACAAGATCTGACACTGACCGAGACGCCACACAGCTGAGCAACCGCTCCTGAAGGCCCATCTCGGCCGGAAGCAGACTGATCTCCGAACTCTGGCGCCACTGGCGGGCAAAAGTTCGAGATGGATACGGGCAAGGCCGGCGGCGCTCGGCGTCGTCCCGAGACCGGCAGAAGAGACCCTGGTGGATTGCACAGAACGCTTCGCCACAACGAGAGGCTGATCAAGCTGGCTTGTGCGCTTAAGCCGGAATAGCCGGACAGAACGCCCAATGAGAAGCAGCCGGTGCCGAGTCTCGTTCCTTGGAGTAGAAAATATGGCGCGCCCGAAAGGATTCGAACCTCTGACCCCCAGATTCGTAGTCTGGTGCTCTATCCAGCTGAGCTACGGGCGCGCAATCGACCGTGTCCGACACGATCGCCGCTGGCAGGGATTTTGTCCCCACCGCGATGAGAAGTGCTACCTAGCGATTGAAGGAATGAAAAGCAAGCGGGTGCCGGCAAACTTTTTTTCGTCGTTGAAATCGGTCCACAGCCTGCGCGCGTCTGACATGCTGTCATAGCGACACTGCGCCGGCACCAGCAGCCGGCCCGTGCCGCATAGTCTCAAGCTGGCCTGCGCAGGTGATGGCGCGCTTCGTCGAGGCGGACGGGCTGATCGGGTATGGTCACGGAGAATACGGTGCGGCCGCCGACGCTTTCGACGAGGTCGAGCGCGCCGCCATGGGCACGCACCAGTTCGTGGGCGATCGCCAGCCCAAGGCCGGTTCCGCCGCTGCGTGCCGAACCACGGAAAGCGGCGAAAAGGTTCTCGCGGGCCTTTTGCGGCAGGCCAGGCCCCGTATCGGTGACCAGGATGCGGCTGACGCTACCCGTACGGTCGGCCGCAACCGAGAGCCGACGGACGATGGCGCCCTCGGTGTCGGAAGCCATCGCCTGGATAGAGTTGCGGCACAGATTGGTGAGCACCCGCACCAGCTGTTCCGAATCGGCATCCACCTCGAAATTCGCCTCGACGTCGTTGATGAACTCGATCTCGCCTTCGGGATCGATGCCGAGCAGGCCCTGCACATCCTCGACCGTCTGCCGCAACCGCAGCCGCCGGCGCGATGGCGGCGCCTCCTGCGTGCGGCCGTAGGTCAGCACGCCTTCAGAATAGGAAACGGCACGGTCGAGCGCGCGCACCAGCCTGGGCACCAGGGATTGGACGGTGGGGTCCCGCACCAGCCCCAGCCGGTCCGACATCAGTTGCGCCGAGGCCAGTATGTTGCGCATGTCGTGGTTGATCTTCGAGACAGCCAGGCCGAGGTCGGCAAGATGGCGCTGCTCGTTGAGCGTCTTTTGCAGGCGCTGCTGCATGTCCGAAAGCTTGCGCTCGGCAACGCCGATCTCGTCGCCACGGTCTTCCGGTTCGATGATGCGGCTCGGATCGTCCGGCGCCTGCGAAAAGGCCAGCATCGACTGCGTCATGGCACGGATCGGGCGGATCATGATCCGGTCGATGGCGTAGAAGACAAGCGTCGCGGTAAACAGCGAGATCAGCAGCGATAGGAAGGCGACGTTGCGCGAATAGACCAGCATCGCCTTGCGCAGCTTGTAGTCCGGAATGATCAGCTCAAATTCCTTCTCGCTGTCGCCGACGGGGCCAAACACGCGCAGCATGCGGTCGCCGCCGGTGAACAGGGTGCTCAGCGCACTGGTCATCGCTTCCATCGGGCCGGTATTGGCAAGGTCGATATGCTCGTCCACCTGCGGCGGCATTTTCGCGACGACCAGCAGGCGCGACACGCCGCCGTCGCGCACAGCGATCGCCTTGGCACCGATCGATCTCAACACGTCCTGCTGCACCTCGCGCGACAGGTCGGAGGGGTCGGTCTGAACGAGCACGATGGAAACGGCTGCGGCGGTGCCGAGTCGTTCTTCCAGCCAGCGCAATCGGAAATTGGCGATCGACGGCAGGAAGATCAGCACTTCCGCGATCAGCACGAAAATGATGGTGAGCACGAGCAGCTTGGTCGACAGCCCGCGCGAAAGGGGCACGGAGCGTCCCGTTTTCATGTCGGGGCTTTCATCGGCATCGCCAACGGTTTTGTCTGCCATCCGACCTGTCTCAAACTCTCGATTCGCCGCCTATCTAGCCGAAATGCCGTAGAAAGGCGACCAGGCGGCGAACCAGCTTCTTGCGCGTGGTGGGGGTAAAGTAGGTGATTGCGGCGCGTTTGCCAATTTCGCCCATGGTGGGATAAGGCGCGACGAAGCGGGCGATGTCGCGAACGTCGAGCTTCTTCGACAGCGCCAGCGCCCAGAAATTGATCATTTCGCCGGCGCCAGAACCGACGATCGAGACACCGAGGATTTTGCCTCTGGCGTCAGTCACCAGCTTGATATGGCCATGCGTCTTGCGCTCTGCCTGGGCGCGGTCGTTTTCGGCATAGGGCCAGCGCAACACGCGAATGGTCTTTTGCTTTTTGGCAGCCTCCGCTTCGGAAAGGCCGACATGGGCGATTTCCGGGTCGGTGAAGGTGACGCGCGGAATGATGTCGAGATTCTCACGCGCCGAAAGCCGGAACAGCAAAGCGCGTATCACCAGCCCGGCATGGTAGTTGGCGACATGGGTGAATTGCAGCGAGCCCGCGACATCGCCAACGGCATAGACGCGGCGGTTGCTGCTGCGCAGCGTGTCGTCGACCTTGATGCCCTTCTGGTCGAACAGGATGCCCGCCTTGTCGAGGTCGAGCCCGCTGACATTGGCCGAGCGGCCTGCGGCCAGCAGAAGATGCGGGCCGTCGATCTTTTTCGCACCGGCTGCAGTCTCCAGGAACAGGCGCACCCCGTCCTCGCCCAGGCTTTCGACGCGCGCGAGTTTTGCGCCTTCGCGGATATCGACGCCTTCGGCACGGATCTGCGCGAGCGCGATGGCCGAAATTTCGGGGTCTTCCTTGCCGAGCGCGCGCTCCGCCTCGATGACCGTCACGTCCGAACCAAGCCGGCGGTAAGCCTGCGCCAGTTCCATGCCGATCGGGCCGCCGCCAAGGATGACCAGATGGGCGGGGCGCTGCGTCAGGTCGAATACCGTCTCGTTGGTCAGGTAGCTGATGGAATCGAGCCCCGGTATCTGCGGGATCAGCGGCGAGGAGCCGGTCGCGACGACGAAGCGGCGGGCGCGGATTTCAGCATCGCCGGCAATGACTGTCCGGGCATCCCTAAAGCGGGCTTCCGCCTGGATGACATGGACGCCGAGCGCGGCGAAACGTCCGACGGAGTCATTCGGGGCGATCGATGCGATCACCTCGTGGATATGCCGATGCACCGCCTCGAAGTCGATTTCAGGCTCAGTTGGAGCTATGCCGAATTTTGCGCCGCCTCGCATGGCATGGGCCTGTTTCGCAGCCGCTATCAGCGCTTTGGAAGGCACGCAGCCATAGTTCAGGCAGTCGCCGCCCATCTTGCCTTTCTCGATCAGCACGACATGGACGCCGAAAGCTGCGGCGGCTGCCGCCACCGACAGACCGCCCGACCCGGCGCCGATCACACAGATGTCCGGGGTAAGCGTTTTGGTCATGAAGTCGCCTTGTGAAAGCAGGGCAGGAAGGCGGATGCGGATCGAGTTCCACTGCCGCGAGTCACGGCATGCGTGATATCCATGCCTTCTTTACGACGGCGGCTAGTGCCGCGACAAGCGCAAGGGCCACGAAGGCGATGGTGATCTGCGGTGTGACCAGGTCGCGTATGGTTGCCTGCTGGCCGGCGTTCCTGGCTGCGATCAGCACGCTGTCGCAACCCTGTCCGAGCCAGGCATAGGCGAATGCGCCGGGCATGATGCCTATGAAGGTTGCCGCGATGTAGGTGCGCAGGCGCACCTTGAACAGCGCCGGCGCGATGTTGACGATGAAGAACGGCACGAACGGCGCTATGCGCAGCACGAGGAGATAGGCGAAGGCGTTCTTTTCGAAGCCGCGCGAGAGTTTGGTTGCCACACTGCCGACGCGCGCTCTCACATAGCCGGAGCAGAAAGTGCGCGCTGCCATGAAGATGATCGTGGCGCCCACCGTCGCGCCGACAATGGCGAGCACGCCGCCAAACAGCCAGCCAAACAGGAAGCCGCCGAAGATCGTCAGGATGGATGCGGCTGGAAAGGAGAAGGCGACGGCAAGTGTATAGAGGATCACGAAGCCGAGCGGAGCCACGACAGGATTGGCCGCCACGAAGGCCTTCAAGGCTTGCCGGCTTTGGCCGAGATAATCCAGCGACAGATACTGGTGCCAGCCCAGTGCATAGCCAAGCACGAGGCCTGCAGCGACGATTGCGAGCGGAACAAAATGCCAGCGCCCCGGCTCGGGCATGCCGCCATCGCAGTTTCCACTCATATTGGCTCCGGCAGCCTTTTGGTTCACCGTCTCGCTTCCATCATCATCCTGCGCGGGTCACCGCGGCAAGAGGCCGGTCCGCCTGGGTTCAGTTGATAGACAAAAGCCGTCGAAGCAAGCTGTTCTCTTGTAAACTCACTGTCTATTGATCGCGTTTCACGAAAAGCTCACCCTGCCGTGACGGGCTTTCCGGCCGGCGCAGATGCCGCAATCCCGGCGATTGACTCAGCGAAACCTTCTTTCTATAAGCCCGCACACGCTCGGGCCCTTCGTCCGGCGCAATTTGCATTGCGCCAAGACAAGCCCGGCACAGCTCCTGTTACATGAGTGACAGATACAAGAAGGGCCGCACACCGCGGTATTAAAACAAATGAAGCGTACCTATCAGCCATCCAAGCTCGTCCGTAAGCGTCGGCACGGTTTCCGTGCGCGCATGGCCACCAAGGGTGGTCGCGGCGTCGTCGCAGCTCGCCGCAACCGCGGCCGCAAGCGGCTGTCCGCATAAGAAGAAGAGAAGAGACCGTTGCCGGATAACGGCAAGTCAGAATTTCTGCCTCCGCTGCGGCTTCGCAAGCGGGCTGAATTTCTTGCCGTCCGGCGTGGTGAAAAGCGCCGCGGGCGGCTTTTCCTCATGGAAGTCCTCGATCGCGGCGTGACGGAAGCTCCGCGCGTCGGCTTCACGGTCACCAAGAAGGTCGGAAATGCGGTTGTGCGCAATCGCATCCGCCGCCGCCTCAAGGAGGCGGTTCGCGTCCATGCCGCAGGTGACATGCAGCCTGGCAAGGACTATGTGATCGTCGGGCGGGAAGATATCCTGACGGCTCCTTTCGATGAGCTTGCTGCCGAGCTCAAACGACGAATTCGCGGAACGCGTTAAGGGTTTTCGATGGAAAACAACCGGAATTTCTTCATCACGATCGCGCTTTCGGTGCTGATCCTGACCCTGTGGCAGGTGTTCTACATGAACCCGCGCATCGAGCGCGAGCGTGAAGTTGCCCAGATCGAAGCCCAGCGCCTCGAGGCCGAAAAGAAGGCCCAGCAGCCCGCCGGGCAGGGCGCAACGGGCGCTGATGTGCCTGCTACGCCAGGCGCGGTTCCCGCTATTCCGGGCGTCGATGGCGCCACGGCTGCGAGCCGCGACCAGACCGTTGGTTCCTCGCAGCGCGTCAAGATCGATACGCCGAGCCTTGCCGGCTCGATCAACCTGACCGGCGCACGCATCGACGATCTTCTCCTGAAGGATTATCACGTCACGGTCGACAAGAGCTCGCCCGAGATCGATCTGCTCAATCCGGCCGCTTTGCCGAACGGCTACTACGCCGAGATCGGCTTCGTCGGCAACGAGGCGACGGGCGCGGTTCCCGGTCCCGATACGGTCTGGACCGCTGACACCGGCGCTACGCTGACGCCGACAACGCCCGTCACGCTGACCTACACGAACGACAAGAGCCTGACGTTCAAGCGCACGATCAGCATCGATTCCGACTACATGTTCACGGTCTCCGACACGGTTTCGAATGCCGGATCGGCACCGGTGACGCTCTCCAACTACGGCCGCGTCATCCGCTTCGACAAGCCGACGACGGCAAGCGTCTACGTGTTGCATGAAGGCCTGATCGGCGTGACCGGCGAAGAAGGCCTGCACGAGATCAAATATTCGTCCATCGAGAAGGACAAGCAGGTCGTTCCCGGCAAGTCGACCAATGGCTGGCTCGGCATCACCGACAAATACTGGGCCGTGGCCATGGTGCCTTCCGAGAAGCAGGCGTTCCAGCCGCGCTTCAGCTATTTCAGCGAAGGCCGTCCGCGCTATCAGTCCGACTATATGACCGACCCGCTGACCGTCGATGCCGGCCAGTCGGCGACCGTCGAGACGATGGTCTTCGCCGGCGCCAAGGAAGTGAACAAGATCAACGGTTATGAGAAGGACCGCAACATCCGCCAGTTCGACCTTCTGATCGACTGGGGCTGGTTCTATTTCATCACCAAGCCGATGTTCTGGCTGATCGACACGCTCTACAAGCTGCTCGGCAATTTCGGCCTGTCGATCCTGGCCACCACCGTTATCGTCAAGGCCATCTTCTTCCCGCTCGCCAACAAGTCCTACAAGTCGATGGCGAACATGAAGATGGTGCAGCCCAAGATGCTGGAAATCCGTGAGAAATACGCGGATGACAAGATGAAGCAGCAGCAGGCGATGATGGAGCTGTACAAGACGGAAAAGATCAATCCGCTGGCAGGCTGCTGGCCGGTGCTGATCCAGATCCCGGTCTTCTTCGCGCTCTACAAGGTGCTCTACATCACCATCGAGATGCGCCATGCGCCGTTCTTCGGCTGGATTCAGGATCTTGCCGCACCCGATCCGACCTCGCTGTTCAACCTGTTCGGCCTGCTGCCGTTCATGGTGCCGCAGTACCTGCATATCGGCGTCTGGCCGCTCATCATGGGCATCACCATGTTCCTGCAGATGCGCATGAACCCGACGCCGCCGGACCCGACGCAGGCGATGATCTTCACCTGGATGCCGGTGATCTTCACCTTCATGCTGGCATCTTTCCCGGCGGGCCTCGTCATCTACTGGGCGTGGAACAACTCGCTGTCGATCCTGCAGCAAGGCGTGATCATGAAGCGCCAGGGCGCCAAGATCGAGCTATGGGACAACCTCGTCGCCTTGTTCAAGAAGAAACCGTCACCCGCTGAATAGCGGGACCCCGATCGAAAAAAGCCCCGGCATTGTCCGGGGCTTTTTTTGTTGGCGCATCGCCTCTCTGAGCGTTCTGACTAATGGACGCCGTAGATCTTGGCGATCCGCTGGTAGTAGTCATTGGCGTCGTCCAGCCGTTTCATGAACTGCGTGGCGACTTCGGGCTTGGTAGGCGGGCAGCCCTTGCTGACGTAGAAGTCGGCATCCCGCAGGATGCCGGAGTGGGTCGCATAGAAATTCACGAAAAGAGCAAGATTGGGATCGCCGAAGTCCGCCAGCTTGGGGGCGATCGAATCGTAGATCGGCGTGGACCGCACGAAGGCGTTGTCCAGCTCCTGGATAACGCCGGAGCAGCCGGCCGAACTGCCTGCCGCTGCATCGCCACTAACGGCGTGAAAGGTCGACGCGGCCTGCCGCACTCTCTGAAGCACGTCGTTCATGCTTCTGGCTTCGACGGCGAGCGCGTGGCCGGCATGGACGGTTGCCTCGGCGTTTCGCTGAGCCATGGTTTCCTGCTGGAAAGCAGTGCTTAGCGCCAGAATGCCTGCTGCCGTCGCAAAGCCTATCAGCGTTCCGAGCATGGTTTGCCATTCCCGGAGCGTACCGATCCAGGTCACTGCGCCGTCCGTTCGTATGTCGGTCAGAATGACGATGACGAGACCGGCGACGATGAGCGCAACTGCTATTGAAGATATTGCGAGCATGGAATTTTCCGCGCACTTGCCGCTGAAAATAGCCGAAATTCTCCGGAAGCAACAGCAGTCCGTATGGATGACGTTACCGTCGCGGCCGGCAATTCGGTGTGGACGCACCAAGGTCTCAAGGCTAAACAGGTCATCGACAGGAGTTGTTTCGATGGTCGGTTAAGCGAGATCCGTTTTCGTCAGGCGTCAAATGCGCCGGAGCGGATCGCATCATCTCATCCCTTGCGAACCCATCACGACGGAACTTGCCATGACTGGTCCCAATCCTTCCATCAAGCATCCCATAGCGATGCATCCGCGCGTCGGCTACCTCAAGGCGCTGGTCGATGCCGAAAACATCGAAATCGGCGATTTCACCTATTACGACGATCCGGACGGTCCCGACCGCTTCGTCGAAAAATGTGTACTGCACCACTATCCCTTCATCGGTGACAAGCTCATCATCGGGAAATACTGCGCAATCGCGGAGGGCGCGAAGTTCGTCATGAACGGCGCCAATCACGCTATGTCCGGCTTTTCCACCTACCCGTTCAACATTTTCGGCCATGGCTGGGAAGTTGGCTTCGACCCGGCGACTTGGTCCAAGGAAGTGCGCGGCGATACGGTGATCGGCAATGACGTCTGGATCGCCATGGAAGCATTGATAATGCCGGGCGTAACAATCGGAGATGGCTCTATCGTTGCGGCACGCGCAGTCGTCACGCATGACGTGCCGCCTTACTCCATCGTCGCCGGCAATCCGGCCAGAACCGTCAAGACGCGCTTCGACAGAAGGACCGTCGATCGCCTGCTGAGGGTGGCCTGGTGGGATTGGCCGGTTGACAAGGTGACGCGTAACCTTGATGCCATACGCGGCGCCGACATTTCCCGGCTGGAGCAAGCGAATTGAGCGAATACACAAAGACGAGCCTGCCGGTGGCGAGCAGCCTCTTCACCAACACATGGATTTTCATCCGCGGCGTGCCGTCGATGAAATTCCTGCCGCCGGAAGGCCCGCCCGAGATCGCCTTTGCCGGGCGCTCCAATGTCGGCAAGTCTTCACTCATCAACGGGCTGGTCGGGCAGAAGGGTCTTGCGCGCACCTCCAACACGCCCGGGCGCACGCAGGAGCTCAACTATTTCGTGCCGGACGGCTTTTCGGGGGTGGGCGACGACCTGCCGCCGATGGCGCTGGTCGACATGCCGGGCTACGGCTACGCCAAGGCGCCGAAGGATCAGGTCGACGCATGGACCAAGCTGGTCTTCGACTATCTCAAGGGGCGGGTCACGCTGAAGCGGGTCTATGTCCTGATCGACGCGCGCCATGGCATCAAGAAGAATGACGAGGATGTGCTGACCCTTCTCGACAAGGCCGCCGTCTCCTACCAGATCGTGCTGACCAAGACCGACAAGATCAAGGAGGCCGGCGTGCCGCGCCTGATCACCGAGACGCTGGAAAAGATCCGCAAGCGTGCGGCTGCCTTTCCCACCGTCATCGCCACGTCGTCGGAAAAGGGCGACGGCATGGAGGAACTGCGCGAGGCGATCGCGCTCGCCGTTCGCGGCGGCTGAAGGGCAAGTCGGCAGACCATGCCGGCGAACCACTGCGGCACGCGAAACCCTGCGGCATTGGCCCTATGCTTGCCAGAAGCGCTTGGCGATTTCTTCGTCCGCCTGCCGTTTCGTCAGACCGATATCGTCGATCAAATGCGGATTGGCCTTCACCATTTGCTCAAGGTTCCAGCGAAAGCGTATCCGCTCGCTCCAGGTCGCGATAATGCTTCGCGGAGCCGACGCAAATGTATCGTTCATGGCAACCTCCTATGGTTGAGGGCCGGGGCCCTTGACCTGAAAGAGGCTGAATTCTGCAGGATGCGAACAGCGCCGTAATTAAGCGCGCCCAAATAGTTCGAAAAACTTCCAAACGGCTACATGCAACCGACTGGCATCGATCCTGTTCATCTGCGTGCGAGATGAAGGAAGCGTTCGTTATCTTGGAGAGAGCCCATCGAGCAGGAAGCCGAGGCCTTTCCGGAAAGCACTATCCCAATCGTCATCCAACAGCAGGCGGGAGCGTTCGATTGTCGGGTAGCGTTCGCTGAGACGTGTAAGGCGCTGCTGCGCGGCGGCCCGGTCGGCGTCCGAGAGGTCGAAGCTCGCCCGGGTGATGGTGGCGCCCATCACATAGTTCCAGAGCGACCATATCGCGGCGTTCAGATCTGCGTCCGCTACACCGGCTCTGGACAAGGTCTTGCTCAGCAGTTCCAGGCGACTGAGGATGTTGGGGCCGAGCGCCCGGCGCGGCAACAGCGATGCCGACCAGGGATGGCGCAGCATGCCGGCACGCCAATCCTCGAGCACATGAACGACTTCTCCGCGCCAGTCTCGAGACTCAATTGTTTGCGGTGGTCCGCGATATTCGAGCACCTGATCGAGCGCCAGATCGAAGACATCCTCTTTGTTGTCGACATGCCAATACAGGCTCATCACGCCCGAGCCGAGGCGATCGGCCAGCCGGCGCATCGTCAATCCCTCGAGCCCTTGAGCGTCCAGCAGTTCAACTGCAGTCACCACGATACGTTCGCGCGAGAGCGGCGGTTCGCTGCGCGGCTCCTGCACGGGCTTTGGCCGTTGAGACCGTTTGCTCCGGGCGCCACTAGGTTTGGCTGCCATTCGTCGTTCCTCACTGGTCTGAACCTCGATTTTGGCAGGCAACGTCAGGAATGTCGATCTTGAACGCTTGACTCGTACGATGTACCATACAATAAATCGTACATCGCACGATTCATCCGAGCGATGGGCTGAAGTTCAATCATGCCGGCTGCGAGCGCAGGTGCCCGCAGTCAGCAGAGGCAAGTGAAAATCATGTCACGCGCAATCCAGCATCTGCTTATCGGAGGGCTAATCATCATGACCATGGGAACTGCGGCGACAGCGAATGAGAATGATCTCAAGCTGACCATCGTCAATCCGCAAAACCTCTACGACCCGTCGCCGAATGGCTACAGCACAGCGGTGATCACGCCCCGCGGAGCCCGGATCGCCTACATCTCCGGACAGGGCGGCCAAGACGGCATGGGAGCGTTGTCGCCCGACTTCGCAGTCCAGGTTAGGCAGGCCTACGCAAATCTGCGCACCGCCCTCGATGCGCTCGGCGCCAGGCCGGATCAGGTCGCCAAGCTCACGGTCTTCGTGGTCGATCACGATATGTCGAAGCTTGGGGTGCTGACCGAGAACGTCAAGGAAATGTTCGGCGCGGCGCTGCCGGCCCAGACTCTGATACCCGTTCCCAAGCTTGCAATTGATCCCATGCTCTTCGAGGTCGAGGCCGTGGTCGTGCTCGACTAGCGGCGCGAGCGCGCCGACAACTGCGCTCATAACCCTCGACCTGAAAAAGGATGAATTCTGGACGATACGAACAGCGTCGTCATTGACTTCGCCCAGCGAGTTCCAAAATCTTCCAAACGGGCTAATCTGCGACCTCAGCGTAGGGTTTCGCCCCTACCGCAAAAGACCCGCAATCCCGCATCCTCAATCATCAAGACCATCAAGAAATGACCGCCGCACCTCCCTTTCTCGGCTTTCCCGATCGCCTCGCCGATGGCGGCATGCCCCGTGCTGTGATCTTCGGAGCCGCTCACGGCAGCACCTATCCCGGCGAGGACAGCAACGGCTATGAGTTGGCCCCCGACGCCATCCGCGCTGCAAGCCAGGCGGATGCCGGGCTCGTCGAGCACTGGGATTTCGATCTCGGCGGCCCGCTGTTCGACGGCAGGCCGGCCTGCTGCATCGACGCTGGCGACATCTCGACCACCATGCATGACAATGCCGGCAACCGGACCCGGATCGAGGCGAAGACGCGCGAGGTCCTGGCCTTGCCGGCCGTGCCGATCCTCATCGGCGGCGATGATTCCGTGGTCATTCCCTTCCTCGCCGGCTTTGCCGAGCACGGTCCGGTCTGGATCCTGCAGATCGACGCCCATATCGACTGGCGCGACGAGGTGAATGGCGAGCGCTACGGCTATTCGAACCCGATGCGGCGGGCGAGCGAGATGCCGCATGTCGCAGGCATGGTGCAGGTGGGCCTGCGCAGCGTCGGCAGCGCGCGCCTCGCCGAGATCGAAGCGGCGCAGCGCTACGGCAGCCGCTTCGTCACCGCCCGCGAGGTTCACGCCCAGGGCGTCGACGCCGCTCTGCGGCATATTCCGCAAGGAGCCCGCGTCGTCGTCACCCTCGACTGCGACGGCCTCGATCCCGGCATCATGCCGGGCGTGGCGGCGCGTACGCCCGGCGGCCTCACCTACACTCAGGTGATCGACCTGATCGCGGGCGTCGGCCAGCGGGCCAGGATCGCAGGATTCGACCTTGTCGAGCTCTATCCACCCGCCGACATTGACGGCCTGTCGGCCCTGACCGCCGCGCGCCTTCTCGTCAATGCGATCGGCACCATCGTGCGGCAGGTTTGAAACCGGCTTCGTCCGGCAGGACGGTTCCAACCGGGCCTGAAACGCTCTAAAGATGCGCTCTATGCAGGGATCGCGCTTTGCCTTTGGTCCGTTCGTGCTTGATCCGGGTGCGGGAACGCTTCTTCGGAACGATGGCCCCATTGCCGTTGGCTACCGCGCGCTAAAATTGCTTGCAGCACTCGTCGAACGGCCCGGCGAAATTTTGGGCAAGACCGAGTTGATGGACGCGGCGTGGCCGGGCATGGCCGTCGAGGAGGGCAACCTCACCGTCCAGATCGCGCAGCTCAGGAAGCTGCTTGGCCCGGCCGGCGATGGGAGCGGTGAGTGGATAGCCACGGTTCCGCGCGTCGGCTACCGCTTCACCGGCGCCGTCGAACAGCACGGCAGCGCGAAGCGAAAACCTTTGCCGCTGCCCGACAAACCATCGATAGCCGTGCTGCCCTTCGTCAATCTCAGCAACGACCCCGAGCAGGACTCCTTCGCGGATGGCTTGACCGAAGACCTGATCACCGACCTCTCCAGGATCTCCGGCCTGTTTGTCATCGCGCGCAACTCGGCCTTTGCCTACAGGGGAAAGGCTATGGATGTGCGCGAGATCGCCGAGGAGCTTGGCGTGCGCTACCTCTTGGAAGGCAGCGCAAGACGCGCCGGGGGCCGTGTGCGCGTCAACGCCCAGCTGGTCGACGCGGCGAGTGGCGAACATCTATGGGCGGAACGCTTCGATCGCGGCCTGGAAGACATCTTTGCCGTTCAGGACGAGGTGACGGCCAGGATCGTCGAGGCGTTGCTTGGCCGGCTGCGCGCGGCGCCTCCGCGCAATCGGCCCAAGAATATCGAGGCTTACGATCTCTGCGTGCGGGCGCGCAAGCTGATGGATGATACGCCGCAGATGGCGCGGGAAGCGCATCTGATGCTCACGCGTGCGGTTTCGCTCGATCCGGAATATGCCGACGCCTATCGCTGGCTCGCCATGAACCACTGGATGGGATGGGTGCATTCCGGCGGGCCAACTGAATCGTCCCGCAGCGTTGCCCTGGAGCTGGCGCGCAAAGCCGTAGCGATCGATCCCAACGATGCCGGCTGCCGCTGGGTCCTGGCCTACCTGCTTGCCTATGAGCGCAGCTTTGCCGAGGCGGATGCGGAATTCGAGCAGGCGATCGCGCTCGACCCGAACGAAGCCGACGCCTGGGCGGCATTGTCCGACATCGCGGTGCTCGCGGGGCGGGTCGAGGAAGGCCTTGAGCATATTCGCAAAGCGTTCCGGCTGAACCCGTTTCCGGCAAGCTGGTACTATCTGGCGTTTGGCCAAGCGCAATATGCGCACCGGCAATACGAAGCCGCCGTCGAGACGCTGCGCAGGGACGAAACCTATCGCACAAGCTCACGCCGCTTCCTGGCGGCAAGCCTTGCGCAACTCGGCCGGTTCGACGAGGCGCGCGCAGAGGCCGAACTGTTTCCCGTCAGCAACCCGGATTTCACGACCCACCACTGGGCCGCGACGGAGCCATTCCGCGACGCCGCAGTGCTTGAGCATTTCGTCGAGGGGTTTCGGAAGGCGGGGCTGCCGGAGTGAGGGGGCGACTGCAACGGGTGAAAAGTCAGATGGCTCTTTCCATGAGATTCATCATCTTGCCTTTCATGGATGTGGTTCCGACCGAAACGAACCCGTAGCGTTCGTAATATGCAATCAGATTTGCGCTGGAGAGGAAGCAGTCCAGCCGGACTTTGGCAAGGCCGTGCTCGCGTCCCATGCGGACGACCTTGTCAATGACTGCCTCCCCAATGCCCATCCCAGCCTTGCTTCGCCGAACGGCGAAGGTGTGCAGGTAGATGCTGTCGCCGACTTCCCGTTCTCCCCAGAACGGTCGATCCTCCCAGAGGATGCGAAATGCGGAAACAGGCTCGCTATCCAGATAAACCAGGAACAGTTCACCGCGCTCTATGCGCGGCAACATCCAGTCATCGTCGAAAGGAGAGGACCATCCCTCCGAGCCGCGCGCCTTTTGCCACGCATTTGCTTCCTTCAATAAAGACGAAAACGCATTCCTCGTCTCTCTTGTGGCCGGTCGAATTTGAATGTCCAAATTGATGCGAGCTACTCCTCAAAGCGTCCCGATGTCTCACGATCGCGCTCATATCGTTTCGTGAGCGGAAACGGCGGCAGCCAGGACTCGCGACGGTCGGTCCAGCTTTCGTAGGTTGGCATCAGTTGGTCAGGGGCATCCAGGGCGCCCAGGTGCACTTCGATTTCGTCAGCGCTGCGTGCGAAAACCGACGAGCCGCAGCGGGGACAGAAAAACCGCCCGGCATAGTCGCGTGTTTCGCCCTCGATCGTTACCGCATCCTGAGGGAATACCGCGGCAGCGTAAAAAAGCGCGCCGTGATGCTTGCGGCAGTCGAGACAGTGACAAATGCCGACCCGGTAGGGTTTACCCGACGCCACAAATCGGACGTTGCCGCACAGGCAGCCGCCGGTGAATCGGTCCATGCTGCGTCTCCTCCCGGATCAAGCGATCAGCATGGCTACAACGAACAGCACAGTCCTTGCAAATGCCGCCCGCAGCCGCTTGCGCCAGGAAATCCCGCAGGGAAAGGGAAAAACAAGGCGATGTGGGCGGCTTGCCGCGCGTCACGCCTATATCTGCCCGACTTCGTGGACGACCTGGTAATAACCCGGTCCCGCGCTTTCGATCAGCGGCCTGACCTTCTGGACGTGTTCGGCGAAACGGCTGGTTTCGTGCACGCGCTTGTGGTCGCCGATCGTGTCGAACGCGCTCATCATGATCGCGGTCCGGCCGTCGGTGGCGCGGTGCAGGCGGCTGCCGCGCCAGCCTTTGACGACACCGACAGAGCCATCGAGATTGGCCTTCTGGATGGCGATGAAATCGTCGAGCCTGCCGGGCTTCACGGTGAAGATGTTGATGAATACGACGGGGCCGAGGTCGTCGTTCTGAACTGTTGCTTGCATGATAACATTCTCCCTGGTTCGGGATTTTCCCGATAGGTCGAATGGGTTTGTAGGACCTCAAGTACGGTTGAGGTCAAGCGAAAATAGATGTTCAAACCGAAGCGGCATCAACACATCGGTAACCAGTTCGCGGTTCCGTGCAGGCCTGCACTGCACCCAGCCGAACGGATTTCGAATGATGATCGACAAACTCAGGATGCCCGCGCTTTTGTTTGCCTTTGCGGCCGGCCTCGCCTTTCCAGCTTTGGCCGCGTCACAGAAACGCGCCCCCGAATGCACGGTAATACTGGACGCGGCGTCAGGTGACGTTCTTCATCGCGAGGGCATCTGCGACAGGCGTCTCAACCCATTCTCGACCTTCAAGTTTCCCTTGGCGCTGATGGGTTACGATGCCGGAATCCTCAGCGACGAACACACGCCTGCCTGGGATTACAAACCCGAATTCGATGCGGTGAAGCGGGACCGGAAGACCGTCGATCCGACGATCTGGGAGAAGGATTCCGTCCTCTGGTTTTCGCGTGAAATCACGCGCCGGCTCGGCGAGGAAAAATTCGCTGCCTATGTCAAAAAGCTCGGCTACGGCAACATGGATGTCTCCGGCGATGCCGGCAAGAACAATGGCCTGACACATTCCTGGCTGAAATCGTCGCTGAAGATCTCGCCTGACGAACAGGCGGTGTTCGTGCGCAGCTTCCTTGCCGGCAAACTACCGGTATCCGGCAAGTCCGCAGACATGACACAGGCGGTCATTCCGAGTTTCATTTCGCAGGACGGCTGGACCGTCCACGGCAAGACCGGCAGCGGCAGGCTCGGCGATGATGCAGGCAAGGCGAACAGGAACAAGCCTCTGGGCTGGTTTGTCGGCTGGGCGGAGAGGGACGGGCGTAAAGTCGTCTTCGCGCGCATGCAGGTGGGCGCGGATAGCGCCGACTCTCCGAAAGGCCCGAAGGTGCGGGAGATGTTCCTGAAAGAGCTGCCGCACCTGATGAAGCAGCGCTGAAAATTGCTGCCCTGCGCGCCGGCGCGGAAACAGCATCTGTGCCGTTGCAAATCAACTGCAAAGCCCTAATTTGGCTTCGATGACGCCACAAGACATCACAAAGCTGATCGTCCGGACTTCGATGAAGGACCGGGTGGCGTTCGACCTGTTGTATCGGCAGACGAGCGCGAAACTTTTCGGCGTCTGCCTGCGTGTCTTGAACGATCGCGCAGAAGCTGAGGAAGCCCTGCAGGAGGTTTTCGTCAAGATATGGATGAAGGCCGACCGTTTTGCAGTCTCGGATTTGAGCCCGATATCGTGGCTGGTGGCGGTTGCGCGTAATCACGCGATCGATCGCATCCGGGCGCGACGCCAGCCTGCCGTCGATATCGACGCCGCGCTCGACGTGGCCGATCCGGCGCCCGGGCCTGAGGCGGCGGCGGTGGCGGGCGGTGAAAACGAGCGCATCCATCACTGTCTGGAAGAGCTGGAAAAAGACCGGGCGGCGGCCGTCCGGGGCGCCTATCTCAAGGGTGAAAGCTATGCCGAGCTGGCGGCGCGCTACGGCGTGCCGCTGAACACGATGCGAACCTGGCTGCGCCGCAGCCTGCTGAAACTGAGGGAATGCCTCGAGCGATGACGCTGGCAGACAACAACGAACCGGAACGTGGCGGCGACGACATGATCGCTGCCGAATACGTTCTTGGCGTTCTGCCGAACGATGAACGGCAGGGAGCTGCCCGCCGCATCGACGGCGAGCCTGAGTTCGCGCGTCTTGTCGATCGCTGGGAGGTTCACCTGTCCCCGCTTGCCGAAGCCTATCCCGAAGTCGAAGCGCCGGCTTCGGTGAAGCCCGCCGTTGACCGGCGGCTGTTCTCCGAGGCTGCGCAATCCCAGGCCGCGCGGCAGGCCGGCATGTGGTCGAGCCTCGCCTTCTGGCGTGGCCTTGCTGCCGCAGCCATCGCCGCGCTCGCGATCTACATTGCCGTTCCCTACATCAATCCACCCGCGCCAGTGCCCGAGACGCGCCTCGTCGCCTCGCTGGCTGCCGACGGCAGCGATGTCCGTTACCTTGCCGTCTATGATGCCGCTCAAGGCGATGTCGGGCTGTCGCACGTATCGGGCGAACGCGCATCGGGCCGTGATTTCGAGCTTTGGATGATCGAGGGAACCAACGCGCCGGTCTCCATGGGTGTGATCCCGGTCGGGTCGACCATTCATCTCAAGATCTCGCCCGAGCTTCAGAAGAAGCTCGCCACAGGCGCGGTTCTGGCCGTCAGTCTCGAGCCGTCGGGCGGTTCGCCGACAGGGCAGCCGACCGGGCCGGTGGTCGCAGCGGGTGATCTGAAGAATATTTAAGTAAAGCTCTTCTCGCCGATATCGCTCTATCGTGAAGTATAAGCGAATCTATAATTAGGTAACTCTAATTATAGATGGAGATATCGCGTGTGAATTTGTGCGAGATATTTTATGAATTCCGGAAAGAAATAAATCTTTTTTCACAAGCATCGAAACTTACTCTTTTCATCCTCGTAACTCCTTGCATCCACCGAATGTGGAATAACCCAGGGAGTTAAAAAATGCGTAGATTCACCTCCACCATTCTCGCCGGCGCAGTCGCGCTCTCCGCCCTCGCCACGGTCGCCTATGCCGAAAACCCGAAGGTCGGCGGCGCCGCTATGTTCGAAGACAAGAACATTGTCGAGAATGCGGTAAACTCGAAGGATCACACCACGCTCGTCGCTGCCGTCAAGGCAGCTGGTCTGGTCGAGACCTTGCAGGGCAAGGGTCCGTTCACCGTTTTTGCGCCGACTAACGAAGCTTTCGACGCGCTGCCCAAGGGCACGGTCGACGAACTGGTCAAGCCGGAGAACAAGGAAAAACTGACCAAGATCCTGACCTGCCATGTCATCGCTGCAGACGCGACGTCGGACGTGGTCATGAAAATGGTCAAGGATGACGGTGGCTCGCACAAGGCCAAGACCGTCGGCGGCTGCGAACTGACGCTGAAAGACGAGGGCGGCAAGGTCACCGTCACCGACGAGAACGGCAACACCGCCAATGTCACCATCGCCGACGTCAAGCAGTCGAATGGTGTGATCCATGTCATAGACAAGGTGCTGCTGCCCAAGATGTAATGGGTGGCTGTTTAGAAGGCCGTCTCAGGCCTAGATTGCGCCGGGAAGCTATAGGGCTCCTGCGACCTGGCGCAATCGGATCGCCCCGCATCTTCGCGCATCTGCGTGTTCGATGCGGGGCGTTTTTCGTCTTGGTCTCAATCGGAGTTGATTGGCGCGTGATGCCGCGCGTGACATAGTTTGCGTGCAAGAGGAGAAGTCCAAATGAATCGCCGCGATTTTCTGTTGGCAGGTGCCGGCGCCGCTGCATTTCTGGCCGGCACGACGGCGCTCTGGCGCATGGGCCGGCCCACGGATGCCATCGCCGAGACCTTCGAGGTTACCAAGACCGACGACGAATGGCGCAAGATCCTGTCGCCCGAGCAATTCGCCGTGCTGCGTCAGGAAGACACCGAGCGTCCCGGCTCGAGCCCGCTGGACCATGAGAAGCGCAAAGGCATTTTCCACTGTGCCGGCTGCGATCTGGCCGCCTATTCGTCCGAGAACAAGTATGATTCAGGCACCGGCTGGCCGAGCTTCTGGCAGTCGCTGCCGGATGCGATCGGCATGAAGACAGACAACACGCTCTTCATGACCCGCACCGAGGTTCACTGCCGCCGCTGCGGCGGCCATTTCGGCCACATCTTCGACGACGGCCCGCAGCCGACCGGCAAGCGCCATTGCCTGAATGGACTTGCGCTGAACTTCAAGCCGGCTTAGCCGGGGTTCATGCCCGACTAAGCCACCCGTCGCTGAAACCGCTGGCAGCGAGCCCGCGTCTCACGGGTTCGCTTTTGCGCATGAGGTCCCAGACCAGGCCGGTCCTGAAATTCTCCACCATCATCACGACAAGCCCCTGATCCAGTCCGACGCTGCGCGGTGATATCCAGCCTTCGGGATGGGTGGTGCGAACGCTCGGGTTGAAACTGTCCGGCAGGCGGCCATGCTTCAGCAGCCGAGGGTACTGCGACAGAATGTGGGTGAGGTTGTCGAAGCCGGCATCGGGCGAAAAAGGAAGACATGCGAGGCCGGACCAAGGGGCAACGGTTCCATCGTCCGGGCCGGACGGCGCACCGCGTGCGATATAGCCCATCAAGCCCTGCCTCTGGCCATTTCGGAGCACGAGGCGTCGTCTCGGCCCTTCGCAGGCGGTCAGCCCCCAAAGGTGCTCGCCATAGCCGGTGAACTTTTTTGGGTTGCGAACCGCGTAGTGCTGGTGCTCGGCAATTGCCCTTCGGCTGTTCTCGAAATAGTCGATGCCGCGCCGGGTCGAGAATGGGTCTTGAAGGCCGCGAAGATCGATCCACGCCTGCGGGAAGAGGTGGATGAAAAGCGGCCCCGCATAAAGATATCCGCCGTCTTTCGTATCGAGCCAGTCGCAACTCTCCAGCCACTGCCGGTACGCATCCTTGTGCAAGGGAAACGTCGGGGAGCCCAGCCCAAGCACGAGAAGCAGCAAGGCTTCGCTGTAGCCTTTCCAACTGAAGCGCAGGAAGCCTCCTTTCGGCTTCCAGCCCAGGCGAACAAAGCCGTCCTTCCCTTGCGACCATCGCCAGTCGACGCGGTTGTAGAGGCGCGTGGTGCTTGCGCGTATTTCTTCCTCGCGAGGATCGGAACCGTCGAAGAAACTCGCGGCCGTCAGCATGCCGGAAATCAATATCGCTGTGTCGATGACGGAAAGCTCGCAATTCCAGACCCGCTCGCCCGTCTCCATGTGAAGGAAGTGGTAGTAGAAGCCCTTGTAGCCGGTGGCGTGGACGTGGCGGCTCTGCTCTGATTGCTCGAAGAAGCGCAGCGTGGCCAGGATTCTGGTGATTGCCTCGTCTCGCGATATCCAGTTGCGGCTGACGGCGACCGGGTAGCATGACAGCCCGAAACCGACCGCCGCAATGCTGCATGGCGAGCCAAGGCTGGTGGCGTCGGCGACGAGCCCGTTTCCGGGGTTCGAATATTCGATGAAGTAGTCGAATGCGGAGCGCTGGAGCCGGTCGAGCAACGCGATATCGATATCCGGTGCAGGTTCCTTAGCGGTCGAACCTGCTTGGATCGAGTCGTTCACTTGCGCCGGGTCATCCTGGCTGGAAGGGTCGGAAAGAGGGACGTTGTCATTTGCATGTCGCATTGCCCAAAGAAACAGGCTTCGGTTTAGGCCTTATTTAAGGCGGGAAGGACGAAGTGCCGTGCACAGCGTCGTGAACATTGGAAACACTGGCTATAGATGGACCCCCGGCGCAGCTTTCTCGCTTCCACCGATTGCTCCGAATCTCCTTTGCCGCTAAGTAACCGCCGATTTCCATCCGACGGGGACATCTCATGACATCGACGGAAAAAGCTGCCACGGCTGCCGAGCAGGCGCATCTTCTATCGGCCGCTCTGCCCTATATGCAGCGCTACGAGAACAAGACCGTCGTGGTGAAATACGGCGGCCACGCCATGGGCGACGCCAAGCTCGGCCAGGCCTTCGCCCGCGATATCGCGCTTTTGAAGCAGTCCGGCGTCAACCCCATCGTCGTTCATGGCGGCGGCCCGCAGATCGCGGCGATGCTTGCCAGGATGGGCATCGAATCCAAATTCGAGGGCGGGCTGCGCGTCACCGACGAGAAGACCGTCGAGATCGTCGAGATGGTTCTGGCCGGCTCCATCAACAAGGAGATCGTCGCGCTCATCAACGCCGAGGGCGAATGGGCCATCGGGCTGTGCGGCAAGGACGGCAACATGGTCTTCGCCGAAAAGGCGCATAAGACGGTGAAGGACCCCGACAGCAATATCGAGCGCGTGCTCGATCTCGGCTTCGTCGGCGAACCCGTCGAGGTCGACCGCACGCTGCTCGACCTGCTTGCCCGTTCCGAGATGATCCCGGTGCTGGCGCCGGTGGCTCCGGGCCGCGACGGTCATACCTACAACATCAACGCCGATACTTTTGCCGGCGCCATCGCCGGCGCGCTCGGCGCCTCGCGCCTGCTGTTCCTGACCGACGTGCCCGGCGTTCTCGACAAGGACAAGAACCTCATCGACGAATTGACCGTCGCCCAGGCCAAGGCGCTGATCAAGGACGGCACCATCTCCGGCGGCATGATCCCCAAGGTCGAAACCTGCATCGAAGCCATCGAGCGCGGCGTCGAAGGCGTCGTCATCCTCAATGGCAAGACGCCGCATTCGGTGCTGCTTGAGCTGTTCACCGAGCACGGTGCGGGAACGTTGATCGTTCCTTGATCGAAAGGCCGGCCGCCGGTCAGACGATCTTGTGGCTGAGATGGTCGCCCAGCCGGGCGGCCAGGCAGACGATCGTCGTCGTCGGATTGCACTGCCCGGACGTCGCGAACACCGACGAGCCGCCGACATAGAGATTGTCCATGCCGTGGACCTTGCAGTCACCATCGACGATGCCCTTGGCCGGGTCCTCGCTCATGCGGGTGCCGCCCATGTGATGGTGCCCGGCAAGCTCCTGGTCAGTGGGGTAGTCCTCGCCCTTGGCCAGCCAGTCGGCCAGCCGCACGCGGCCGAGATTCTTGGCGACCATGGTTTCGCCGAACAACTTCAACCCTTCCAGAATCGTGCGGCGCTCCATGTCGCGCTTCTTCCAGTTGAGCTCGATGCGCGGCACCCCGGTATGGTCCGTCTCGGTTTTCGACAGGGCGACGTGGTTTGAAAAATCGGGCGCCTGCTCCCAGCCGACATAAAGCTGGGCGGCACAGCGGAGATTGAGACTTAGCTGATAGGCGGCCCATTCGGCGGTGTCGGGTGCGACGCAGGCAAGGTCGGCGATCAGGCGCTTGACGCCGGGATAGGGCATTTCGATCAGCCGGATGCCGAAATTCATGATCTGCTTGCGTTCCATCGCCGCCGGCGTCGGCGAAAAGAACACTTCGTTCGTGCGGTCGACTTCGAACTCGTCGTAATCGGCGAGGATGGCGTTGCCGCCTTCGAACTGCGGATGCTCCATCCAGTAGCGGCCGAGTGCCGTCGCGCTGGGAACAACGCCGCCATTCGAGCGCTCGTTGGACCACAGCAGCAGCCGGGAATTTTCCAGCCCGCCGGTGCAAGGGATGTAGTAGTCGGCAGAGAATTGGCCCGCATCCGCGCCATTGGACCAGATATGCGCCCCTGTCACCCGATTGCCGTCGCCGACCAGTTCGCGAACATAGGTATTCAGCACCACGGCAATGTTCTGGCTCTTATCGAGGTCGCCGTAAAACTTTTCGGCGAAGCGTACTGCCGGACTCTTGATGAGTTGCACCCAGCTTATATCGTCCGAAATCGGCGCGTCCGGGCGGAACTCGACGAGGTCGAGAATGTCGTGCACTTCCTTCAGATAGGGCTCGATATCGGTGCGCCTGATCGGCCAGCCCGTATCGGGCGCCCAGGCCTTGGGCGTGAAATCATGGGCGTCGAGCACCCGGCACCAGCCGGCCCAATGGTTGGAGCAGCCGCCGAGATAGCGCAGCCGCGTCACGTCGAGATCGAAATAGGGGTCGCCGACGGTGGTGCCGCGGTAGAAGTCCTGCGACTCCTCCGTCCACTCATTCGAGCCAGCCTCGAAGATCACCACTGGAATGCCGGCAGCGCCGAGCTTGCGGGCAATCGTTATGCCGGCCGGCCCCGATCCCATGATGCAGACCTTGGGCGTGAAGGCGGCCGCGCGAAACGCCTCGTAACTGTCGAAGATCATGCAAGGTCGCTCCGCCGGACGATCCAGCCATTGACCTCGACGATCTCGTCGGGATCGGGGGCGGGAACGGGAAGTTTGCGGATGAGGGCGAATGCCGGCAAGGCGAGGATTGCCTGGACCAGCGAGCGACGGGAGAGTTTCGCGATGGCGATCATGACCAAGTTCCGGGCGAGGGGCTATGTGTTCGGCAGCGTCCTCGTTACGAATTGGGACGCTGGCTAAATCCTCGCCAGAGACATGCCAATATCAGGCATTCCTTTATGCCGTCTTGCGATCATTACCGGGCGTTTGCGGGAAGGGTTAAGAAACGTTCAACGATTTTCTTCAGCCCGGCGCGTCGAATTTGATGCGCAAAGGACGCTCTACGAGTGCCCGGCCATCTAAGTGCTCGCTTTCGCAAGACCAAAGGCGTAAGAGCAGGGATGCAAAGCGATCGATTTGAAGTTCCGGTTACCGTAAGACAAGGTGCTGCCGGCAACCAACTGATACTGATAACCACGCGCGAAGCGTCTGATTTTCTTCTCAACAGCTGGCCCGGAAAGAAAAGCCCGAAGCACCGTGCAGCGCTTCAGGCTTGTCATGATGCCCAGGCCGGCGACAAGCCGGTCATGGCAGCCAGGCGGGCCTTCATCGCCGCCGCCCGCGAGGCGGACGTGCTGGTGAGCGACAAGGCGCCTGTGGCTTAAAGCGCGTCGCGATTTTTCAAATTCGCTTCTTGCGCTTTAAGTCTTTGTTTTTACGCATGTCGTTATCGCAAAACCGCTGCACGCTTTTGCGCGACATGCTTTAAGCGGTTTTCGGCAGAGCCTTCTTGCGAGGCGCGCGCTTCACCGGGGCTGGGTTGTTTGCCTCCTCGACGCGTGCGGCTTCTTCCTTTTGGAGTCGAAGCACTTTCAGGCGCGCGGTTTTCTTTTCCCGAGCGACCAGTTCCGCACTCATGATCTGGCGTGCGGCGGTGTCGGTCTTGGCGATTTTCTGTTCAGCTGCGTGAAGCTTCATGATCGTACTCCTGACTCGGTCGATGCGAAGCGCTTACCTCGCTAAGTGATTGTATTTCCGGCAGCGCGTCTACTTGGCCTCCGCCTCGTTCGCATCGTCCGGTTTGCGTTCCGTCTTCGCTGCCTTGGCCTTTTCGGCCTTCTCAGCCTTCTTGGCCGCCTTTATCCGATCGCGATCCCTGCGCTCCTGGTCGTAGTTCGGCTTTTTTGCCATGTTCTTCTTGGTCCTTTCCGGGTGTCGTTTCAGGGTCTGCGCCGTTGCATCGGCATTCGCAGAAACTGATGGATATCACGCCGGCGAACATAAGTACCTCTGCAATACCGTTTCAGCTCAAAAGGTAAGGGCTGTACATGACGTACTGCCGAGACTTTTTATGCCGGCGCGGCGAATATTATTAGTGATATAGGCGCGGACGGCGGAAAATCCAAAAATACTGGCCGATGCGCCCCGGCTCATCGGGATCTTGTTGACCACGGGTGAAAGGTTTTTCCGACCGATTGCCGGGTTTCGGAAATTCGAATACCGTTGACCAAATGATAAAAAACGGGCCGGGACTTGGCTTGAGCCCGTAACAGCCAGAGGCGGTCAAAAATGCCCAAAAATGGAATCGATTTTTCTTCTCTCTCGCGCCGTTCGGTGCTCAAGGCCGCAGGCGCAACTGCAGCCCTTGCCACTGTCGCCGGCCTGCCGACACGTCTTCTCGCAGCTGACCCGATCAAGGTTGCGGCGGTCTACACCGTGCCGGTCGAGCAGCAATGGGTCAGCCGCATCCACAAGGCAGCCAACGCTGCCAAGGAACGTGGCGACATCGAATATGTCTATTCGGAAAACACCTCAAACAACGACTATGAGCGCGTCATGCGCGAATATGCCGAGGCTGGCCACAAGCTAATCCTCGGCGAGGTCTTCGGCGTCGAGGAAGCTGCCCGCAGCGTCGCCAAGGATTATCCCGACGTCGCCTTCCTGATGGGGTCGAGCTTCAAGCCCGATGCTGCCTTGCCGAATTTTTCCGTCTTCGACAATTACATCCAGGATGCGTCCTATCTTTCCGGCATCATTGCCGGTGCCATGACCAAGTCGAAGAACATCGGCATGGTCGGCGGCTACCCCATACCCGAGGTCAACCGGCTGATGAACGCCTTCATGGCCGGCGTGAAGGAAAGCGCGCCCGACACCAAGTTCCAGGTCGCCTTCATCGGCTCGTGGTTCGACCCGCCCAAGGCCAAGGAAACCGCCTTTGCGCAGATCGATGGCGGCGCAGACCTGCTTTATGCTGAGCGTTTCGGCGTGTCGGATGCGGCCAAGGAGAAGAAGGTTCTTGCCGTCGGCAATGTCATCGATACGCAGGCCGATTATCCCGAGACCGTGGTCGCCTCCGCGCTCTGGCATTTCGAGCCGACGCTGGACAAGGCGATCGCCGAGGTGAAGGCTGGCTCGTTCAAGGCTGACGATTACGGCGTCTATTCCTTCATGAAGGACGGCGGCTGCTCGCTGGCCCCGCTCGGCACTTTCGAAGGCAAGGTGCCGGCCGAGGTGATGGCTAAGGTCGCCGAAAAGGAGAAGGCGATCAAGGACGGGTCGTTTACCGTCGAGGTCAACGACAACGAGCCGAAGTCGAGCTAGCGCAACTATCCCTCCCCCTTGAGGGGAGGGTGGCCCGCGCAGCGGGTCGGGTGGGGTCGTGGCTGAGAAGCTCGACCTTCACTTGAACAAGTCATGCAAAAGAGGACGCCGAGCCCTGCCGCAACAACCCCACCCGGCGGCTTCGCCGCCACCCTCCCCTCAAGGGGGAGGGGAGGCCGCCGCACCCGTCCTGCGCCTGTCCGGCATCACCAAGCGCTTCGGTCCGCTGGTCGCCAACGATGCCATCTCTTTCGCGCTGAAACGCGGCGAGGTCATCGCCCTGCTCGGCGAGAACGGTGCCGGCAAGACGACGCTGATGAACATCCTGTTCGGGCATTACGTGGCCGACGAAGGCACCGTCGAGGTCTTCGGCAGACAGCTGCCGCCCGGCGATCCGCGCGTCGCACTCGATGCCGGCGTCGGCATGGTGCATCAGCATTTTACGCTGGCCGAAAACATGACGGTGCTGGAAAACATCGCGCTCGGTACGCAAAGCGCATGGAAACTGCGCCTCGACCGCGCGGCGGCGCGAAGCCGCATCACAAAACTCGCCAACGATTTCGGCCTTGCGGTGAACCCCGACGCCATGGTGTCGGCGCTTTCCGTCGGTGAACGCCAGCGCGTCGAAATCCTGAAGGCGCTTTACCGCGACGCACGCATCCTCATCCTCGACGAGCCGACAGCGGTGCTGACACCGGCCGAGACGGACGCTCTGTTCCGCACGCTCAAGCTTCTCGTCGCACAGGGGCTTTCGATCATCTTCATCTCGCACAAGCTGCATGAGGTCATGGCCGTCAGCGACCGTGTGCTGGTGTTGCGGTCCGGCAAGCTTGCCGGCGAGCGCGTGACAGCTGAGACCAGCCGCAGCGAACTTGCATCGCTTATGGTCGGGCAGGAGGTCGCCAGCCCGAAAGTGGACGCGCCGAAGATCGGCCCTGTTGCGCTCGAGTTGAAAAATGTTTCGGTGGCGGGGCAGGGTTCTTCGCACCGGCTCGACGACTTGTCGCTTGAGCTTCGCGCCGGCGAGATCACCGGCCTGGCCGGCGTGTCCGGCAACGGGCAGGCGACGCTCGCGGCACTCATCGCCGGCGTGCTGAAACCCGCGTCCGGCGAAGTGGTCGTCCAGGGCGCGTCGATGCGCGACTGGTCGCCGCGCGCGGTCCTTGGCGGAGGCGTCGCTCGCATCCCCGAGGATCGCCACGCCGTCGGTACGATCGGCGATATGAGCGTTACCGAAAATGTCATCGCCGAGCGCTACGCCACCGCGCGCTTCAGCCGGCGCGGTTTCCTGGACTGGAAGGCGGCGAAAAATTTCGCGGAAGAGATCATCCGCGACTACGACGTAAAATGCCCGTCGCCTGACGCGCGCATTCGGCTGCTCTCCGGCGGTAACATGCAGAAGCTCATTCTCGGCCGCGCGCTCGATCCCGATCCGGCTGTCATCCTCGCCAACCAGCCGACGCGCGGGCTCGACGTCGGCGCGGTCGCCTTCGTCCATCGCAGGCTGCTTGAGGCGCGGGAGAGGGGGGCTGCGATCCTGCTGATCTCGGAGGATCTGGAGGAAGTGCTGGCGCTGTCGGACCGCATTCTGGTGATGTCGAAGGGGCGGCTGTCGTCGCCGTCGAAGCGTGGAGAGCGGACGATCCGTGAGCTTGGTGAGTTGATGGCTGGGCATGTGGGGGAAGCAGCGTGATAGCGGTCATCGAAAGCGCGGCGTTCTCTCCCCCCTTGAGGGGGAGATGGCTGCAAAGCAGCCAGAGGGGGTCGGTCAAGGCAGCGCTCGGCACAAAGGAACGTCGAGCTTTTCGCGGACGACCCCACCCGACCGCTTCGCGGCCACCCTCCCCTCAAGGGGGAGGGAAAGCAGGAGCTGGACATGCGGCTTGAACCCAAACCCGCGCCGTCGCTGGGCGTCACGCTGCTATTCCCCATCGCCGCAATCGTGGCGACGTTGATCATCACCTCGCTGCTCGTTCTCGCCGCCGGCGCGTCGCCTTTCTCGGTGTTTTATCTCGTCGCCAAGGGTGCAGCCGGCTCGCAATTCGCCCTGCTGGAAACGCTGACCCGCGCCACACCGCTGATCTTCACCGGTCTTGCCGTCGCCGTCGCCTTTCGCGCAAAGCTCTGGAACATCGGCGCCGAAGCGCAGCTTTACATCGGCGGCGTCGTCACCGTGGTGCTCGGCACCGGCGCATTACCCCTGCCGTCCTACCTGCTCATCCCGATCATCATGATCGCGGCCATGGCCGCCGGCGCGCTGCTTCTGCTCGGGCCAGCCATTCTGAAAACCCGCTTCGGCGTCGACGAGGTGGTGACGACGCTGCTGCTCAATTTCATCGTGCTTTTGTTCGTCTCGATGCTGCTCGAAGGCGTGCTGAAGGACCCGATGGGCCTTGGCTGGCCGCAATCCTCCAAGGTTATCGCCGAGGCGCAGCTACCGCGCATCATCCAGGGCAAGCGCCTGCACTACGGCTTCGTCATCGCCGTGGTCGCGGCGATCATCGCCTGGATCATCATGAAGAAGACGGTGCTCGGCTACGAGATGCGCGCCGTCGGCCACAATCCGGAAGCGGCATCCTTCGCCGGCATCCCGGTCAACCGCGTGCTGATGAAGACTGCACTTCTGTCCGGCGGGCTGGCGGCCCTTGCCGGCTTTTCGGAAGTCTCGGGGCTGAAAGGCAATCTGACGCTCGACCTGTCTCCCGGCTATGGCTATTCGGGCATCGTCGTCGCCATGCTGGCGATGCTCAACCCGCTTGGCGTCATCGCCTCGGCCATCTTCGTTGCCGGCATCTTCGTCGGCGCCGACGCCATGAGCCGCACCGCCGGCGTGCCGAGCTACATCGCGCAGGTCATGGTGGCGACGGCACTTCTGACGATGGTCACGGCGATTTTGCTGACGCGATTTCGAGTGAGGTGGCGGTAATGGAACAAGCCCTCGAAATCCTCTTCACCGCCTCCTTCTGGGTCGCCGCGATCCGCATCGCCTCGCCGCTGATCTTCGCCACCATGGGCGAGCTGATCTGCGAGCGTGCCGGGGTGCTCAATCTCGGCATCGAAGGCATCATGACGGTCGGCGCCTTCGCCGGCTGGTTCACCGTCTATTCGGGTGGCGACCTGTGGACCGGCGTGCTCATCGCAGCCCTTGCCGGAGCTATGTTCGGCCTGTTGCACGCCACGCTCACCGTACCGCTCGGCCTGTCGCAGCATGTCGTGGGCATCGGCATCACGCTGCTGGCCACCAGCCTCACCTATTTCACCTACCGGCTGGCATTGCCGCAGGTGACGACGCCACCGAAGATCGAGCCGTTCCAGCCGCTGCCGATTCCCGGCCTGTCGAAAATCCCGATCCTCGGCGAAGCACTGTTCTCACAGACGCCGCTCACCTATCTGGCCTTCGCCACCGTCGCCATCGTCGCCTGGGTGCTTTACCGCACGCCCATCGGGCTGGCGGTGCGGGCCGCCGGCGAAAACCCGTCGGCGGTGGAGGCGCAAGGCATCAGCGTCACCGGCATCCGCATGGGCGCTGTCATGGTCGGCAGCGCGCTGATGGCTGTCGGCGGGGCGTTCCTCACCATGTCGGCGTTCAATTCGTTCTTCTTCGAGATGATCAACGGCCGCGGCTGGATCTGCATTGCGCTCGTCGTGTTCGGCTCATGGCGGCCGGGCAAGGCGCTGCTCGGCGCGATCCTGTTTGCCGCTTTCGATGCATATCAGGTCCGGCTGCAGCAGCTTTCGGGCGGCGTCGTGCCCTATCAGGTTTTCCTGATGATGCCCTATGCACTGTCCATCCTGGCGCTGATACTCGTGGCGCGCCGCGCCACCTATCCCAAGGCGCTGATGATTCCCTATCAGAAAGGCGAAAGATGAGTTTCGACATTCTTGTCAAAGGCGGCATTCTTCCGAGCGGCGTGGTCGCCGACCTCGGCATCAAGGACGGCAAGATCGCGGCCATCGAACATGAGCTGAACGTCACCGCCGGTACCGCGATCGATGCCCGTGGCAATCTGATCTCGCCGCCCTTCGTCGATCCGCATTTCCATATGGATGCGACGCTGTCCTATGGACTTCCGCGCATCAACGCTTCCGGCACGCTGCTGGAAGGCATTGCGCTGTGGGGTGAGCTCAAGCCGTTGCTGACTCACGAAGCGGTGAAGCAACGCGCGCTCGACTATTGCGACTGGGCCGTCTCCATGGGCCTGCTCGCGATCCGCACCCATGTCGATACCTGCGACGACCGGCTGCTAGCCGTGGAAGCACTGCTGGAGGTCAAGAAGGAGGTCGCGCCCTATATCGACCTGCAGCTTGTCGCCTTCCCGCAGGACGGGTTTTATCGGTCGTCGACGGCGCGCGAAAACACCATCCGCGCGCTCGACATGGGCGTGGAGGTCGTCGGCGGCATTCCGCATTTCGAACGCACCATGACCGACGGCACCCGCTCGGTGACGGAGCTTTGCGAGATCGCGGCCAAGCGCGGCCTGATGGTCGACATGCATTGCGACGAGACCGACGATCCGATGTCGCGCCATATTGAACAGCTTGCCTATGAGACGCAGCGGCTCGGATTGCAGGGCAGGGTCAACGGCTCGCATCTCACCTCGATGCATTCGATGGACAATTACTACGTTTCCAAGCTGCTGCCGCTGATCGCCGAGGCCGGCGTCTCGGCCTGCCCGAACCCGCTCATCAACATCGTCATCCAGGGTCGCCACGACACCTATCCAAAGCGCCGCGGCATGACGCGTGTGCCGGAAATGCTGAAGGCCGGCATCAAGGTCGGCTTCGGCCAGGATTGCGTGCTCGACCCCTGGTATCCGCTCGGCACCGCCGACATGCTCGACGTCGCCTTCATGGGCCTGCATGTGGCGCAGATGACCAGCCCCGCCGACATGCGCCAGTGCTTCGACATGGTGACGAAGACCAATGCTGAGATCATGGGGCTTAACGACTACGGCATCGAAGTCGGCAAGACCGCGAGCCTCGTCGTGCTCGACGCCGGCAACCCGGTCGAGGCGCTGCGCCTGCGCGCCGAGCGGCTCTGCGTCATCGCCAAGGGCAAGGTGGTTGCTACGCGTGAAAAACGCGAAACGGCACTCTCGCTCGCTGGGCGGCCGGCATCGGTAAACAGGCGGCATAGGACACCTGTGCAGGACCAATGACAGGGCGCGGCTAGCGCTACATTCCGCCGCAATTAAGTCTACAATTCTTCTCCAGTTTATATCCGAGGAGGATTCGTCATGTGGCACAAAATGGTATTGGCGGTGACTCTGGCAGCGCTCGCTGGCGGCTGCACGACCATGACGCCCGAACAGCGGCGGGCGGCGGACGAGGAAAAATGCCGTTCCTACGGTTTCACCAAGCGCAACGATGCCTTTGCGGAATGTCTGCAAAGGCTTGATCTCGATCGCCGGGCAGCACTTCGGCAGAGCAACGACTTCAATGTCTGGCAGCCGCCGGTCGTCATCTATCGCCCGGTGCCCGTGCCGGTGAAGCCCGGCTAAACAATTCCGTTTCGGAGTATCGCCACCTGCCATGTGGCCGGGGGATTGCCCGGCCCTGCTTGACAGAATTTTGTATGCAGTGTACTTAACCTTTAAGTTAATTAAAGGATTGGTTTATTCCGGAAATGACCACCGACCGCCTCAGCGCCACTTTTGCAGCCCTCGCCGATCCAACGCGGCGTGCAATCCTTGCACGCTTAGCGCTGGGCGAAACGTCGGTGACGGAGCTTGCCGAGCCTTTCCAGATGAGCCTGCCCGCCGTCTCCAAACACTTGAAGGTGCTGGAACGGGCAGGGCTGATCGCGCGCGGCCGTGAGGCGCAGTGGCGCCCCTGCCGGCTCGAGGCAGCACCTTTGCAGGACATTGCCGGCTGGGTCGAAGAGTACCGCCGGTTCTGGGAGGGCAGCTTCGACCGGCTTGATGCTTATCTGCAGACAATCCAGAAGGGAGAGGGAAATGACACAAGCAACTAGCTTGAAGGAAAAGCCCGGCCACGAACTTCTCATCACCCGTGTTTTCGATGCGCCTCGCAGCCTGGTCTACCGGGTCTGGACGACGCCGGAACATCTTTTCCGCTGGTGGGGTCCGAAGGATTTTACCGCACCCTCCATCGCCTTGGATTTTCGCCCCGGTGGTGCCTATCGCGCGACCATCCGCTCGCCGGAAGGCAACGAACACATCATGGCCGGCGTCTATCAGGAGATCGTCGAGGCCGAGCGCATCGTCTTCACCTTCGCCTGGGAGGAAGACGGCGAACGCGGACAGGAGACGTTGATCACCGTCACCTTCGCCGACCAGGGCGGCAAGACGAAGCTGACCTTCCATCAGACGCCTTTCGAGACCGTCGAAAACCGGGATTCCCACAACGAGGGTTGGGGCCAGTGCCTGGATCGTCTGGCGGCCTATCTGTCGGTCGGCGATCACGCCGGGTTATTGTAGGAGGAGTATTATGCAAGCGCACAAGACTGTCTCCCGCGACGAATGGCTCGCGGCCCGCAAGGCCCATCTCGCCCGCGAAAAGGAGCTGACCCGGCTCAACGACGAAGTGGCAGCGGAGCGTCGCGCGCTGCCCTGGGTCAAGGTGGACAAGGACTATCGCTTCGACACGCCGTCGGGGCAGGTCTCGCTCGCCGATCTGTTCGAAGGACGCAACCAGCTCGTCGTCTATCATTTCATGCTGACGCCGGGTTCCGACCACATCTGCGAAGGCTGCGCTTTCGTCTCGGACCATGTCGATGCCGCCCGAACGCATTTCGAGCATAATGATCTGTCGTTCGTCGCCGTGTCGCGTGTTCCGCTGTCGCGCATCGAAGCGGTACGCAAGCGCATGGGCTGGAAATTCCGCTGGGTTTCATCAGCCGGCAGCAGCTTCAACTTCGACTATGGCGTCTCCTTCACCAAAGAGCAGGTCGCCAGCGGCGATGTCGGCTACAACTACGGCACTTCCTCGCTGGCGCATGACGATCTGCACGGCTTGAGCGTCTTCTATCGCGATGGCGACGAGGTGTTTCACACCTACTCAACCTATGCCCGCGGCGTGGACGTGCTTCTGGGCACGCACAACTATCTCGACCTGGCGCCGAAGGGACGCAACGAGAAGGGCACGATGGATTGGGTGCGGCTTCACGACGAGTATGAGGATCGCCCTGCCGCACATGCCTGCTGTGCCTAGAGCAATTTCAGGAAAAGTGTTCAGCGGTTTTCCGTCCGGAATTGCGAAAAACTGGGAAAAGCTCGATGAACAAGACCTATCACGGCAGCTGCCATTGCGGCGCCGTCCGCTTTGAATGCGATATCGATCTGGCCGATGGCACGAGTAAGTGCAACTGCTCGATCTGCAGAAAGACGCGCTTCTGGAAGGCCATCGCCACCGACGGCAACTTCCGGCTCGTTCAGGGCGCGGATGCGCTGTCCGACTATACTTTCAGCGACGGATCGAAAAATCCGTCAGGGCAACCCATCCATCATTTCTTCTGCAGCATTTGCGGCGTGAAGACCTTCGGGCGGGGCTCCATGGAGGCGCTTGGCGGAGAGTTTCACGCCGTCAATGTCGCCTGCCTCGACGATGTCACCGACGAGGAACTGGCGGCGGCGCCCGTCGATTATCAGGATGGCCGCGCCGACCATTGGGAGCGCCCGCCGGCGGTGGCAAGCTATCTGTAACCGGTCAGGCCGAAGCAGCGAGGCGCTGTTCGGCCTGGATCGTTACGACTGAACTTCGGTCTTGCGGGAGAACTGCCCGGCCGCACGATAGCTCCAGAGATAGGTCGGCAGGATCGAGGCTGTCGACTGCGGCGCGATGCCGAGGCCGGCAAAGGTGCGCGCCTCGTTTTCCGCCGTGGTCGAGACGACGTTGTCGTGCTGAAGCAGTATCACCTGGTCGGTCGTCAGCAGCTTGAACTTGCCCGGCAGCGCACCGAGTATGGCGCCCTGCAGCTTCGCCAGCCACCACGGCATCGGCACGAGGATGCGCTCGCGGTCGACCACGTCCAGCATCTCTTCCATACACTGCCGGAAGGTCAGCACATTCGGCCCGCCGAGTTCGTAGACCTTGCCGCCCTCGACCTTGCCGTCGACCGAGCGCGCGATGGCTTCGGCGACGTCGCCGACATAGACCGGCTGAAAGCGGGTCTCGGCCCCGATCAGCGGCAGCACCGGCGAAATCCGCGCCATGGCGGCGAAGCGGTTGAAGAAGCCGTCTTCCGGGCCGAACATGATCGACGGGCGGAAGATCACGGCATTGCCGATCGTCTCCAGCACAGCCTTTTCGCCGAGTGCCTTGGTGCGTGCATAGCTGGAAGGGGAGGCTGCGTCGGCGCCGAGCGCCGACATGTGGGTCAGGCCGGCGCCGATCGAGCGGGCGGCCTCGGCCACGGCGCGGGCGCCGAATTCCTGGACGGTGGCGAATTTCTGGCGACCTGATTCTGCGAGGATGCCGACGAGATTGATGACGTGGTCTGATCCCTGCACGGCGCGGTCGATCGACCAGCGCACACGCAGATTGGCCTGCACCACCTGAATCTGGCCGACATTGCCGAGCGGCTGAAGATGTCCGGCAAGCTCGGGCCGGCGGCAGGCGACACGCACCCGGTAGCCGCGCTTGGCCAACGCCCGAACCACATGGCGGCCGACAAAACCGGACCCGCCGAAAACGGTCACAAGCTTTGGGGTTTGCAGGATTTCGGTCATGGCTGGCTCCGCGTCGTTACGGTCGTTTCTTAGTCCGTTTTGGCGCAAAGGCAAAGAGCGAAGCGCAAGGCTTTTCTGCCGCATCCCTGGATAACAAAACCCCGCCGGATCGCTCCGACGGGGTCTGTTTTTAGGATAATGAAAAAAGTCTTAGAACTGGCGGCCGATCTTTGTGTCCACCGAGTGGCGATTGCCGCCGCGGATGAGGAAGAAGAAGAGCACCGCTGCCCAGAGAATCGACTTTTCCGCGCCCGAATAGCCCTGGCCCATGGTGATCCAGTGGAACCAGACCGTGACCAGCAGAACGAAGGTCGTCGCTGCGGCTGCCGGGCGGGTCAACAGGCCGAGCGCCAGCAGGATGCCGCCGAAGAATTCGGTTGCCGACAGAAGCAGCGACCAGAACGCACCGGGATAGAAGCCAAGCCCCTCGACCATTTCGGCAGCACCGAACGGGTCGATGATCTTGCCGGCGCCGTGGGTGACCAGCGCAAGCCCGGCAACGACACGCAGCAGCGTCTCGGCACCATCATGCAGGCTGGCATAGAGGCCACGAAGGGCCGGAATGATCAGTCGGGTGCCGGCGGCGTTGTTCGTCGTCGTGTCGGTCAAGGTCTTCTCCTATGTTGCGGTGCACAAACACCTGGACCGTCGATCACGGTCAAATCAACAAGGATTGAGAAATAGTTGATTAAAGGAGTCAAGTTTATTTATTTTTTGGAACTGGCCGCAGACCATCTTCGATGGGGCGCCTAATCCCAACTGGGCAGCTTTTCGTCCATTTCGCTGCACAGGTCGGCCTTGACCTTGTCCAGCCGGAAAACTCGGTCTTCGCTTGAGAAATCACGAAACTCGGCAGGCTGGCGTCTGTCGTAGGATCGCCACGCCGCAAGGCTGTCGGGAAAGTAGAGCATTATGGCCTTGCCGTCCCTGAGATCGACCGGAAAGTCGCCGCCTTCTTCCGCCGACGAGCCATCCGCGCTCGTCATGGCGTGGCAGTCAAGGCCGCTCGGGCCCTTGAAGGCCTCGATCAGCGGCTTGTCCTGGATGTCGAGATTGGCGCGTTCCTGCCAGTCGCAGCCGCCGATGATATAGTGCGTTGCGCCTTTGCCGCTGATGCGAATACGTATGATCGCCCCATTGCCATCGCTGAATTCGCGCAGCGACAGAAGCACCGCTTGCGTGGCCTGTTTCGGATGCTTTGCCAGATGCGCCTTGTCGTAGACGCGTTCGTAGCAGGCGCCGCCCTTGCCCTCGGCGAGCAGATCGGAAAGCGGGTCTGCCGAAGCCGGCATCGTCAGCGCGAGCATAAAAGGCAGGGCAATTGCTGGAGACAAAATCCTCATGGCGCGCTCCCGCTGCGAACAGCAACGATATGCCTGAAGCGGCCGTTCGGCAATCAGCCGGCGATGCGGTCGTAGAGCGGTTTCGGAATGGAAATGCCCTCGCGCTCGGCCTTCTTGCGGGCGATGCTCTTTGTCGGTCCCGGAATGTGCACGCCGTATTCGCCGGAAAGCCGCTCCGTCTGGTTGGCCATGCGCGTCGAAAACGTGGGATCGATAAGCTTCGGCTCGATCGCCAGCACGAACAGACCGGCTCCCGGAGTTTCGGAGCCGGAGGTGAAATGCGGTGCGTCGAGCGACCAGTTCGAGCCGGAAAGGCCGGCGGCCAGAACCTCGACCATCAACGCGATGTTTGCGCCGCGCCCACCGCCATAGGCCAGCAGTGCGCCTTTCACCGCAGCTTTCGCGTCGGTGGTTGGATGGCCCTCGGCATCGATCGCCCAGCCTTCGGGGATGTTTTTGCCCTCATGCGCCGCCTTGCGGATGTTGACGAAGGCGGTGGCGCTGGAGGCCTGGTCGATGATCAGCGGCGGACCGTTTTCGACGGGTGCCGCAAAGGCCAGCGGGTTGGTGCAATAGACCGGCTTGGTTGAACCCGAGCCGGCGAGCAGCGCTGGCCCATTGGTTGCGGCAAGCCCGACCAGCCCTTTCTCCGCCAGCCGCCTGACGAAGTAGCCCAGCGCGCCGGCGGTGAAGGCGTTCTTCTGCGAGAAGATCGCCACGCCGAAATCGCGCGCTGTCTTCACGAGATCGTCGAAAGCGATATCGAAACCAAGATGCGCCGAACCGCCCTTGGCATCCGAAGCGATGATCGCGCCGGCCGGACGGGTGATTTCGGGCAGTGCCTGCCCATCGATTCGCCCCGCCTCCAGCGCTTCGAGATAATCGACGAAGTGAGCAAGACCGACGGAGGGCTGTCCCTCGGCCTCGGCATCGACCACCGACCTTGCCAGGGACGCGGCTGTCTCCGGGCAGGCCCCGGCGCGCCGCGCCGCATCGTCGCAAAGCCGCAGCCCCTGTTCGAGGCTGAGTGTGATCGTGTTCGCCATGTCTATCCTAACCGCGTCGGTATGCGTGCTTCGAGCCGGCGGAAAATGAACACGATAATGCCGGTGATGCAAAGGTAGATCAGTGCCAGAAGAAGCAGTGGTTCATAGACGATGTAGGTGTCCTGCCGCACCCGCGATGCCACCGCATAGATGTCGACAACGGTGATCGTTGCCACCAGCGGCGTGGCCTTCAAAAGCAGGACGCTTTCCCCGCCCAGCGTCGGCAAGGCACGCTGCACCGCCTGCGGAAACCAGATGCGCCAGAAGATCTTCCAGCGCCGCATGCCATAGGCGCGCGCCGCCTCGAGCTGGCCGTGCGGCACGCCGGCGAAGGCACCGCGCATCACCTCGCCGACATAGCCGCCGGTCGAAAGCGTCAGCGCCAGCACGGCATAGGGCCATGCCTGCCGCAGATAGGGCCACAGCCACGACTGCCGGATTGCCGGAAACTGCGGAAACAGCGACCCCAGTCCGTAATAGAGCAGCCAGAGCTGTAGCAGCAACGGCGTGCCCCGTATGACGGTGCAGAAGGCATTGGCGGGCCAGGCCAGCCACCACGGGCCGACCGCCTGGGCGAGGCCGAGCGGAACGGCTAGCAGGAAGCCGAGCACCGCCGTGACCAGCATGATCCAGATCGTTCGCCAGATGCCCTGCAAAGCGAGGTCGTAATAGTTGGGGATCCAGTCCCAGCGCATGAAATAGACAGCCGAGCCGAACAGCGCGATCCCAATCGCGATCAGGCCGATGCGGTGCGGCTGGAGCCAGCCGAGCGCGCGCTGCGTTCGCGTCGTGTTGACGAGATCGATCGACATCAGCGCCCCTCCGCGATCGAGGGCATGCCGCGCCGCGACCATCGCTCTATGCGCGCGATGATGACGTTGGAAAACAGCGTCAGCAGAAGATAGAGCCCGCCCGCCGCGAGGAAGAAGGTGAAATAGGCCTTGGTCGTGCCTGCCGCCTGCCGCGTTTCCAGCGTCAGTTCGTTGAAGCCGACGACGGCCAGAAGAGCCGTGTCCTTGGTGGCGATCAGCCACAGATTGGCAAGGCCCGGAATGGCGAAGGGCAGCATGGCCGGCATGGTGATGCGCCGCATCAAAAGGCCGGGCGACATGCCATAGGCGCGCGCCGCTTCGATCTGGCCCTGCGGCACGGAAAGGATCGCGCCGCGCAGCACCTCGGTGGCATAGGCACCCTGCACGAAGCCCAGCACGGCGATGCCGGCCACAAGCCCGTTGATGTCGATGCGGGTGTAGCCAAGTCCTTCCAACGCACGATTTATGAGATCGGCGCCGGCGTAATAGAGCAGCAGGATCAGCACCAGTTCCGGCACGGCGCGCACGACGGTGGTGTAGACTTCCATCAGGTCGCGGACGATCGGCCCGCCATAGAGCTTGCCATAGGCGCCGGCGGTGCCGATCAGCAGGCCGAGCCCGAAAGCGCCGAGCGCGATCTGGACGGAGTTGGCCAGACCACGCAGCAGGTTCCCGCCCCAGCCCGGTGGGGCTGGGGACAGGAGTTCGATTGCTCCAAGCTGGAGAAGCGGGGAGAAGAGGTGGTCGAGGCTCACGGCCCGATCGATCGCTTACTCGCCGTAGATGTTGAAATCGAAGTATTTCTTCGCAATCTCGTCATACTTGCCGTTGGCGCGGATGCCCTTGATCGCGGCGTTGATCTTCTCCTTCAACTCGGTGTCTTCCTTGCGCAGGCCGACGCCGACGCCCGGCCCGAGCACTTCGAGGTCGTCGGCCACCGTGCCCTTCATGTCGCAGCATTCCTTGCCCTGATCGGTCTTCAGGAAGTCGTTCAGTGCGATGGAATCGGCCTGCACCGCGTCGATGCGGCCGGCGGCCAGGTCGGCATTGGCCTCGTCCTGCGTCTGGTAGATCTTGATCTCGGCAGCCGTCGGGCCGAAATGCTTCTTGGCGTAGACCTCATGCACGGTCGACACCTGCACGCCGATGATCTTGCCTTTCAGTCCCTCGGGCGAGGCGTCGAAGGTCTCGCTCTTCGGGCCGATGATGCCGGTCGGCGTGTTGTAGTATTTGTCGGAGAAGGCGATCGTCTTTTCACGCTCGGCGGTGATCGACATGGAGGCGGCGATCATGTCGATCTTCTTGGTCGTCAGCGCCGGAATGATGCCGTCCCAGGATATCGGCGTGATCACGCATTCAAGCTTGGCCTCGGCGCACAGCGCTTCGGCGACCTGGACTTCCCAGCCGTCCCATTTGCCCGAGGCATCGGGCGAGGCGAAGGGCGGATAGGGCTCGGCGGCGATGCCCACCTTCAGCGGCTCGGCGTTAGCGCCCACCGCGCCGGACAGGCCAAGCGCCAGGGCGGCGACAGCCAGTTTGAGACTTTTGATCATCTGAGACTCCCATTTTTCGTTGAGCTGAGTGTTCCCTTGTTCCATTCCGCCTTCAGCCAATGTTGCGGATGAATTGTTTGAGCCGTTCGGATTTGGGCGCGCCGAAGATTTGCTCCGGCGGGCCTTCCTCCTCGACCAGTCCGTTGTAGAGGTAGATGACGTGGCTCGCGACTTCGCGGGCGAATTTCATCTCGTGGGTGACGAGGATCATGGTGCGTCCCTCATGCGCCAGATCGCCGATCACGCGCAGCACTTCGCCGACCAGTTCCGGGTCGAGCGCCGAGGTCGGCTCGTCGAACAGCATCACGCGGGGCTGGATGGCGAGCGCGCGGGCAATCGCGCCGCGCTGCTGCTGTCCGCCCGACAGGAAGGCCGGATAGACATCGCGTTTCTCGGCAAGGCCGACGCGCGCCAGCAGCTTTTCGGCAGTGGCAATCGCTTCCTCGCGCTTGACGCCAAGCACATGCACCGGAACCTCGATGACGTTCTCGATCAGCGTCATATGGCTCCACAGATTGAAGCTCTGGAACACCATGCCGAGCTTGGAGCGTATGCGCTCGATCTGGCGGCGGTCGGCCGGCACGGTGTTGCCGTGGCTGTCGGCCTTGAGGCGGATTTCCTCGCCATTGACGCGGATGATGCCGCTGGTCGGGTTTTCCAGGCAGTTGATGCAGCGCAGCAGCGTCGACTTGCCCGAGCCGCTGCCGCCAATGATGGCCACGACATCGCCGTCGCGCGCCGACATCGACACGCCCTTCAGGACATGAAGCTGGCCGAATTTCTTGTGCAGGTTTTCGATGTGGATGGCTTCGGCGGCACCGTCCGATGCCGTCTTTCGTGTCGTGAGTGATGCGCCGCCGGCGCTCATCCACGACCCTTTGAGGGACGTTTCACCCTCGCTCGCAAGCTTGCCCCACAACCCGTCATCGCGTCACGCAACCATGTTCCACGCCAGCATGGACCCGATCGAGCAGGCCCGTCAATCCCGCCCATTACGGCACTTGCGACCTTGTTATGCAAGTGTATAAATACTCGAACGCCAGTCCAATTGTCATTTTTCAGCGCAAAGAGGCCTTCGTGAACGCTTTCGGCTCTCAGTCCATGGCGGCGCCGCTGCGGCGCGTGTTGATGCGCTCGGCTGCCAACGCAATGCGCGGCGCAGAGCGCGCTGCCTGGCATTACGGCCCGGGCTTCGATCCCGCGAAGGCTGCGATCCAGCATGCAGCTCTTGCCGAGATGGTGGCCGCTTCGGGCGCTGCCGTCGAATGGATCGAGGATCGCGAGGACGGCCTGTCGGATTCGGTCTTCACCCACGACCCGTCGCTGATGAGCGACCATGGCGCGATCATCCTGTCCATGGGCAAGGCATTGCGCAATACCGAGCCGGCGCTGCATGAGCAGACATACACCCGTCTCGGCATTCCGATCCTCGGGCGCATCGAGGCGCCGGGTCAGGTCGAGGGCGGCGATTGCGTCTGGGTAGACGCGAAGACGCTTGCCGTCGGCCGTGGCGTTCGCACCAACCAGTCCGGCATCCAGCAGCTCGCCAACATGCTGTCGCCGCATGGCGTCGAGGTCTATGGCTACGACCTGCCGCTCTGGCACGGCGAGGAAGCCTGCCTGCATCTGATGTCGGTGATCAGCCCGCTGGCCGACGATCTGGCGCTGGTCTATGCGCCGCTTCTGCCGGCGGCTTTTTATCAGTTGCTGAAGGCGCGCGGCATCACGCTCGTTCATGGCGATGCCGACGAATTTCATGCCTCGAACGGACTGAGCCTCAATGTCCTGCCGACCAGCCCGCGCGAAGTCATCGCGGTCGCCGGCTTCCCGAAGACGCAGGCTGCGATGGAAGCCGCCGGCTGCATTGTGAAAACCTTCGAGGCGGATGCTCTCTGCATTGCCTGCGAGGGTGGGCCAACCTGCCTGACGCGCCCGATCCTGCGCCAATGAATACGCCCGGGCGTCGCAAGTTTCGCCGCGAGGGCGAGGAGCGGCGGCGTCAGGACCTGATCGAGGCGACGCTGGATTGCGTTGCCGAGCGCGGCCTGCAAGGGGCAACGGTGCGCGCCATCGCCTTGCGTGCCGGCGTGACTGGCGGGCTTATCCGCCACTATTTCCCGGGCAAGGAAGAACTGTTGCAGGCCGCCTATGCGACCATCGTCGGGCGCATGACCGAGCAGGCCAAGGCGGCCCTCAGCCTTGAAGGCGCGGGGCCGAGGCGCAGGCTTGCAGCTTTCGTCGAGGCCAATCTCGCGCCGCCGGTAGTCGATGCGCGGGTCTTTTCGCTCTGGGCCGGGTTCATCGGCCGGGCTGTTTCCGACCCGGCGCTTTCGATCGCCCATCGCGAAGGCTATCTTGGTTTTCGCAACGAGGTCGAGGCACTGGTGGCCGAAGTCCTCAAGGCCGCGGGCCGGAACGCCGACGCCGGCGCGTTGCGCCGTCATGCCATCGCCATCAACGGCTTGATCGACGGCTTATGGATCGAAGGTTGTCTGGCTGCCGACATGTTCGAGAGTGGTGAGTTGGCCGAAATCGGCATCACGACGGTCGAGGCGCTGCTCGACCTGGATTTGCGGGGAGGAGAGGCGGCATGACGACCATAGGCGAGGCGCTGATATCGCTGCTCGAGGCGCACGGCGTGGACACGGTCTTCGGCATTCCGGGCGTGCACACGGTCGAACTCTATCGCGGGCTTGCCGGTTCGAAGATACGCCACATCACGCCGCGCCACGAACAGGGCGCGGGCTTCATGGCCGACGGCTATGCCCGCGTCACCGGCAAGCCGGGAGTGGCCTTCGTCATCACCGGGCCGGGGCTGACCAACACCATCACCGCCATGGGCCAGGCGCGCGCGGACTCGGTTCCCATGCTCGTCATCTCCGGCGTCAACGCGACGCCGACGCTGGGCAAGGGCCTTGGTTACCTGCATGAAATGCCGGACCAGCGCGGCATGATGGAAAAACTGGCGCTGTTTTCGCATCGTATTGTTGATGCCGGCGAACTGCCGGATGTTCTGGCGCGCGCCTTCGAACTGTTTGCGACAGGCCGTCCCGGCCCGGTCCACATCGAGATCCCAACCAATGTGATGGCGCTGCCCGCCGGCAGCCTTTCGGCGCGCGCCATCGGCGTCACTGCACCGCGGGCCGATATGAGCGCGATGGTGGAAGCGGCCAAATTGGCAGCCGCTGCAACCCGTCCGCTGATCCTCGCCGGCGGCGGCGCAAAGACGGCCGGAGCGCCGCTTCTGAAACTGGTCGAACTGCTCGACGCGCCGGTCGTCACCACCACCAATGCGCGCGGGCTGTTGCACAAACATCCGCTCGGCGTGCCGGCAAGCCCCAGCCTGAAGGCCATCCGCGCGCTGATGGCGGATGCCGATCTCGTCATCGCCGTCGGCACCGAGTTCGGCCCGACCGACTACGACATGTATGGCGACGGCGGCTTTATTCTCCCCGCCAATCTGGTGCGCATCGATATCGACGAAGCGCAGCTTGGCCGTCGGCCCGCGACGATCGACATCAGGGCCGACAGCGCCTTGGCGCTGGAAGCGCTCGCCGGTCTTGTCGAGGCTGACAGACGCAGCGACCGCGACAAGGCGTCCGGTGCCGCCCGCGCCACTGAGGCGCGGGACGCCGCATGGCAGGAGATCGGCGCGGATATGCGCGCGCAGGTCGCGGTGGTGGAAACCATTCGCGATGCGCTTCCGGGCTCGATCATCGTCGGCGATTCCACCCAGCCGGTCTACGCCGCCAATCTCTATTACGACCACGACCGCCCCGCCGGCTGGTTCAACGCGGCAACGGGCTTCGGCGCGCTGGGCTATGGCCCGCCGGCGGCGATCGGTGCCGCACTTGCCCTGCCGGATGTGCCGGTCGTCTGCCTCTCCGGCGATGGCGGCTTCCAGTTCACGCTGTCGGAACTGGGCGCCGCACTCGATGCGAACGCGCCGGTGGTCTTCGTTATCTGGAACAATCGCGGCTACCGCGAAATCGAAACTTCCATGCGCGATGTCGGCGTCGAGCCGGTCGGCGTGTCGCCCGCGCCGCCGGATTTCTGCCGCCTTGCGGAAGCCTATGGCATCGCCGCCGAACGGCTCGATGATCTGTCCGATCTCGCTGCCGCGCTAAAGCGGGCACGAGCGACGAAAAAGCCCTATCTGATCGAAATCACGGTGGCCTGATCCGCTATCGTGCAACCGAGAGGGTCGGGCAGGCGGGCTGGCTGCCATCCGTGCCGACGTAGCGATAGATGCGCAGCGGCGAAGATGGGTCCGTTGCGCATTCGCTCAGCCACTCCGGCGGGCGTCCCTCGATCAGTGCCGACGCGAAAGAATAGCCGTTCTCCAGCCATGCAAGCGGTTTGCCGCGCCAGGCGCAGATGGCGACATGCGTTGCCTTTGCTTCATCGACAATTGCCCGCGGGTTCTCGGTTTGCGGGTCGAGAAAGCGGTAGGCGCGCTCGATGCCGTGGCCGGCATTGTGGAAGGGTATGGCGACGATCGAAAGGTTCGGGTTCGGCGAAAGCAGATGTATCCCGACGAGTGGAGACGAGAGGACGCGCGACCCTGCCGGCCAGTCGAATTTCGGAGTGGCAATAAGATCGCAGCTATCGGCCAGTTGCCCCGCCGGCGCATTCGGTTCGGCTGGTTTTACCGCCAGATGGAACAGCAGCAGGGCCAGGGACAACACCAGCCCCGGCACCAGCAGGAGATATTTCTGCGATGGCGCCGCGTAGTTCCGCACCGTCATATAGGTCTCTATTTTCAGGCGCATCGGGAAGAAAGCCGCGAACACCAGCGGCAGGCCCAGGCCGGCAAACAGCGGGACGTAGCGGAAATAGCGAAACCAGACGACCGACTGGACGACGGCCAGGATTGAAAAGAGCGCGAGAATGATCAGCGAACGGTCGCGCACCTTTCCCACCCCGACAATCATGGCTGGAGCCAGCGCGCCGATGAAGAAAATGAGTATGCTGGCAATGCCGCTGGAGAGGACGAAATTGCGTCGCGTCAGCAGCGATTTTTCCTGCCCGATCCAGTTAAGCCAGTTGTCGCGGGCATAGTCGCTGAGCACCGCATAGGGGCCGTTGAGGCATTGCGGAAACAGCCCGATCGTCACAACGAGGCTCGCTCCGGCAAGGCCCACCAGCAGCCCCGCTCGAAGCATCCATCCGCCGCGCTCCCTTAGCAACAGCGGCAGGGCGATGAACGTACCGCCGGCGCAGGCCAGAGCAAGCAGATGGGGGGCGGAGTAGCTGTCGCAGCGCGCGACGGCATAGGTTCCGAAAGGAACGATTGCGAGGAAAAGAACGACGGCGCCCGCGCTCAGCGTCGCGCCGAACGATGCCAGACGCATCGCGCCGTCACGCGCCGAAAAGATGAAGTCGAATGCATAGACGGCCATTACCAGCGCGAAGAAGGCCGCGAATTCCGTGCTTATCGCCAGTGCCAGCGCCGCTATCGCGCCGTTGGCTGCGGCGGCACCGCGGCGCTCCGACATCAGCAGCGCGACCGCCGCCAGAAGCAGAAGCATCTCCAGATTGTGGTAGTCGATGCGACCCGGTTCGAACTCGAAAAAGCTGCGAACGGCAAAGAGGATGGCCAGCGGCAGGGCGGCGGCGGGGGTCTGGAAGCCGATGGCGGCCAGTATGCGATAGAAGAAGTACAGTGCCGGCAGGAGCATCAGGAGGGGAACCGCGAAGCTCGCGACCGACAATGCCGGCTCCAGGCCGATGAAAGGCCTCAGCAGCCAGGTGACCAGCGCATAGGGCAGGTCGACGATCCACGGCCAGTGGGTGACGAACGGCTCGGGCTGGAGAATATTCGGAAGCGTTCTGTCGTAGATGTTTCCCGTTTCGACGAGGAAGCGGATTTCATGCAGCTTCAGAAGGTCGTCGACATCGCCATTCAGGTTGGCGCCCATCCACCACAGAAACGTGCACAGCAGCGCCAGCACGATCCAGGTGCAGACCACCGGATATTGGGCGTAGCCGGTACGCAGCCAGCTCGTTTGTAGGCCGGAATCTCGATCGGAATTCTGAACTGTCACGCGAAGCCCCCCGCTTCACCGCATAGTCTTGGCGCAGTCTTAGCGCGCGGACCTTGCTGTCCGGTAAATGCGCAGCCGGCCGGCACCTCGGCGTTTAACCTCGACGGTCAATGAAGGTCGAGCATATCCTTGGGCGGTGCAATCGTCACGGACCAGTCCGTCGGCCGCTCGATCATGCGGTGCACACGGGGTGGCTCCTGCCCGCTGTGCAGCTTTCGCACACGCTCGCCGACGATGGCGTCAGCGTGGGTTATGCGCTGGTTGTGCCGCACATATTCGACCCAGGTCGGCGTGTGGTAGGTCTCCATCCACAGTTCCGGATTTTCCAGGTCGCGCGCCAGCGTCCATTGCCTGGCCCCGTCGCGCCGGCGCACGCGTCGGCGCTCGGCCATCGCGTCGAGGAATTCGGCGGTGTCCTTCAGCGCGATGACATACTCGATCATGATGACGATCGGGCCGCTGCGCGGCTTCACGTCGAGCGCCAGATGCGGCTCCTTCCAGCGGTTGAGCGGATCGAGATTGAGGGATGTCTGTTCCGGCAGCGTGAACCATTTCAGCCCGAGTGCAGCACCCGCGATCATCAGGGCCGCCGATGCAAGCAGTGCCTGGCCCGCACCGTGATTCTCGGCGATCACGCCCCAAATCCAGCTTCCCAGCGCCATGCCGCCGAAGGTCGCCGTCTGGTAGAGCGAGAGCGCGCGCCCGACCACCCAGCGCGGCGTCGACATCTGCACGGTGACGTTGAACAGCGAAAGCGAGATCACCCAGCTGCCGCCGCCGATAAGCAGCGCCGCGCAGGTAAGCCAGGCCATCTGGCTCAGCGCTGCAACGCTTGCGCAGACGGCAAAACCCATGAAGCCAAGGCGCACGATCCATTCGCTGCTCAGCTTCTGCCGCAGCCATGCGTTGATCAGCGCGCCGCCGACCGCGCCGATGCCGAAGGCGCCGAGCAGGACGCCATAGAGCAGGGGGCCGCCTTGCACGATGTCGCGCGCGACCAGCGGCAGCAGGGCGAGCACCGAGATTGCCGTGAAGCCGAAGACGAAGCCGCGCAGCAGAACCTTTTCGATATTGGGCGACATGGCGACATAGCGCAGTCCTGCCGTCATCGCGATACCCAGGGTCTCGCGCGGCAGCGTGCTGGGCGTTTCCTTCTGCTTCCAGCGCGACAGCACGAAGAGCAGCGGCAGATAGCTGACCGCGTTCACGGCAAATGCTGCCGCCGCACCTGCCGCGGCGACGATGATGCCACCGATGGCCGGACCGACACTGCGGGTCAGGTTGAAGCCCATGCTGTTGACGGACACTGCCGCGGGCAGGTCGCTGCGCGGAACCATGTCGCCGACGGCGGCCTGCCACGAAGGATTGTTGAGTGCAGTGCCACAACCGAGCAGGAAGGTGAAGGAAAGGAGCAGCCAGGGCGTCAGGAAGTTGAAATATGCGGCCAGCGTCAGCGCAATGGAAACTGCGAACATGAAGGCCTGGGCGGTAAGCATCACCTTGCGCCGGTTGTAGTTGTCGGCAATCGCGCCCGAAGCCAGCGAGAAAAGCATGATCGGCAGGGCGGTCGAGGCCTGGACCAGCGCCACCATATCGGCCGAGTTCGAGATCGCGGTCATCATCCAGGCAGCGCCGACGCTCTGGATCAGCCCGCCGAAGTTGGAAGCCAGGCTGGCAAACCATACCGACCGGAAGATGCTGTGCTTGAAGGGCGCAAGGGCTGAGGTCCGGTCGGGCGCTGGCTGGTCGTTCATCTCTGGCTGCGGCGCGTCTGTCATGTGAGTCGTTTATGCCGTGCAAAGCCTAAAGCAACAAGCATAGCGAAGAAATCCATTCCGCATGGGCCAAAAGAAAAACCCCGCCGGATTGCTCCGGCGGGGTTTCGTTCACAGGCGGTCAGTGACGAAAGATCACTCGCCGCCGCGGTTCTTCAGGGCAGCGCCCAGGATGTCGCCGAGCGAAGCGCCGGAGTCGGTCGAGCCGTACTGGGCAACCGCTTCCTTCTCTTCGGCGATTTCCAGCGCCTTGATGGAGACCTGGATCTTGCGGGTCTTCTTGTCGAAGGCGATGACGCGTGCATCGACCTTCTGGCCGACGGTGAAGCGCTCGGGGCGCTGCTCGTCACGGTCGCGCGACAGGTCGTTGCGCTTGATGAAGGTCTCGACATCGTGGTCGACGAGCCGAACTTCCAGGCCGCCGTCCTTGACGCCGATGACTTCGCAGGTCACGACCGCGTTCTTGCGCAGTTCACCCGAAGTTGCAGCTTCGCCGACAGCATCACGCGAAAGCTGCTTGATGCCGAGCGAGATGCGCTCCTTGTCCTGATCGACGTCGAGCACCTGCGCCTTGACGATGTCGCCGCGGTTGTACTCTTCGATGACCTGCTCGCCCGGACGGTTCCAGTCGAGGTCGGACAGGTGGACCATGCCGTCCACGTCGCCTTCCAGGCCGATGAACAGGCCGAACTCGGTCTTGTTCTTGACCTCGCCCTCGACGACAGCACCGACCGGATGGTTGCGTGCGAACGCTTCCCAAGGATTCTCGAGCGTCTGCTTGAGGCCGAGCGAAATGCGGCGCTTGGCCGGGTCGACCTCGAGCACGACAACGTCGACTTCCTGCGTGGTCGAGAGGATCTTGCCGGGATGCACGTTCTTCTTCGTCCACGACATTTCCGAAACGTGGATGAGGCCCTCGATGCCCGGCTCCAGCTCCACGAAGGCGCCGTAGTCGGTGATGTTGGTGACCGTGCCGGTGATCTTCTTGCCGATCGGGAACTTGGTGCCGATCTCGCTCCACGGATCGCTCTCGAGCTGCTTCATGCCGAGGGAGATACGGTGGGTTTCCTGGTTGATGCGGATGATCTGCACCTTGACCGTCTGACCGATGTTGAGGATTTCGGTCGGATGGTTGACGCGGCGCCATGCCATGTCGGTGACATGCAGCAGGCCGTCGATGCCGCCGAGGTCGACGAACGCACCGTAGTCGGTGATGTTCTTGACGACGCCTTCGACAACCTGGCCCTCTTCGAGGTTCTGCACGATTTCCGAACGCTGTTCTGCACGGCTCTCTTCAAGCACGGTGCGGCGCGAAACCACGATGTTGCCGCGACGGCGATCCATCTTCAGGATCTCGAAGGGCTGCGGGTTGTGCATCAGCGGGGAAACGTCGCGGATCGGGCGGATATCGACCTGCGAACGTGGCAGGAACGCCACGGCGCCGTCGAGATCGACCGTGAAGCCGCCCTTGACCTGGTTGAAGATGACGCCTTCGACGCGCTCACCCTTGTTGAATTTCTCTTCGAGCTTGACCCAGCTCTCTTCGCGGCGAGCCTTGTCGCGCGACAGCATGGCTTCGCCCAGCGCGTTTTCGATGCGCTCGACATAGACCTCGACGGTGTCGCCCACCTTGAGCTGGCCGTCCTTGGCCTTGGCGCCGAATTCCTTCAGCGGTACGCGGCCTTCGACCTTGAGGCCGACGTCGATGATGGCCATGTCTTTTTCAATGGCCGTGATGATGCCGCGAACAACCTGGCCTTCACCCGAGTGGCCGTCGGAAAACGACTCGTCGAGAAGGCTGGCAAAATCGTCGCGGGTTGGATTGGAAGCTGACATTGTTTCTCCTGGAAGGCTCTCGCATCTGCGGAGCCGGCGCCTTGGTTCGTGTTGCGTTTTGCCTGTTCAGCATCCCGGGCAAATGCCCTGGTGCCGCTTTCGCGGCGGTATTCGGCGCATGAGAATGCTGGCAGGCGGGTTATCCGGCCCAGATGATGCTTCGTGACCGCTTCAGCAAGCCACAACGCGAAACATCGGGATCAGATTTCGCTTCTCTTGGCTATTGCGTCGTCAATGATCGCTTTTGCCGCAATAAACGCGGTCTCTATAGACATTTCCGACGTATCGAGCAAGTGCGCGTCTGCGGCGGGCTTGAGCGGCGAGTCGGTACGGCCCATGTCGCGCTCGTCGCGAAGCTTGATGTCGGAGAGGATTTCGTCGAAATCCGCCTTGCCGCCACGCCCCTCGATGTCACGCAGACGGCGCATGGCGCGCACCTCGGCACTTGCGGTGACATAGAGTTTCACTTCCGCCTCGGGGCAAACGACGGTGCCGATATCGCGCCCGTCCAGCACCGCGCCGCCGTCCCGATCGGCAAAGGCGCGCTGCTTGTCGACCAGGATGCGGCGAACCTCCGCAATCACGGCAACACGCGAGGCAGCATCCGCCACCGTATGGGCCGACAACCCCTCGCGATCAAGATGGCCGAGATCGACCAGCCGCGCCGCCTCGATCGCATGCGCCTCGTCATCGAGCGGCCAGCCCTTCGCCAAAAGCATGTGCGCCACCGCGCGGTAGGTCAGGCCGGTGTCGAGATGCGGCAGGTGATAATAATCGGCCAGCCGCCGCGCGAGCGTTCCTTTGCCGGAAGCCGCGGGACCGTCGATGGCGATGATGAGGGAGCGAGACATGCCTTGCTTCAAGCGGAGAGGCCGCCAAAAGGCAAGAGCCTCGCCGGCCTACTCCACCTTTATGCCGGATTTTCGCGCCCAGTCCTTGTATTCCGGTTCGAACGGGAAGGGGGATGGCTCCCAGATATGCTCGACTTTGTATCCAGCAACTACAACCGCTTCTATTTCGCGCAGATAACGTCCTATGCCTGTATGGTCATCTGCGTCTAAAAGGGTGCAAAGCCGCCTCTCGTGGGCATAATCTGACGGCATTTCACTCGATGACCACCTTTTGGAATGCCATCGCATCAGCATTCGGGCAGCATCAAAGTTGCCCATCGCGAGTTCCAATCTGAAGTGAAGGGCCGCGCGCTGCCAGATTTGCAGGTCACCGTGCATGGCATAGGCGTAAAGCTTGTCGAATGTTGTCACAGATCTAAAAAATGGCAGGACGGAGGCCTCGATGTCGGCACACAGCTGCTCACTTAAAAGGTCTTCCGGCATGCTGCGTGCCGGCTCATCGGAATATTTGGTGCCTACTCCATCTATATTCATCAACTGCAGCACCGGCGGCAGGGCAAATATCGGGAATACAAACCATCGCGGGCGAAAAACACCCGCGATGCCGACTATATCGAAAACCAACGCGCAAAAGGCGTGTCGTACCGGGCGAAGAACAAGGAAGCGGTTCTCGATACAAATGTCGCTGTTTCGAAGCGACAACGGCGCCAGCAGGCGTTGGAAACGATTCTTACGGGGCATATTCAACTGGAAAGGTTGTTGGCCGCCAAAGATGTTTCAGTCCGAGTTCCTTCGCGGCCGCCTCTTCCACTTCCCGTAACACATGTGGAACTTCGGCGATGTCATCGGCCTCGAGCAGCAGGCATAGCCGTTGCACAAGAGAATAAATGGGACTCTCCCTTCCATATGTATCTACGGGGCGGTCGAACCATCGTTGGCGATGCCAGCGTCTGAGCATATGGGCCGCATCGATATTTCCCATCGCAAGCTCAAGCGGAAAATGCAGTTCGGGCGAGATCGAAATCGGCCTCGCACGGTTCATCAGGTATTCATAGCATGCTTCAAGGGAGTTCAGCCTTCGCAGTAAAGGCATATGCTGGTCTTCAATTTCAATGCAGGCTGTTTTCGAAATGGAATTCTTAGGTAGACTGACAGTCTTCCTAAACGGCCCGGCATCCTTTGCGGCAATCACACCCGAAACTGTGTTTGTTGAATCCTTCAGAAAAAGGATATCAACGGCCCATTCCAGATAAACTTGGTCGTCTGCGGAAGCCTGTTTGGTCAATATTCTCCTGCAGACGTGCGTTACGGGATCAAGAACTAAAAAGCCACCAGCGCAGGTTACGTCGGAGTTTGTCTCAAAAATCGGCTTGAGAATTGTTTCGATATGCGCCAACGCTGCTTCTTTTATGGTCTCTTCCATTGATAAATTCCGTAATATTTTCTTTGATCAATTTGGATTCTGGTTTGATAGTTGAAAGTTTAATTTGTAGGCCTTACCTCAATTATAATTATTCTTTTAAACGAGGGGTATTTTTCCTTTATGTTCTCGTAAATCTTCCAAAAGCGGTTTCGCGCGATTCCAGACGCTCCGGTTTTCAAGTCGTAGACACAAATTACATCGTTAGCTTGCTCTTCAATAATGTCTATTCGCACTGTGCCGCTGAGGCCGTAATAAGAAGCGTCTAGATCGGATTTGAAGATAGAAACTTCGGTCTTTAAGCTGGGGTCTTGGAGGCCATCAATGACCCTCTTGACGCCCATATGTACAGCCGTGCCGTATGCGCCCGAATTTTTGAACTGGCTCCGATTGAGCGAGTTCGCGACACGATTTGTTGTGGTTTGGACCAAAGGGAACCTAGGACACGCTGCTTCGACATCTTCGCGTTTTAGCTTGGATGTCCAGAGTGGTGGCTCTGAGGGACCATTTAAGCTCGGCCGAAGCTCATCCGCACGAAACGAAAAGACCGTATGCTCGTCAGGCTCCTGAGTGCTTAGCCACCAATTGTAAATTTCGGTTATGGCGTCAAGAACCACTTCGGCGGGGTACGAAAGCGGTTTTGTCGGTTGAAGCGGTTTCCTCGTATCAAAGAAAGCTGGCAAAAGGATAGGCTGCGAAACCGGCCCGTCGGGCGTCCAAGTTATTTCGCTGAGCAGATTGCCTCTTGCATCGAAGATACGTTGCGTATCGCCGTTATTTTCGAAAGTGACGCGGGTGCCGTTAGGTAGAGTTACCGTATTTCGTTCGATGCCCGGCGCCGGGTAGTCCGCGGCTATTCTGCTGCCATTGCGATTTACGATCGTGCGAGATGCGACAGAACCGTCCGGCCGATACTGCTCAGCATAGGACGACCAAGGCTGTTCGCCTGCCCGATCTTGGACCACGCGCTGCCTGGTTGCATCGGTTTGCAACGGACCGGCAAGTCCGCCACCAGCGCCGCCGCTATCGGTCCATTGGCCGCCCTCCGAGTTCCCGGTCGGAACACGAGGCTGATTGGGGTTGAAGTTGGCTTTGAGGTAGGTGCGCAGTAATCCGAGTTTGAATTTCAAGGCCGCGACCTGGAATCGTAGCTGGCTTTGGTAGCGTGGGTCGAATGAATTCCAGTTTGACATTGAAGCATCCTTTCCTTGATGCCTCAATTTTAAAGGATAATATTCCTATGTGGATAAGCGAAATACGTTTTTTGTGATGGCAAGCTTTGCGAGCAGCTAAGCGCCCTTCCGCCCCAAGATCGCCCCGATCACATACCCCGCCAGCAATCCGAATGCCGGCGGCAGGCTGAGGAACATATACGGCCCCCAGTCGCTGACCCGCTGCTGGTGCTGCACGCCGCCGATGCCGCTCAGGAAGTAATAGGCGATGAACAGGAGAGGGATGATGGCCAGGAAAATGGTCGCGCCTGTGCTGGGCTTGCCCCTCACTTTGCCGTCGATCTCGGTCCGCACGCTGGCATAGACCGTCCTGCCGGACCAGATCAGAAACGGAAAGCCCAGCATGAGATAGAGCAGGAAGGAAGTGGCGATCGAGCCCAGTTGCTCCAGCATTTTCTAGCCCGCCACGGCCTCCGAAACGGAAATCAGCGCGCCCATGCCCGTCATCAGGCCCATGAATTCCGGGAAGCTGGTGGCGATCATGGTCTGGTCGTCCACGCTCACCGGCTTCTCGGCGGTAAGACCCATGACCAGGAAGCTCATGGCGATGCGGTGGTCGAGATGCGTCTTCACCGTGCCGCCGCCCAGGCCCTTGCCGCCCGGCTTGCCGCGCACGGAAAGCGAGGCCTCGCCCTCGGTGCAGTCGACGCCGTTGGCTTCCAGCCCGCGCGCGACGGCGGCGAGGCGGTCGCTCTCCTTGACCCGCAATTCGTCGAGGCCCTGCATCAGCGTCTCGCCCTCGGCAAAGGAGGCCGCGACCGCCAGAACCGGATATTCATCGATCATCGAGGGTGCGCGCTCGGCCGGCACGGTCACGCCCTTCAGCTCGGACGAGCGCACGCGAAGGTCCGCGACATCCTCGCCGCCGGCATTGCGCCGGTTGAGAAGCTCGATCGACGCCCCCATTTCCAGAAGCGTGGTGATGAGCCCGGTGCGCGTCGGGTTCATCAGCACGTTTTCGATGGTGATGTCGGAGCCCGGCACGATGAGTGCCGCCACCAGCGGGAAGCCGGCCGACGACGGGTCGCCGGGAACCGCGATCGTCTGGCCGGAAAGCTTGCCCTGGCCTTCGATGCGGATGTGGCGCACGCCGTCGCTGTCGGTTTCCACCTCGAGATTGGCTCCAAACCCTTTCAGCATCTTTTCGGTGTGGTCCCGCGTCATCACAGGTTCGATGACGGTGGTGATGCCCGGTGTGTTGAGGCCGGCCAGCAGCACGGCGGATTTCACCTGTGCGGAGGCCATCGGCACGCGGTAGCTGATGGGAGCGGCCTGCTTGGGCCCGCGCAGCGTGATCGGCATGCGGTCGCCGGGCGAAGCCTTCAGCACCTGCACGCCCATTTCGCGCAGCGGATCGAGCACGCGGCCCATCGGCCGGCCCGACAGCGACGCGTCGCCGATGAAAGTGGTTTCCATATCATAGGTGCCGACGAGCCCCATGGTCAGGCGCGAGCCGGTGCCGGCATTGCCGAAGTCGAGCGGTGCGGTCGGCTCCAGCAGGCAGCCATTGCCTGTGCCCTGGATGATCCATTCGGCGCCGCGCTTCTCGATATGCGCGCCCATCGCCTTCATCGCATCGCCGGTGCGCAGCACGTCTTCGCCTTCGAGAAGGCCGGTAATGCGGGTTTCGCCCGAGGCGAGGCCCCCGAACATGAAGGAACGGTGCGAGATCGATTTATCTCCCGGCATCCGGACTTTTCCGGAAAGAGACGGGGACTTCCGCGCGACGGCGGGCTGCGGGGCCGATTGGTGCGACATTATTAAACCTCTTGCGGAACACCGCAAAACATGCGTTTTCCAGATAGTGCGGCGGTCTCCTAGCATGGCAGGTCGTGCCGGTCATCCCCTCCGGCGCGGCTGTTGGGGTGCTTCGTTAGCTGGTACCAAAATTTCCGTTATTTGGCTTTGACAGGGCATCAAACTGTGGTTATGGGGACCAAACTTTGCATACGAGGCATAGACGGTGGCTAAACCAGAACTTGGCATAAAGCGCATCGATCCGGAAACCGGGCGTAAATTCTACGACCTGAACAAGGATCCGATCGTTTCGCCCTACACGGGCAAGACCTACCCCCGGTCTTATTTCGACTCGACCAGCATCAAGGCTGTCGAGGACGAAGAGGAAGAGGTCGAGGAGAAGGAAGTCGACGCCGAGGAAGAAGGCGCCGAAGTCGTTTCTCTCGAAGAAGCAGATGACGAGACCAAGGACGACGTTATCGAGATCGAGGACGAGGAAGACGTCGACCTCGGCGATGATGACGACGACACGTTCCTTGAAGATGAAGAGGAAGACGACGACGACGTCTCCGACATCATCGGCGTTGGCGACGACGACGAGACTTGAACCAATGCCGCGGTGCCGGGGTGCCGGCACTGCGGTGTAAGAAAAAGGCCTCAAGCAGGCTTGATCTTCCGACAAGGCGGCGCTAGAAGCCGCCTCACACCGGTTCGGGGCCAGCCCCGGTCGGACTACTCGCCGGAAACGGCGTCCGGGTTTTAAATTCGGAAAATGGGGCCATAGCTCAGCTGGGAGAGCGCCTGCATGGCATGCAGGAGGTCAGCGGTTCGATCCCGCTTGGCTCCACCAAATATTTCCAAGCGGTTGATTCTTCCGAAAGCTTTTCCCGGCGTGTTCTTGAACTGCGGAAAGGCACAAATTCGAAGTGCACCCCCGCAAGATCTCTACCCGCCGATCGGCTTCCACTCGAAAGCCAGTTCCTCCCGAAACGCAAAGCGCACAATATGGTCGGCGACGACCTGTTCCATTCGCGGCAAGTCGGAAGCTTCGACCTCGACCGTAAGCGTGGTCGGGCTTGCGTCCATATCGACCAGACGCCCTTCACCCAGATCGATATGCCCCTTGAGCGGGGTGAAATCGACCGTGAATTTGTGGCCCCAATGTTTGCAAAGCTGTTGCAGGTAGCGGCTTGCGTTCTCGGTTTCGACCACGGCTTTCGATTTCGGCACGATATTATTCCCTTTGCATGGCGGCGAAGCTTGCCTGGACGCCGTCTATCTAGGTCATAGGTAGCCGTTCTCACAGGTCGGTGGCGACCGTCAGGCTCGACGCACACATGATTGTTATCTGAGGTTGCGGTTCACGGTCCCTGTCGACGCTTAATGCGCCGGCCTGATCTCACCGTCCCCATCCAGCACCAGCGCATGGGCGTCGTCCCGGGTGAGGATCTTGGAGACGCGGGCAAAGCTCGTAAACGCCTTGCGCGCATCTTCGGTGGGAACCTGCTCGATCATTGCTTCCAGGCAGGCATTCATCGCCGTCTGATAGACTGGACCCTGCCGCCCGACAGGCCATTCCTGCAGGAAGGTCATGGCGTCGCCGACGCTGTAGATTTCCGTTACCGGTTGGCTGGGCTCGGGGCTTATGCGCACCGGTATGATGAACTGCAACCTGTCCATTTCAAACCTCGTCTCTGCCATCGCAGGCATTCGGCTTTTCCGCCGATATGGTGGCCGGCATCCGTCGCGCCAAGCGTTGACGCCGTCAATTCAGCCAAACGGGTGATCACACTTGCGGCATCGGACCGCTAACGCGGCGCGTTAGCAAAGGTTGCGCGCGGCAGCCCGAAGAGGATTCTGCGGCTTCGCAGGGTCATTCCATTGTGATATGTTGACATAAAGATGTCGTTATGTGACATGCGCAGACATGTCGCTTAAGGTGCAAAATATGTCGCAGTCAAATGACGCCCTCGATGCACTGTTCGGTGCCGTTTCGGCACCGCGCGATGGTGCGGAGATACGCGTCGCACTGGAAAAGGCGGCGCGCGAGCGCATCCTCATCCTCGACGGTGCGATGGGCACGCAGATCCAGGGGCTCGGCTTCGACGAGGATCATTTTCGCGGCGAGCGCTTCGGCGGCTGCGCCTGCCACCAGCAGGGCAACAACGACCTTCTGATCCTGTCGCAGCCGGCGGCGATCGAGGAAATCCACTACAAATACGCCATCGCCGGCGCCGACATCATCGAGACCAACACCTTCTCATCGACCTCCATCGCGCAGGCCGATTACGGCATGGAGGACATGGTCTATGACCTCAATCGCGACGGTGCGCGACTGGTGCGTCGCGCCGCGATCCGCGCCGAGCAGGAGGACGGCAAGCGCCGCTTCGTCGCCGGCGCGCTCGGGCCGACCAACCGCACCGCTTCCATCTCGCCCGACGTCAACAATCCCGGCTACCGCGCCGTCAGTTTCGACGATCTGCGCATCGCCTATGGCGAGCAGTTGCGCGGCCTGATCGATGGTGGCGCCGATTTGATCCTGATCGAGACGATCTTTGACACGCTGAACGCCAAGGCGGCGATCTTTGCCTGCAGCGAAGTCTTTGCCGAGAAGGGCATCGACCTGCCAATCATGATTTCCGGCACCATCACCGACCTTTCCGGCCGCACCCTGTCGGGCCAGACGCCGACGGCCTTCTGGCATTCGGTTCGCCACGCCAGCCCCTTCACCATCGGCCTCAACTGTGCGCTCGGCGCCAACGCCATGCGGGCGCATCTGTCCGAGATTTCGGATGTCGCCGACACCTTCGTCTGCGCCTATCCCAATGCCGGCCTGCCCAACGAATTCGGCCAGTATGACGAAAGCCCGGAATTCATGGCCGCACAGATCGAGGATTTCGCGCGCGAAGGGCTGGTCAACATCGTCGGCGGCTGCTGCGGCTCGACACCCGACCACATCCGCGCCATCGCCGAGGTCGTGAAGAAATATCCGCCGCGTGAAATTCCCGAGATCGAGCCGAAGATGCGCCTGTCGGGCCTCGAGCCCTTCGTGCTCACCGACGAAATCCCCTTCGTCAATGTCGGCGAACGCACCAACGTCACCGGCTCGGCCAAGTTCCGCAAGCTGGTCACGGCGGGCGACTACGCAGCCGCCCTCGATGTCGCGCGCGATCAGGTCGTCAATGGCGCGCAGATCATCGACATCAACATGGACGAGGGCCTGATCGATTCGCAAAAGGCGATGGTCGAATATCTCAACCTCATCGCCGCCGAGCCCGATATCGCCCGCGTGCCGGTAATGATTGATTCGTCCAAATGGGATGTGATCGAGGCCGGGCTGAAATGCGTTCAGGGCAAGCCGCTGGTCAACTCCATCTCGATGAAGGAAGGCGAGGAGGCTTTCCTGCATCATGCCAAGCTGTGCCGGGCCTATGGCGCGGCGGTCGTCGTCATGGCCTTCGACGAAAAGGGCCAGGCCGACACGCAGGCCAGAAAAGTCGAGATCTGCACCCGTGCCTACAAGCTGCTGACCGAACAGGCCGGCTTCCCGCCGGAAGACATCATCTTCGACCCGAACATCTTCGCGGTCGCCACCGGCATCGAGGAGCACAACAATTACGGCGTCGATTTCATTGAGGCCACCCGCGAGATCATCGAGACGCTGCCGCATGTCCATATCTCCGGCGGCGTCTCGAACCTGTCCTTCTCTTTCCGCGGCAACGAGCCGGTGCGCGAGGCCATGCACGCCGTGTTCCTCTACCACGCCATTCAGGTCGGCATGGATATGGGCATCGTCAATGCCGGCCAGCTCGCCGTCTATGAATCGATCGACCCGGAGCTGCGCGAAGCCTGCGAAGATGTCGTTCTCAACCGCCGCGATGATGGCACCGAGCGGCTGCTGGAGCTTGCCGAGCGCTACAAGGGCACGGCCGGCAAGGAGGCCAAGGAGCGCGATCTTGCCTGGCGCGAATGGCCGGTCGAGCAGCGTATCAGCCACGCACTGGTCAATGGCATCACCGAATTCATCGACGCTGACACCGACGAGGCGAGGCTGAAGGCCGAGCGGCCGCTGCACGTCATTGAAGGCCCGCTGATGGCCGGCATGAATGTCGTTGGCGATCTGTTCGGCGCGGGCAAGATGTTCCTGCCGCAGGTGGTCAAGTCGGCCCGTGTCATGAAGCAGGCGGTTGCCGGTCTGCTGCCGCATATGGAAGCCGAGAAGACCGCCAACGCCAAGAATGGCATTACTTCCAGCGGCCGCGAAAGCGCCGGCAAGATCGTGATGGCGACGGTGAAGGGCGATGTCCACGACATCGGCAAGAACATCGTCGGCGTCGTGCTGGCCTGCAACAATTACGAGATCATCGATCTCGGCGTCATGGTGCCGGCGGCGAAGATCCTGCAGACGGCTAGGGACGAGAAGGCCGATATCATCGGCCTGTCCGGGCTGATTACGCCCTCGCTCGACGAGATGGTGCATGTCGCTGCCGAGATGGAGCGCGAGGGTTTCAGCGTGCCCCTGCTCATCGGCGGCGCGACGACCAGCCGCGTGCACACCGCGGTGAAAATCCACCCGCGCTACAAGCGCGGCCAGACCGTCTATGTCACCGACGCCAGCCGCGCCGTCGGCGTGGTTTCCAGCCTGCTGTCGGCCTCGGCCAAGCCCGGCTATGTCGACAATGTGCGTGCCGAATACCGGAAGGTCGCGGACGCCCACGCCCGCTCCGAGGCCGACAAGCAGCGCCTGCCGCTGGCCAAGGCGCGCGCCAACGCCCACAGGATCGACTGGACGGCCTACCAGCCGCCAAAGCCGTCCTTCCTCGGAACGCGCACCTTCGAGAGCTGGGACCTTGCCGAACTCGCGCGCTACATCGACTGGACGCCCTTCTTCCAGACCTGGGAGCTGAAGGGCCGCTATCCGAAAATCCTCGAGGATGAAAAGCAGGGACCGGCCGCGCGCCAGCTGTTTGAGGATGCGCAGGCGATGCTGAAGAAGATCATCGCCGAAAAATGGTTCGCGCCGAAAGGCGTCATCGGCTTCTGGCCGGCCAATGCCGTCGGCGACGATGTCCGGCTCTACACGGACGAGGGCAGGGGGCAGGAACTCGCTACCTTCTTCACGCTGCGCCAGCAACTAGCCAAGCGCGACGGCCGCCCGAACGTCGCGCTGTCGGATTTCGTCGCACCCGCGGACAGCGGCAAGCCGGACTATATCGGCGGCTTCGTGGTTACGGCCGGGATCGAGGAAGTCGCGATCGCCGAGCGTTTCGAACGCGCCAATGACGATTACAACTCGATCCTCGTCAAGGCGCTGGCAGACCGCTTCGCCGAAGCCTTTGCCGAGCGCATGCACGAGAAGGTTCGCAAGGAATTCTGGGGCTATGCGCCGAATGAGGCCCTCGCGCCGGACGAGTTGATCGGCGAGCCGTATCAGGGCATCCGTCCTGCGCCCGGCTATCCCGCCCAGCCCGACCACACCGAGAAGGTGACGCTATTCAGACTGCTGGATGCCGAGCGCAATTCGGGCGTCAGCCTGACCGAAAGCATGGCCATGTGGCCCGGCTCGTCCGTCTCGGGCATGTACCTCTCGCACCCCGAAAGCTACTATTTCGGCGTCGCCAAGGTCGAGCGCGATCAGGTCGAGGATTATGCAGCCCGCAAGGATATGGCGGTGATCGATGTCGAGCGCTGGCTCGGGCCGATCCTTAATTACGTGCCGGTCCCGCATGCCGAGGCGGCGGAATAGCGGCGGATTTTTCCGCTGTCGCCTTTGCGCTTGGGCCATGTCGCTTTCGTATCGCCGCGCGCGCGGATTCGGTGATTATATCGGGGCACTTGAGGTGCTGGTTCGCTTGAGGGCGGACCGGAGAATTGGGAAGCCGGTTCAATGCCGGCGCTGCCCCCGCAACGGTGGTGGAGAATGTCGCGATGGGAGACCACTGGGCCGCAAATGGCTTGGGAAGGTGTTCGTGACGGGTCCTGCAGGACCGCTCCAGAGCCCGGAAACCAGCCTTGAGTGTTGTAAATTCGACTGATCGCGGTGGGCGATCAAGCGGCGGATTTTTGCGCGGACAGGCTCCAGCGGGCGTTGCCGTGCAATCGTTCTCCCCTGAAATCACCACCAGTTCAGTCCTTGGATAGCGAGGACAGGACATGGATGCGCGCAATGAGATGCTGCGGCAGTTACGCAACCGCCGCGAGGGCTTCAGCCTCGAGCAGGCTTTCTATATCGATCCGGACTATTTCAAGCTGGATCTCGACCTGATCTGGTACCGCGACTGGCTGTTCCTCGGCCATGATTGCGAACTGCCGAAGCCCGGCAGCTACATCACCGCGCAGATCGGCGATTATCCCGTGCTGGTCGTGCGCGACCAGAAGGGCGACATCCGCGCCTTCCACAATTCCTGCCGCCATCGCGGCTCGCGCGTCTGCACCGCGGAAAAGGGCACGACAGCCAAGCTCGTCTGCCCCTATCACCAGTGGACCTACGAGCTCGACGGCCGCCTGCTGTTTGCGCGCCAGATGGCCGAAGGCTTCGACAAGAACCAGTTCGGGCTGAAGCCTGTCGCCTGCGAAAGCGTTGGCGGCTATATCTTCATCTGCCTCGCCAAGGAGCCGGCGGACTTTGCGCCGATGCGGGCGCTGGTCGAGCCCTATCTCCTGCCGCACCGCCTGCGCGACGCAAAGGTCGCTTTTGAGAGCACCATCGTCGAGAAGGGCAACTGGAAGCTGGTCTGGGAAAACAACCGCGAGTGCTATCACTGCGCGGCGAACCATCCCGAACTGTGCAAGACCTTCCCGGAAGCCCCGACCGTCACCGGCGTCAACGGCGCCGAGAGCGACCCCGAAATGCTTGCCCATTGGGCGAAGTGCGAGGCTGTCGGCCTGCCGAGCAAATTCCGTATCGATGCCGGTGGCCAGTACCGCGCCACGCGTGCGCCGCTGCTGCGCGATGCCGTCAGCTACACGATGTCTGGCAAGCGGGCGGTGAAGAAGAACCTGTCCGATATAGTCACTGCCGACAAGATCGGCGCGCTGCTGCTCTATCACTACCCGACCACATGGAACCACGTGCTCGGCGACCACGCCGTTACCTTCCGCGTGCTACCCATCTCGGCGACAGAGACGGCCGTCACCACCAAATGGCTGGTCCACAAGGATGCGGTCGAAGGCGTCGACTACGACCTCGCCGAACTCACCCATGTCTGGACCGAAACCAACGACCAGGACCGCCGGATCGTCGAGGAGAACGCCTTCGGCATCAAATCGCCGGCCTATGAGCCCGGTCCCTATTCGGAAGAGCATGAGGGCGGCGTGATGCAGTTCGTCGAATGGTACTGCAACTTCATCGAACCGCGCCTGACGGACGGCGAAAAGCCGGCGCTGAGAAGCGTGGCTTAAGGCGGGAAGCAGACGGATGAACGCGATGACGGAACTTTCCCTTTATCGGCATCTGGACGAGATGGTGCCGTGGAACGACCGGCTGCAGGTGCTGGAATGCATCGGCGTGATCGACGAGGCATCGGAGGTGAAGACCTTCATTTTCCGCTCCGACAACCAAACCTGGTTCCGCTACCAGCCGGGCCAGTTCGTGACGCTGGAGTTGCCGCTGGAAGACGGTCCGCTGATGCGCACCTATACGCTGTCCTCCAGCCCGTCGCGGCCCTTCTCAATCGCGGTGACGGTCAAGGCACAGGCCGGCAGCGTCGGCACGCGCTGGATGTTCGACAATCTGGTGCCGGGCACGCACATCAAGGCTTACGGCCCCGCTGGCGATTTCTCGCATCACAATCATCCGTCGGCGAAATACCTGTTCGTCTCGGCTGGTTCCGGTGTCACGCCGATGATGTCGATGCTGCGCTGGCTGAACGACTGCGCACCATGGACCGACGTCGCCTTCGTCAACTGCGCGCGCCGGCCCGAAGAGATCATCTTCCGCAAGGAACTGGAACTGCTCGGCAGCCGCATGCCCGGCCTGTCGCTCGGCTTCCTCATAGAGGAGCGCTCGAACCGAGAAGTCTGGAGCGGCCACATGGGCCGCATCGACGCGGTGCGCCTGCCGCTTCTGGCGCCCGATTTCCGCGACCGCGAAGTCTTCTGCTGCGGCCCAGACCCGTTCATGCGCGCGGTGCGCCAGATGCTCGAGGCCGCCGGCTTCGACATGGCGCATTATCATCAGGAAAGCTTTGGCGCGCCTCCGGTCGAAGTCGTTCCGGCGCCCTTTTCCGACGCATCTTCGACCACCGGCGACGCCGCGCCTGTCGAGCAGATCACGCCGATCCGCTTTGCGCTCTCGGATGTCGATGCCGATTGCGTCTCCGGCCAGACCGTACTCCAGACCGCCCGCGCCTCGGGCGTGCGTATTTCAGCTGCTTGCGAATTCGGCCTGTGCGGCACCTGCAAGATCAAGAAGGTCTCGGGCGAGGTCGAGATGAGCCACAATGGCGGCATCCTCGACCACGAGATCGAGGACGGCTTTATCCTCGCCTGCTGCTCGAAGCCGCTCGGTGCGCTGACGGTCGAGGCCTGACCCATGGGCTCGCATTGGCAATCGGACGCGATCGAGCGTCCCGCCGGCTCGGCTGTGTCTGTCGAAGACCCAGCCCTGTCGTGCCCGGAAGATATCTTCCTGTCCTGGCTGCTATGGCTGCCGCAAGGCAGCGACATACGCACTGCCGCCGCCCGCGAAGTGGCGCGGCTCGACCGCCGTGCACCACTGCGCGATGACCTGCGGCGTCTGCGACGCATGTTCATGCTCGTCGCAAACGGCTCGGCCGTTTAGGCATTTCCACATCGGCTTTTTCCACGCATGGCCAAACCCGGTTGACGCTCGCCGGACGCACAGCTACCAGTGGAATCGGAAATGGTTCCGCTTCACGGCGGATGAAAAGGGAACACGGTGAGATCGTCAGATCGAAGCCGCGACTGCCCCCGCAACTGTAGCCGGCGAGCTTTCTTTCAACCAGGCCACTAAAAGCGCTCCAGCGCGATTGGGAAGGCGAAAGACAAGCATTGACCCGGAAGTCAGGAGACCTGCCTTTTCCGGTCACCCATGCTTGAACACGGGGCGTGTTCAGGCGCGGTCGCCCGTGGCGGTGACATTTGAAAAAGTGTTGCCGCATGCCGGGGTTGGCCGAGGGTTCGATGTTGTTGTCCAAAGATCTGCCTGTCGATCATTTTCCTGTCTGCGGTTTGTCATCAAACCTTCGGGCGCGTTTGGTCGCCCGCCAAAAGCCTATCGGGGGCAGACATGCAGAAATCGACTTTTTTGGCTGGCGCATTGGCGCTGGCTTTCTCGAATAATGCCGGCGCGCAGGAACTGGACGACGGCGACGCGGAGGTAATCAAGCTCGACACGGTCGTCGTCACCACGCCGTTGCGGCGCGAGACCACGCTGGCGCGCTCGACCTCGTCGGTCACGGTGATCGAGCGAAAGGAAATCGAGCAGTCGGCAGCACCCGACCTGCCGTCGCTGCTGAAGTCCTATACCGGCGTCTCAATCATCTCCTATGGTGGGCAGGGCGCGGGGGCCAATGTCTATCTGCGCGGCATGTCGGCCACGCAGACGCTTGTGCTGATCAACGGCGTGCGGGCAAGCTCGGCCACCAGCGGCACGACCTCCATCTTCAACATCCCGCTGGCCTCCATCGAGCGCATCGAGGTCGCCAAGGGCGCGCATTCGGCCCAATACGGCGCCGACGCCATGGGGGGTGTCGTCAACATCATAACGAAGCAGGGCGGGGCCTGCGCCGATGGCCGCAATGCATGTGCCACGCTCACCACCGGCGTCACCCATCCCTGGGGCGGCTATGTCTCCGGCACGGTTCAAGGACGCAGCGAAAGCGGCGTGAACTACGCGCTCAGCGGCAGCCTGCTCGGCACGCGCGGCTATGATTTCACCACGCCGCTGGCCTGGGGCCATGAGCCCGACGATGACGGCTTCCTGCAAGGCTCAGCCAATCTCTCGCTGTCGAAGGACTTCGATTGGGGACGGCTCCATGCCGACGGCCTTTTCGCGCGTGGCCGCAGCCAATACGACGCGACATTTCCATCCAGCAATGAGGTCGACACGACGACCTTTGCCGGCAAAGTGGGAGCGCATGTCCTGCATTCCGATAGCTGGTCCTCGACCGTCGAAGTCAGCTCCGGCCTCGACTACTCGACCAATTTCCGCGACGGCGTGTCCGGCGACGGCCAGTTCGACACGCAACGCTACGGCATCTTCGCCTCGACCGAAAAACGCTTCGAAACCGGCAAGGCCAGCCACATCCTGACCGGCGGCGTCGAAGCCTATCGCGAGCAGGTCGATTCGACCGTCGACTTCGCCGTCGATTCGCGCGATCTGGCGGCGTTGTTCAGCCAGTATTCGCTCGAATATGAGGCGCTTCGCATCGATACGGGCATCCGCTACGACCACAGCAGCCAGTTCGGCAGCGCCACCACCTACAATGTCGGCGCGAGCTACAAGGTGCTGCCCGATCTCGTGCTGCGCTCGTCCTACGCCACCGGCTTCCGCGCCCCGACCTTCAACGACCTCTACTATCCCGGCTATTCCAACCCGGATTTGAAGCCGGAAAAGTCGCGCTCCTATGAAGTCGGGCTGAACTGGCAGGCAACCGCCGGCACCGGTCTCGACCTCGCTTTCTACCAGACGTGGCTGACCGACGCGATCGCCTCCAATCCGCCGACCTACCTCCCCTTCAACGTCGCCCGCGCTCGCATAACCGGCTTCGAGGCGACGCTGGCGCATCGCTTCAGCGACGAGTGGAGCGGCAAGGCCACGGTCGACATCCGCGAACCGCTCAATCAGGACAATGGCAAGTACATTCCCTATCGCGACCGCTTCAAGGCGACCGCCGAACTCACCTACAGCCCGACCGAACAGCTCGATCTCACGGCGAAGGTCCTCTACGGCGCGGCGCGTTATGCCAACGCCGCCAACACCGTCGAACTGCCGGACTATGTGACCGTCGATTTCACGGCGCTCTATGCCCTTGATGCGCGGTCGCAGTTCAAATTCTCGGTCGAGAACATGTTCGACGAGGAATACGCCACCGTCACCGACTATCGCGCACCGGGGCGCACCTTCAATCTGAGCTTTACGCGAACGTTCTGAACGGGGAGGTTCTGCATCGGGCCTCTCTTGGAGGTCCGATGCCTGGAGAAAAGCATGAAACGCATCACGGCTATCCTGATGGTCTCGATTCTCAACGCCTCGGCGGCTCTCGCCGCCGAGGCTCCCCGCCGCGTCGTCTCCATGAATGTCTGCACCGACCAGCTTGCCATGCTGATTGCCGGCGAGGGCCAGCTTTATTCGGTGTCCTATCTCGCCGGCGACAGGAATACGTCGGTGCTTGCCGATCAGGCCGGAGGCTATGTGGTCAACCATGGCCTTGCCGAGGAAGTCTTTCTCATGCAGCCGGACCTGATCATCGCTGGCACCTTCACGACCCGGACCACGGTCGAGCTTCTGCGGCGGCTCGGTTTTCGAGTGGAGGAGTTCGCGCCGGCGGATTCTCTCGCCGATATCCGCGAACACATTTCGCGCATGGGCGCGCTTCTGGGACGGCAGGAAAAGGCGTCTGCGCTTCTAACCCAGATCGACAACGACCTGGCGACACTCCGCGCGCAGCCGCCCTCCGGCAGGACGGTCGCGACATACTACGCCAACAGCTACACCTCCGGCTCCGGCACGCTGGTCGATGCGCTGATCGGCATCTCCGGCCTCGAAAACATCGCAGCCCGGCTCGGCCTCACCGGCACATCGAAACTGCCGCTGGAACTGCTGGTGCTCGCCAATCCCGATCTCGTCGTATCCAGCGCGAGCGATTATCCGGGTCCCGCACTGGCCGAGGAGGGTTATGTCCACCCGGCCTTCAAGGCTGTGACCGCCGGCAGCAAGGCCGTCAACATTCCGACGAAATATACCATCTGCGGCGCGCCCTTCACGCTTGAGGCGGCGCACATGCTTCGAGAAGCGGCGGGAGCGGCCAGATGAGCGAGACCGCACGCTACCGCCTGCTGCTCATCATTCTTGGCGCAGCAACACTCATCCTGTTCCTGCTGTCGCTCACCGTCGGCCCGGCGGCATTGGGCTTTGCCGACAGCATCGCTGCACTGTTCTCATCGAAGGCTGGCGCCATCGCCCTGATCATGCAGGAAATCCGCCTGCCGCGCGCCATTCTCGGTCTGATGATTGGCGCGACGCTCGGCCTGTCGGGCGCGGCACTGCAGGGCTATCTCCGCAACCCGCTGGCCGAGCCGGGGTTGATCGGCGTCAGCGCCACTGCCTCGCTCGGTGCGGTCATTGCCATCTACACCGGCTTCTCCGCGGTCTTCCCGCTCGGCCTGCCGCTGGCTGCCCTTGCCGGTGCCGTGCTGGCGGTGGTCATCGTGCAGGCCATGGCCGGCATGAAGGGCGGCGCGCTCACCATCATCCTCGCCGGCGTCGCCGTTTCGAGCTTCGCCGGCGCAATGACATCGCTGGCGCTCAATCTGTCGCCGAACCCGTTTGCAGCACTCGAAATCATGTTCTGGATGCTGGGTTCGCTCACCGACCGCTCCATGACCCATGTCTGGCTCGCCGCGCCCTTCATGGTCATCGGTTGGCTCATGCTTGCCTCGCTCGGGCGCGTGCTCGACACGCTGACGCTCGGCAACGATGCGGCTGCCAGCATGGGCGTCGATATGCGCCGCGTGCAGTTTTTGGCGGTGTTCGGCACCGCCGCGTCTGTGGGGGCCGCAACCGCTGTTGCCGGCGCTATCGGCTTCGTCGGCCTCGTCGTGCCGCATATATTGCGCCCGCTGGTCGGCTCGCGCCCGTCGCGGCTGCTGCCGGCCAGCGCGCTCGGCGGTGCCTGCGTGCTGCTCGCCGCCGACATTCTGGTCCGCATCATCGCACCGGGAAAGGACCTCAAGCTCGGCGTCCTGACGGCCATCGTCGGCGCGCCGTTCTTCCTCTGGCTCGTCTACCGCACGCGGAGGAACCTGCTGTGACCTTGCTTGCCATCGATCAGCTTCACGCCTCGCTCAGTGGCAAGCCTGTGCTGCACGGGCTTTCGCTTGCCGTGCAGGAAGGCGAATTCGTCGGGCTGATCGGCCCGAACGGTTCCGGCAAATCGACGCTCCTCAGAGCTGCCCTCGGCCTAATCCCCTCGACCGGAAAGATCGGCATTGCCGGCAAGGATGCCGCCGCTATGCCGGCGAAGGAGAGGGCGCGTCACCTCGCCTATCTGCCGCAGGAGCGCGAGATTGGCTGGCCGGTCTCGGTCGAGATGCTGGTTTCGCTCGGCCGCGCGCCGCATCGGTCTGCCTTTGCCGGATTTGACGCTGCGGACACAGCAAAGATCGAAGAAGCCATGCGCCGCATGGAGGTCGACGCCTTCCGCCACCGCCCCGCGACCGACCTTTCCGGCGGCGAGAAAGCGCGGGTGCTGATTGCCCGCGCGCTCGCGCAGGATGCCCCTCTGCTGCTTGCCGACGAGCCGACCGCCGGCCTCGATCCATCGCACCAGATCACGCTGATGCGCCTGTTTGCGCAGCTCGCCTCGGAGGGCCGGGGCGTCGTCGCTTCGCTGCACGATCTCGGCCTTGCGGCACGCTGGTGCACGCGGCTCGTCCTCATCGACAAGGGCCGGATCGTCGCCGACGGCCCGCCGCGCGAGGTGCTGACGGCCGCGCGCCTGCGCTCGGTCTATGGCGTGGAGGCTTATCTCGGCGAGACGCAGGGCGGCATGCTGGTCATGCCGCTGGACGTCGCCGGCTAGAGCATGATCCCGAAAAGTTGCAGACTTTTCGGACAAGATCATGCTTCAAAAACAGAAACTTAGAGCGGGATGGCGATTCAAGTGAAAGTCATCTCGCTCTAACGCAATCGGGAGGGCGGAACATGGAAACGCTGCAAAACCTCATTCGCGATCATCTGCGCGACTGGCAGACGGGCTGGAGCATGGGCACCTTCGGCGCAATCGCCGAATTCCATCAGGATCGCGACGAGACGCCGGTGATCGACGACGGCTTCACACTGTCGCGCGCGACCCGGCGCGGCGCGATCCACATCGACCGCAAGCGGCTCGATGAGGTCGTGCCGGTCGCCTACGAGACGGTCAGCCCGCGCGCCCATCGCTGGAGCCAGGCGGTCGCACTGTGCCTGCCGGAAACGCTGGCACGCCGCGAGGCGCGCTCCGTCCTGACAGAGCTTGGTCCCGACGACGACGCCATTCGCGGCATCGACCACACCGGCATCCTGTTCGATATGGGCCTGTCCCTGCCGCAATGCGATTTCTGCATCCGCACCAGCGATCCGAAGCTGCTGACCGTGCTGCGCGCCAATCTCGGCCGCTCGCTGTTCGAGCACGACAATGCCGCCATGCCGGCCATTCTTGCCGCGCATCCGCACCGCGTCGCGTTGACCCATATCGGCCGTGTCGAGGTGTTCCAGAAGATCGGCGGTCCCGACACCGGCGGCGTCTCGCCACCCGGCCCGCACACGCATCTCCTGCCGAAGCTGCTGCGAACCGGGCGCACCCATTCCGCCAACACGCCGATCCCGGAAGGGCTCATGCCGCTCGGCTCGCTTCACCCCGGCAATCCGGTCATCGGCGCCATGGGCGAGGACATCGAATTCGATGCTGGGCTGCATCGGCATTTCCAGGATCTCTATTCCGCCTATGGCGACCCTAGTCTGGTGATGCTGAAGCGGACCGTTCTCGGCGCGCTGCAACGTGGCGGCGACCCGGAAGGTTTTGTCGTTCCCGATGGTCGCTTCGAGCGCGGCGTCGTGCGCCTGGCACTGCGCCAGCAGGCGCGGTTGGCCGAGCACCAGCAGGATTCGGAACTGGCGCACCGGCTTACGGTGTGGCGCAAGGTGCATGACCAGCGCAGCGACGCCGAACTCGAGGACGACGATTCACCGGGGCATTGATGGCGTTTTCTGTGAGAGTTTTCGTCTGAAAAATTGCCCCTCACCCTTACCCTCTCCCCGTGAAAAACGGGGAGAGGGAGGCGTCAGCGTTGGAGCGTCCTTCTTCCCCATATTGTGACGGAGAGAAGGAGATTGGCCGCTACGTCGATGACCCCCTCTCCCCGTTTTTCACGGGGAGAGGGTAAGGGTGAGGGGCAGCGCAACCCTCAAATCCGCTTCCCATCCTGATCGAACAGAAACGCCCGCGATCCATCCAGCCCGAAGCGCGCGCCGTCGCCGGCGTTGAAGCTGCGGGCGTCGCGGCTTTCCACGGTGATGGTGCCGCCTTCGGGCAGTTGTGCATGCGCATAGGTGACGCCGCCGAGGCGCTCGACCAGCGTGACCTTGCCGGAAAGCGCGCTGGTTGCCCCGTCTGCTGCCACGAAATGCTCGGGCCTTATGCCGAGGCTGACTGCCGTTCCAAGCTTGGGCGCCGCGCCGCGCGTTGCGACCGCCATGCCCGTCAACCCAAGCTTGGGTGCTGCGACCATGGCCTTGCCGCCTTCCACGCCGACAACCGTGACCGGCACGAAATTCATGCGCGGCGAGCCGATGAAGCCGGCGACGAAGCTGTTGTCGGGGTTCTCATAAAGCTCCAGCGGCGCACCGACCTGCTCGATGCGACCTGCGCGCAGCACCACGATGCGGCTCGCCAGCGTCATCGCCTCGACTTGATCGTGGGTGACGTAGATCATGGTCGTGCCGAGTTCCTGATGCAGCCGCGCGATCTCGATGCGCATCTGCACGCGCAGTTCGGCATCGAGGTTGGACAGCGGCTCGTCGAACAGGAACACGCCGGGCTGGCGCACGATGGCGCGCCCGATCGCCACGCGCTGGCGCTGGCCGCCGGAAAGCTCGCGCGGCTTGCGTTGGAGATAGGGCTCGAGATGCAGGATCTTGGCGGCTTCCGCCACCTTGCGGTCGATTTCTTCCTTCGGCCGTTTCGCCATTTCTAGGGGAAAGCCCATATTGGTCGCGACCGTCATATGCGGGTAGAGCGCGTACGTCTGGAACACCATGGCGATGCCGCGCTTGGCCGGGTCTTCGCCGGTCACGTCGCGCCCGCCGATCTCGATGCGCCCGTCCGAGGTGGTTTCCAGCCCGGCGATCATGCGCAGCAGCGTGGACTTGCCGCAGCCCGACGGCCCGACGAAGACGACGAATTCGCCGTCCTTGACGTCGAGGTCGACACCGCCGATCACCTCGGTTTCGCCGAAGCGCTTCTTCACTTTCTGGAGCGACAGGCCCGCCATTTTTCTACCTTCGAACTATTTGACCGCGCCGTCGGTCAGGCCGGAAACGAACCAGCGGCCGACAAGGGCGAAGAGGGCGACGACCGGGATGATCGCGGCTGTGGCGCCGGCAAGCAGCAGGCCCCAGTCGATCTGATACTGGCCGATGATGCCGGCAAAGCCGACGGGAATGGTGCGCCGCGCGTCAGACACGATCAGCACCGAGGCAAACAGATATTCGGTCCACGACGAGATGAAGGCGAAGATCGCCACGCTGGCGATGCCCGGCGCGATCAGCGGCATCAAGATGCGCACGAGAATGGTCGTCGTCGGCGCGCCATCGACCACCGCTGCCTCCTCGATCTCGCGCGGGATGGTGGCGAGGAAGGAGCGCATCATCCAGATCGAGAAGGGCAAGGCGAACGCGACATTGACGATGACCAGCGCCACCGGGCTGTCGATCAGACCGACCTTGGCGAAGAGGCCGTAAAGCGGGATCAGCACCACCACGCCGGGGAAGGCGTAGGCCAGCAGGATCGTGCGGTAGAGCGCGTTGCGGCCGGGAAATTCCATGCGGAAAAAGGCGTAGGCCGCGGGCAAGGCAAGCAGCACCGTGAATGCCGTCGAGAACGAGGCGACGATGAGGCTGTTGATGAGATAGACCGGGAAATCCGAGGCCTGCAGCAGCTTCTCGAAATGCTGCAGCGTAAAGCTCTCCGGGATCATCGTCGGCACGCGCTGGATGATTTCGCGCGGCAGCTTGATCGAGCCGCTGATGACCCACCAGAACGGCAGCACGATCAAAAGTGCGATCAGCAAAAGTCCGCCATAGAGCGACAGCGACTGTCCGAATGTGCGTTTCATCGCGCTGCCTCCTGCGCGGTCATGGCGCGCGTGGCGAGGAAGGCAAAGCCCATCAGCAGGATGCTGGTCAGCACCGAGACGGTCGCCGCCTCGCTCAGCCGGTATCCCTTGAAGGCGGTCTCGTAGATCAGCACCGGCAGCGTCTGCGTGGCACCCGCCGGTCCGCCCGCCGTCAGCAGCCAGATCACGTCGAAAACGTTGAAGGACAAGAGCGTGCCGACGACGCCGAGCACCAGCAGTGTCGGCTGCAGCAGCGGCCAGGTGATGCGCTTGAAGCGCTGGAAGGTGCCGGCCCCGTCGATGCGGGCGGCCTCATAGAGGTCGCTCGGAATGCGCGTCAGTCCGGCCAGCATCATCAACGCGGTGAACGGAAACCAGCGCCAGGAATTGATCAGGATCAGCGTCGTCATGGCGCTTTCGCGGGTGGCGAAGAAGCCGACGGGCCGCTCGATGACGCCGGCCTGAATGAGCAGCGGGTTGATCATGCCGCCCGACGATGACAGCAGCCAGCGCCAGATAATGACGACGACCACCGTCGGCACGATCCAGCTCAGGATCACCCATGTGCGGGCAATGCGGACACCGGGGAATTTCTGGTTGAGGATAAGCGCGGTTGCCAGCGCCAGTGCCGTCTGCACCACGGCATTGCCCAGCACCCAGACGATGCTGCGGCCGAGCGCGCGCCAGAAGCCGGCGCCGCCGAGGATCGAGATATAGTTAGCAAGGCCGACATAATGGCCTTGCGAGCCGATCACGCCGACATCCTGAAAACTCAGGATGACGGCCTGAACCAGCGGCCAGCCGAGAACGGCCAGCAGGAACAGCAGGGCAGGCGACACGAACAGGAAGGCCAGCGTGGTGTTCTTCATCGTGTCTGTTCCCGCCCTGACCGTCTCTTACTTCTTGGCGATTTCGGACATGCGCGCCTGGCCGCCCTTGACGGCGTCGGCCGCGGTCTGCCCGTCCACCACGATGTGCTGCAGCGTCTCGGCGATCACGTTCTGCGCCGAGATGGCGCCGATCGACGGGAACACCTTACCGGTGGTGAAGCCGAACAGCTTGCCGGCATGCGAGTTCGAAATCATCGTCTCGACCTGGCCCTTGTACTTGGTCACGGTCTTGTCGTTCCAGAACGAGTCCGCCTTGGCGCCGTCGTCGGTCACCGGCAGGAACAGGCCCGGCTCCATGGTCAGGAAGCGGCCATAGTTTGCCGGCTCCAGCAACCAGGCCAGGAACACCTTGGCGGCAGCCTGCTTGGCCTCGTCCTTGGTCGTCAGCATGATCGCGTTGGAGTAGGAGATCGTCGCCGATTCGCTCTGGTCGTCGGCATGCGGCACCGGTGCCACGCCGAGATCGGCGGCATCGCCTTCGGCCTGCGTGTCATAGGTGTTGATGACGCCGAACTGCAGGATCATGCCGCAGGTGTTGCTGGCGAAGCAGGCTTCGGCCTCGCCCCAGGTCCACGAGCCGTTGTCGGCCGGCGAGAGCTTGGCGAGCTTGCTGTAGAAGTCGTAGGCCTTCACGGTTTCCGGCTTGTCGAAATCGATCGAGCCGTCGTCCTTGTAGATGTCGGCAGCGCCGCTGTTGACCATGACGCTGTAGACGGTCTGGTCGGTATAGAGCTGCTTGTTGGCCGGAAGGCCGATACCGTATTTGCCGTCGGTGCTGAGCTTCTCGGCGGCGGCCTGCCACTCGCTCCAGGTCTTCGGCACTTCGACGCCGGCAGCCTTGAGCACGCTGTTGCGGTACCACAGCGAGATCGCCATGTTGTAGGCAGGCACTGCCCAGACATGGTCGTCATACTGGTAGGGTGCGAGCGTCGCGGGGATAAAACCGTGCTTGGCGTCGAGATCCTTGACCAGATCGTCAACCGGCACGACCGCGTCGATGCCCTTCAGCACCGTGGTGAAATCGGGAATGGTGAAGAGCAGGTCCGGGCCGTTGCCGGCGGCGAAAGCGGCGGGCGCCTTGGCATAGACTTCACCCCAGCTCTGCGGCTCCTGCTTGACCTGGATGTCGGGATGGGCGGCGTTGAATTCGTCAAGCAGTTCCTTCATGCGCTGCACGCGGTGCGGTGGCTGCTCCATATGCCACAGCGTCAGGTCGACCGGCGCAGCATAGGCGGTGCCGGTCATAAGCGTCGCGGCAAAGCCGGCAAGTGTCAGAAATTTCGTCAGTTTCATCGTGTAGTCTCCCATTAATTCGCGGCTCCCCTTGAGTCCGCGGAATTTCCTCAAAGATGTGGATTGCGCGGCCTGTATTTGGCGATCAGAGCCGCATTGACCTCTTTTGCGCCCGGCATGTTGGCGCTGAGATAGATCGGCGCGTTGATCCCGCCGGTTTGCAGCCGCACGGCGGCCTCGACGAACACCGCGTTCATCAGCGCCGCGCCGATCGAGGTCGAGATCGGCCCGACGCGCAATTCGCTGCCCGGCACTTGCATCGTGGCGTCGCCGGGAGGCCCGCCATTGTCGAGCACGATGTCGGCGACGTCGGCCAGCCGCGTGCGGCCATTGGCGGCCTGCTTCGAATAGATTTCGGAGGTGATGGCGATCACGGTCGCGCCCTTCGCCTTGCCGAGCTGGGCTGCTTCCACCGTCGCGGTGTTGACGCCGCTGTTGGAGACGACGATCAGCACGTCGTTCGGTCCCATCGGGTAGCGCTCGAAGATCGGCGCGATGATGCCCGGCATGCGCTCGAAGACGGTGCCAGCAACCGCCCCTTCATGCACCATCGTCGTGGAGGACAGGATCGGGACGGTGAGTGCCAGCCCGCCGGCGCGGTAATGCGCCTCCTCTGCCATGGTGTGGCTGTGGCCGGTGCCGAAGATATAGACCAGGCCGTCAGCCTTGGCCGTGCGCTCCACCGCATCCGCCGCAGCCGCGATCGAACCGGCATTCTCCTCGATCAGCCGCCCGGTGCGCGCGGTCAGGTCGGCAAGATAGGCGGCGGCGTGCGGGGTCTTGGTCATGCGTCTTTTCCGAGTGTCAGGTTGACCCGCATCACGAAGCAGTCGCCGCGATAGACCGAGCGGACATATTCGATGGGGCGTCGCGTCGCGTCGAGCGTGCGGCGGGTAAGGATGAGAACCGAGCTCTGCATCGGGATGCCGAGAGCGGCAGCGCTCGAGGCATCGGGATGCGCCGACCACAGTCTCTGCTCGGCTTCGCTCGGATAGATGCCGTAGTCCTCGCGCAGCACGCGGTAAAGCGAGTCCGTGGTGAAGTCGGCGCGGTCGAGCAGTTTCGGCGCAAGGGCGGCGGGGATTTCGGTGCGCTCAAGCCCGACCGGCTCGGCATCGGCAAGGCGCACGCGCACCAGCCGGTGCACCGGCGCATGCTCAGCAATGCCGAGCGCGTTTGCTGCCTCCAGATCGGCGGCACCCACGCCGGCATCCAGCACGATCGAGGAGGCGACACGGCCGCCGCGCTGCATGTCTTCGGTAAAGCCGCTCAGTGTCGAAAGCTGCTGCTCGATCTGCGGATGGGCAACGAACGCGCCGCGTCCGGTGCGGGTCTCGACCAGCCCGCGCCGCTCCAGAACCTTCAGCGCCTGCCGCGCCGTCATGCGGCTGTAGCCAAGGTCCTCGGCCATCTGCCGTTCCGAAGGCAGCCTTTCGCCGACCTTCAGCGTGCCGGACGCGATCTGCGCCGCGAAGTCATTCGCGATGCGCTGGTAGAGCGGTTGCTGGTCGGCGGCGATAGAGGACATGGGCACCGGTATATTCCAATATGATGAGTGGTATGCACCACTCAATCGCGCCCTGTAAAGCCCCTTAGCCGCCTATTTCCCCAACGACGCGTCGCGACGGGCGCGATAGGCGGTGAAAGCACTGTCCCAGGCGGGTTTGACGGCAGTGTTCGGTTCATGTCTGCGCTGGATTTCGCGGGTCGAGACCGAAGCTTCGCGGATCGATGGAAAACGTCCGATAGCGGTGGCGGCAAGCAGGGCCGCACCGCGCGCGCCGAACTCGGTACCGGCCGGCACCAGCACGGTCGTGCCGAGGCAATCGGCGATCATCTGCGTCCACATCGGGCTGCGCGCGCCGCCGCCGGTCAGCAGGATTTCGTGGCCGGCGCCTTCCAGATCCTGGAACAGGTCACGCAGCGCCAGCGCCACACCCTCATAGACGGCGCGGATCATATGCGGGCGGCCGTGCCGGGGCGATAGGCCGTGGAAGCCGGCACGCGCCTCGCGGTTCACCACCGGCGCGATGATGCCGCTCTCGCTGAGATAGGGCAGATAAACGACGCCCTCGCTGCCGATCGGAATGGGGGCGATCATCGCCTCCATGCGGGCATAGAGGTCTGGCTCCTTCGCCAAATCGGGCAGCAGCGTTTCGACTGCCCAGTCGAGATTAAGCGTGCCGGCGACATTGACCATGGCGCGGTACCAGGTCTCGCCCGGCAGCGTGAACAGCAGGCCGAGATCGGGCGGGGTGAAGACCGGATGATCCGAAACCACGCCGACCATGCAGGTCGTGCCGAGCACGGCCATCGCCATGCCGGCTTCCAGCGCGCTGGCGCCGGTCACGGTCGCCGGCACATCGCCCGCACCGATGGCCACCGGCGTACGCTCGGCCAAACCCGTTGCCGCCTCCGCCTCAGCGGTGACGAAGCCGCCGACGGTTTCGGAATTGGCCACCGGCGGCAGTTTGTGCGCGAGGTCCGAAACCTGGAATAGCTCGAGCATCTCGGCGCTGCGGTCGCGGTCGCGCGCGCTGCCGGGGGCGACTGCCGCCTCGGTACGGTCGGCAGCGACATTTCCGGTCAGCTTCAGCCGCAGAAAATCCTTGTAGCTGAAGACGTGCGCCGCGCGGTCGAGAACCTCCGGCTCGTTCTCCTTCAGCCATGCCATAAGCGGCAGCGTGCAGCCCTGCTGTACCACGCAGCCATCCGACTGGAAGATGCGCTGATAAAAGTCCGGGACTTCCGCCGCGCGGCGCTCCATCCAATCCTGCGCGCGGCTGTCTTCCCAGATGATGCCGGGGCGCAGCGCATTGCCCGCCTCATCGACCAGCCAGGCACCGACCATAGCCGCCGACAGGCCCACGGCAGCGATATCCGCGCCCGTGACGCCCGCGTCCTTCAGTGCCGCCTTGACCGCCACGGTCGCCGCCTCCCACGCCGAAGCCGGATCGATCTCCGACCAGCCCGGATGCGGCCGTTGCAGGCGGATGCGGTGCGCGCCTGCGCCAAGCTGCCGGCCTGCCTCGTCGAAGACGGCGGCCTTGGTAACGGACGAACCGGCATCGATGCCGAGAAGATAGCGGCTCATGCGCAAGCCCCATTGGCGCAACGCAAAGCCGGGAGAGTTCCGGCGAAGATGCCGGGTGTGATGAAGTCCGAAAAACGCATTCTAAGCTCCGATGCCCAGTTCCGCGACGAAGTCGTAGGCGTCGCCACGAAAGATCGAGCGGCTGGATTCGACGATGCGGCCGTCTTCCAGCCGCGTGATTCTGTGGATGTCGAGCGCCGCCGAGCCGACGGGAATCTGCAGCAGCTTGGCTGTTTCGGCATCGACATTGATGGCGGTGAAATGCTGCACGGCCCGCGCCGGCTTGTAGCCGCGCGCCCGAAACGTCTCATAGAGCGAAGCGCCGACATCCTGCGGGTCGGCAAGCACGCTGGCCGGCGTCAGCGACCATTCCACCGCGATCGGCTCGCCATCGGCCAGTCGCAAGCGCCGCAGGCGAATGACTGGCTCACCCGCGGCGATGCCGAGCAGTTCGGCCTCTTCCGTGCTGGCCGATGCGCGTTCGCGAGACAGCCAGCGCGTCCCTGCCTCCCTGCCGCGCGACTTCATGTCCTCGGTGAAGGAGTAGAGCTGGCTCAGGCTCTGCACCAGCCGCTCCGGCCCGCCGGCGACATAGTTGCCGCTGCCATGACGCTGGACGATCAACCCGTCCTCGACCAGCCCCGACATTGCCTTGCGCACGGTGACGCGCGAAATCCCGAGCTGGACGGCGAGCTCGCGCTCGGAAGGCAGCGCCGCACCGGGCTTCAGCTCCCCCGAGGCGATTGCCTCGGAAACCAGCGTCTGCAGGCGTCGATAGGCCGGCGCGGGATCGTCCCGGTTCAGTTTGTCAGGAGAAAAAATGCCGGGAAGCGTCACGTTGCACCATAATACCAGAGTAATACCAACATAATACCAATCTGAGCGCCGCCGCAATGGGCTGGTGATGGCCGGAGACGCCTCTTGCACAGCCTGCGCAAGGACCGCTATCGAAGAGCCACATGGCCTTCAGATTCCTTCACACAGCGGACTGGCAGATCGGCAAGCCCTTCGGCAACGTTCCGGGCGATGCCGGCGCGGAGCTGCGCGCCCAGCGCATTGCGACGATCGGCACTATCGCGAAGCTGGCCGCCGAGCGTGGTGTCGATGCCGTGCTGGTCGCGGGCGATGCTTTCGACAGCAACGAAGTGCAGGACCGCACCATCCTGCGCACGCTGGATGCGCTAAAGCCCTTTTCCGGCCGCTGGATCTTCCTGCCCGGCAATCATGACGCAGCCCTTGCCCACAGCGTCTGGAGCCGCATGCGGCAGATGGGGCTGGAGGCCAACATCACCATTGCCGACAAGCCAGTGCCAATCGAAGGCTGGGACGGCCGCGCCGTCGTCCTGCCCGGGCCGCTGTCGCGCCGTCGCGAATCGCTCGACCAGACCGAATGGTTCGACGCCGCCGCGACACCCGAGGGCGCGATCCGCATCGGCCTCGCCCATGGCAGCGTCGCCAACCGGCTGCCCGGTGCTGCCGAAGCCAGCAACGAGATTCCGGAAACCCGCGCGCAGACGGCAGGGCTCGCCTATCTGGCGCTCGGCGACTGGCATGGCTCGCTGAAGATCGCGCCGAAAACCTGGTATTCCGGCACGCCCGAAACCGACCGCCACCGCGCCAACAGCTCCGGTCTGGTTCACATCGTCGATCTCGATGGCCCCGATGCGCCCGAGCGCGTCGAAGTAGTTCCGGTCGGCCATTACCAATGGCGCCAGCTCGCGGCCCAATTGCTCGACGGCACCTGCCAGGCAGCGCTCGAAGCGCTGTCTTCGATCGAAAGCGAAGCCGCGCGCCGCGTCGTGTCGCTCACCTTGCGCGGCGGCGTCAGCCTGGCGGAACGCTACCGCCTTGGCACCGAACTGTCGTCCTGGCAGCACCGCTTCCACCATCTCGACATCGACGATGCCGGCCTGTTCGAGGAGCCGACCGAAGACGATCTCGACGCACTGGATTCGTCCGGTTTCGTGCGGCTGGCGGTTGACCGGCTCAAGGCGCAGGCTGCCGATCCGTCGAACCCCGCGGCGGCAAGCGCCCGCGTCGCTCTTCGCATGATGTATGTCGACCATATGAGCGGCACATGAAGCTGCGCCGCATTGAGGTCACGGATTTCCGCAAGCTTGGCCATGTCGTCATCGACGACCTCGGCGACGGCCTCAACGTGGTCGTCGGCGACAACGAGGCCGGCAAATCGACCTTGCTCGCCGCCTTGCGCGCCGTGCTGTTCGAGCGTCACCGCGTCGGCGGCGTGGCAGCTGCAGCGATGCAGCCTTACAACCAGTCGGTGCGACCCGAAATCCGTCTCGATTTTGAGCGGAATGGCGCGGCGTGGCAGTTGCGCAAGGCATTCTGCCAGCGCCCGGAGGCCGAGCTCGCCGGCAATGGCGAGCGCTACACGGGCGATGCCGTCGAGGAAAAACTGGCAGAAATGTTCGGCTTCACGCCGCCTGGTTCGGGCGGATCGAAGCCGCTGGAACATCATGGTGTTTTCGGCCTTCTCTGGGTCGAGCAGGGCACCTCGCATCGCGCGCTCGGCATCGGCAGCGGGCGCAATCATCTTGCCTCGGCGCTCGAAAGCGAAGTCGGGCAGGTGACGGGCGGCGAACGCGGGCGTGCGCTGCTGGCCGCTTCGGAGGAACGAAAGTCCGGCTTCTGGGACAAGCGCGACAATCCGCGCGGAGAGTTCCGCGCGCTCGCCGCGCAGCTTGAAGCCGATCGCGAACAGTTTGCCACGCTGCAAAAGCAGATGGCCGAGCACGATGCGCAGGTTTCGCGGCTGGCCGGGGTGCAAAACATCCTTGCCCGCCACACGCGCGACGACACGCTCAATCAAGCGATCCAGAAAGCGGTCGCTGCCCGCGCAGCGGCTGCCGGCGTTGCCCGGCTGGACGAAAAGCATCAGGCCGCCGTGGGCGGTGTGGAACGGGCACGGTTGAGGCTGGACGCTGCCCTATCCCGCAACATGGCGCGGCGCAGACTGGCCGCCGATCTGGCCGCCGACAAGTCCGAGATGGACGCAGCCAGTGCTGCGCGCGACGAAACCAGCACCGAACTCGCCCGGCTCGATGCGATTTCCAGCAAGACAGCCGCGTGCCTGAACGAAGCAGCGAGGGCCGAACAGGAGGCAGCCGGGCGCGTGCGCCGCATGGAGCAGGCGATCGCGCGGCGTCAGGCCACCGAAGCGGTCGAGCGCCTGACCGGCCAGTTGAAACTTGCCGAGGATGCCGACGCAGCCCGGCGAAAGGCGAGCGCGGTTGCCAGCGCGACCAGCCTGACGGCGAATGACATCGCCGCGCTGGAAAGCCTTGAACGGGATCTGTATCAGGCGCGCGTCAGGCTCGAGGCCGCCGGCGTTCGCATCACGCTTCACCCCGACGCTGCGCAGTCGGCGTATCTCGATGGCAGGCTGGTTGCATCCGGCGAGCTCGTTGTGTCGCGCGATGCAAAGCTTGTTCTGGAAGGCTATGGCGAGATCGGCATCCATCCCCGCGGCGGCACGGAAGACTTGCTGCGTGCCACGGAGACCGCCGAAACGGCATTCCAGCAGGCGCTGCGCCGGCTTGGCTTTTCCGAATTGATCGCCGCGCGCAATGCGCTTCGCCTTCAGGAAAACGCCGGCGCAGAAGCTGCCAATCTCGGCAGGACCGTTGCCACGGTCGCCCCCAACGGCATCGAGGCGCTCAAACAGCAGCTCGCGCGCAATGCCGTCCTGGTGAGTGCGGGTGAGGCTGCCGACAGCTCAGAACCCGGCGATCTTGAGGCCGCGCAGCGCGAGAGCCACGAAATGCGCGGCCGGCTTGCGGTTCTGGAAAGCGAGGCGAGGGCGCGGCGCGCGGCCGCCGAGACCGCCCGGCGCGAACTGGCCGTGCTCGACGAGCGCGCCTCGGCCGCCGGCCAGCGATACGGGAAACGCCTCGAGGAATTGTCGGCGGCACGGCAGGTCACTGGCGACCAGGTGCTGGAAGATGAACTCGCAGCCGAGCAGCAGGCTTTTCAGGCCGCCGATCAGGATCGTCAGGCCGCAAGTGCAGCACTTGCCAACGCCGATCCCGAAGCAAAGCAGCTCGCTTTGCGACAGGCCGAGCAGGCCGAGACGATGATCCGCAGGGATATCACCGCGCTCGACATCGAAAAGCGCGAGATCGAGGCGGCCTTGCGCGCGCTCGGCAAGGACGGGCTTGGCGAGCAGCTTGCTCAGTTGGAAGGTCAGGTTGCGCTTGGCGAAACCCGCCTGAAGACCATGACGCTGGAAGCCGAGGCGGCGCGGCTTCTGTTCAACACGCTGTCGCAGGCGCAGCGCGAGATGCGGGACCTTTGGCTGGCGCCGGTGCGCGAACGCTCTGCGCCCTATCTCCGGTTGATCGAGGCGGACAGCAATATCGTGCTGCACGACGAGACATTCGAGATCGATCAGGTCGTGCGCAACGGCGTGGCCGAGCCCTTCGGCGGCCTGAGCGTCGGCGCGCGCGAGCAGATCGCCGTCATCACCCGCATTGCGCTCGCCGATATCCTGCGCGAGGCCGGCCAGGAATCCTGCATCGTGCTGGACGACGCGCTGGTCAACACCGACGAGGCGCGGCTGGAGCGCATGCACCTTATCCTGCACAAGGCGGCAGCCAACCAGCAGATCCTGATCCTCACCTGCCGCGAGCGCGATTTCCTGCAACTCGGCGCGCCGATCCGCCGGATGTGATCTGCCTACCCATGGGTGGCGACCTTTTGTCCCTTGGCATTCGGGCGGGCGGTCTCATATAAGGGTCCTGCAGGACGACCTGCGCTTCCAAAATCATCCGGGGACGGCCCCATTGTTTCGGAGAACCGAAGTAATGGCGCATGACACCCACTGTCCTTTTCAAGCATCCGGCCATTCGCCGCCGCGCTTGGCGCGTGCCTGTCGCTGGCCTGCTTTTCCGCGCCATCTGGCTCGACCTTTTGCAGTCGATCCCGTTGAAACTCTTCGACGATCAGGCAGCGATCTTGCGATTCCTTTCGTACTTCATGTTTCATTCTTTAACTGAACGATGCCAGTCTTTCGGGCATCGAATACAAGGAAAAATCATCATGGCCTGGGTCTATCTTTTCTTCGCGGGGCTGTTCGAGGTCGTCTGGGCCTCGACCCTGAAGCAGTCGGAAGGCTTCACCAAACTCACCCCCTCCATCATCACCGCTGTTGCCATGCTCATCAGCCTATGGCTGCTCGCGCTGGCCATGAAAACGCTGCCGCTCGGCACCGCCTACGCCATCTGGACCGGCATCGGCGCGGTCGGCGCCTTCATCGTCGGGCTGGTCTTCTTCAGCGAGCCGGCCACCTTTTTCCGCATAGCCAGCGTCGGTCTGATCGTCGTCGGCCTGACCGGCCTCAAGCTCACCTCGGGCCACTGAGGCTGGGGACGTGTCCCGAAACGTTAAGGAAACAGTTCGTAAAGCTGCAACCTTTGGTGTCTATTTTGGGCCACATGCCGGCCCAAAATTGCCTTTGAGGAGAGGATCGCGGTTCGGCCAAGGGTTTCTTCCCCCAATACATTCCCTTACAATGGTAACATTCTCTAGGGGGCGGAGAGCTTTTCGAGGCGCGCTGATGTTGGTGCGTGTGGCCTATTCGACCGCGTCTAGGAGCTTGAGTGAGAGTTGTGTTTTCCAGGACTTCGCGGGGCCTTTGCCTGCTTATCGGCATCAGCCTCGCCACCGGCATGGCCACGCCGGCGCAGGCTTTCGAGCTCTTCGGCATAAAGCTGTGGGGCAGCAAGAAGGTCGATGAGTCCGAAGACGTCATCGGCGAGCCGCAGCACTATTCCGTGGATTTCACCGTCTCCGGCGACAATGAAGACATCGCAACCAAGCTGAAAAACACATCCGGCCTGTGGAAAGACCGCGAGAAGCCGGCTTCCGGCGTCTCGGGCCTGCTCGCCAAGGCGCGCGGCGACTATCGCCGCCTGCTGGCAGCGCTCTACAGCGAAGGCCGCTATGGCGGCACCATCAGCATCAAGGTTGGCGGGCAGGAAGCGGCGGACCTGCCGCCGGACGCGACCTTGCCCGATCCGGTCGCTGTCAGCGTCAGCGTCGATCCCGGCCCGACCTTCATGTTCGGCGAAACCGCCATCATCAATCGCGCCCCGCCGCCGGTCGAGCGCAAGGACGAGGTCAAGCAGCCTGAGGACGAAGGTTTCGTGCCGGGCCAGATCGCGAAGTCCGGCGTCATCCTCCAGTCGGAGCGGCTTGCCGTCGAAGCCTGGCGCCAGCAGGGCCACGCCAAGGCAAAGATCGCCGACCGCCGCGTCGAGGCAGCCCACGACAACAACACCGTTGATGCGACGCTGACCGTCGATCCCGGCCGCAAGGCGTATTACGCGCCCGTCGAGGTGCAGGGCACCGAGCGCATCGATCCGAAATTCCTCGCCTGGATGACCGGCCTGGAGCCGGGGCAGGAATATGATCCCGACGATCTCGACCGCGCCAGCAAGAGGCTGGGCCGCCTCGACGTGTTCCGCGCCATGCGTTTCCAGGAAGGCGATGAGATCGGAAATGACGGGCTCTTGCCCATCAGCCTCATCGTGCAGGAGCGCCTGCCGCGCCGTTTCGGCGTCGGCGGCAGCTATTCCACGGTCGACGGCGCCGGTATCGAGGCCTACTGGCTGCACCGCAACCTATTCGGCAAGGCCGAGCGACTGCGGCTTGAAGCGAAGGTTGCCGGCATGGGCGCTTCACTCGATCCGGGCGACTTCACCTACCGTGTCGGCGCGATCTTCACCAAGCCGGGCGTCTATACGCCCGACACCGATTTCGTCGCTTCTCTCATCGGCGACCGTGAGGTGCTGGAGCCCTACACCCGCACCTCGATCAATGCCGAGGTCGGCTTCACCCATATTTTCACCGACGAGCTTTCGGGCCGGGCCGCGATAGCCGGCGGCGTCTCGCGCTTCGACGACGATGTTTTCGGCCGGCGCGATTTCGCCAATGTCGGTTTGGTCGGCGGCCTCATCTATGACAGCCGCGACAACAAGGTGGACGCCACCGAGGGCTATTATTTCGAGACCACTCTCGAACCCTTCTACGAGATCAAATACGGCAATGCCGTCGCCCGCTTCACCGCCGAAGGCCGGGCCTATTACGGCTTCGGCGAGGATAACCGCATCGTTGCCGCTGGCCGTGTGAAAATCGGCAGCCTCGTCGGTTCGCCGATTTCGGAGACCGCGCCGGACAAGCTGTTCTTCGCCGGCGGCGGCGGCTCGGTGCGCGGCTATGCCTACCGCAACATCGGCGTCGTCCTGCCGGACGGCAACGTCATCGGCGGGCGCTCGCTGATCGAGGGTTCGGCCGAACTGCGCGCCCGCGTCACCAGTTCGATCGGCGTCGTCGGCTTTGTCGATGCCGGTTATGTCGGCGCCGATTCCTTCCCGAAATTTCAGGAGGATCTGCGCGTCGGCACCGGCGTCGGCCTGCGCTACCTGACCGGCCTCGGCCCGATCAGGCTCGATGCGGCGGTGCCGCTCAATCGCCACGATGGCGATCCGAGCGTCGCCTTCTATGTTGGAATAGGACAAGCGTTTTGACCCGGATATTTCTGGCCATCGCCCTTTTCTTCACCGCGCTCACGGCTGCCGTCGCGCAGGATTCGGAACAGGCCGACCGCTCCTATCTGGTGGGCCTGCTCGAAGACCAGCTCTCCACGCCGAACCGCCAGATACGCATCAACAACATCCAGGGCGTGCTCTCGTCTGACGCTGTCATCGGCGAGATCACCATTGCCGACCGCCAGGGCGTCTGGCTGAAAATCACCAATGCCCGCATCGTCTGGACGCGCTCGGCACTTCTGCTTGGCCGCCTGTCGATCGACCGGCTTGCCGCCGACCGCATCGATGTCATGCGCAAGCCCTTGCCGGACGAAAGTGCCCCGGCACCCGAGGCGGGCAGTTTCCAGATTCCCGAATTGCCGGTTTCCGTCACGCTCGGCGCGCTCGAAGTACCGCATGTCGTGTTCGGCCAGGACCTTTTCGGCCTCGCCTCCGAGATGGGCATTACCGGGCGTCTTCAATTGGCTGGCGGCTCGCTCGACACTGCGCTGAATGTCACCCGCCTCGACGGGCCCGGCGGCCAGCTTGCGCTGACGGCGACATACGCCAATGCCGACCAGATCCTTAATCTCGACCTGAAGCTCAATGAGCCGGCAAACGGCATCGTCGCCAATCTCCTCGGTGTCGAGGGTCGTCCGCCGATGGCACTGGCCTTGCTGGGCAAGGGACCGCTTTCCGACCTCGATCTCGACGTGACGCTCGATGCCGACCAGCAGCGCGTGCTGACCGGCAAGACCGAGCTGCGCCGGCAGAGCGAGGGCCTGGCCTTCACCGCCGACCTCGAAGGCCCGATCGCCCGCCTGATCTCGCCGCGCTTCCGCGATTTCTTCGGCGCCAACACCACGCTCCAGACCTCGGGCCTCGTGCGTGATGCCGGCGGCGTGCTTCTGGAAAACCTCGACCTGGAGAGCGCTGCCCTGAAAATAAAGGCCGCCGCCGAAACGACCGCAGACAACTTCCTGCAGCGGCTGACGCTGGACGCCAATATCGACAACGGCACCGCTGAGAAGGTTCTGCTGCCGATCCCCGGCCAGAACACCGTGCAACGCGCCAATGTGAAGCTCGCTTTCGGCGACAGCGGCAGCGAGGAATGGTCGGGCGCCATCAAGGTCGACGATCTCGCCACCGAGACCTTCTCGTCGAAATCCGTCAATATCCTGCTGTCCGGCCTGGCGCAGAACCTGTCCAATCCGGCGCAGCGCCATGTCACTTTCGCAGCCAATGGCGGCGTTTCCGGCATCGAGGCCAAGCGCGCCGACGTGGCCGAGGCGCTGGGCAAGGCGATCAAACTCGATGTCGGCGGCGAATGGACGGCCGGCACACCGGTCAAGCTCGCCAAGGCTGAGGTCGCGGCCAACGGTTTTGCCTTGTCGCTTGCCGGCGACATCGCCGACTATGTCTTCAAGGGCGATATCGGACTCAAGGCCAACGCGCTGGCACCATTCTCCAGCCTTGCCGGGCGGCAGCTTTCGGGCGCGATCGACCTCACCGCCAAGGGCACGGTCACGCCGGTCAGCGGCGGCTTCGACCTTGCGCTCGACGGCAACGCTGACGGCCTCGGCATCGACAGCCCGCCGGCCGACAATCTGCTGCAGGGCCAGACGCGCCTGACCGGCGGCGTCGCGCGCGGCGAGACCGGGCTGGTGGCACGCCAGTTCCGCATCTTCAACGATCAGGTCAGCGTGACGGCAGATGGCCGCTTTGCGACGGGAACCGCCGATTTCAACTTCGATCTCGCGCTGAGCGATCTGGCGCTGGTCTCGGAAAAAGCCTCCGGCCGCCTGACCGCCAAGGGCAGGGCGAACGGCTCCGACGGCCTCATCGGCCTGACCTTCGGCGCCGAGGTTCCCACCGGCGCGCTGGTCGGCAAGAACCTCAAGAACGCCGTGCTTGGCTTCGAAGGCACGCTGCAGAACAGCAACCTCAACGGCCAGATCATGGGCGATGCCTTCCTTGATGGCGTGCGCATCGAGCTGGCCTCCGCGCTTGCCGTGACGGAAAACGAGAAGCGCCTCGGCGATCTCAAATTCACCGCCGGCGGTGCGCGCATTACCGGCGACGTGACGCAGGAAAAGGCCGGTCTCCTCGACGGCAAACTGACCCTCGCAGCCCCCGATGTTTCCACGGCTGCCGCGCTGTTGCTCAAGGAAGCCACTGGCGCGGTCGACGCCGATATCGCGCTCAGCCATCAGGACGGCAAGCAGAACGCCACCGTGCGCGCCGACGTGAACGATCTTGCCGTCGACACCATCAAGCTCGGCAAGGCCGATCTCAATGCCAAGGTGGCCGACCTGTTCAACGTGCCGATTGCCGACGGATCGCTCAACGCCAGCAAGCTCTCCGCTGGCGGCATCAATGTCACCACCTTGCAGGCCACCGCCCAGCAGCAGGGCCAGACCACCAACTTCAAGGCCGACGCAGCACTCGACAATGGCGCCAAGGTCTCCACCGGCGGCGCGCTCACGCCCATCGAGGGCGGCTACCGCCTGGCGCTCCAGAATGCTGACGTGACGCAGGGCAGTCTCGCTGCCCGCCTGACTCAACCGGCGGCGATCCAGATGCGCGGCCAGACCATCACCATCGACAACGTCGCGCTCGATGTCGGCGGCGGCCGCGTCACCGCGCGAGGCGAGATCGCCGACAAGCTCGATCTGGCGGTCAACATCGCCAATCTGCCGCTGGCGATCGCCAATGCCATCAAGCCCGATCTGGCGCTGGCAGGCACGGTCAACGGCACGGCCAATATTGGCGGCACGCGCGCCAGCCCGGACGTGAAGTTCAACATCCAGGGCCGCTCCATCGCTGCCGCGGCACTCCGACAGGCTGGCCTCAACTCGATCAATCTCGATGCCGACGGCACGTCGAGCGCCAACCGCCTGAACCTGAAGGCCGCGGTCACCAGCCCGGAGGGCCTGCGCGCCACGGCCAGCGGCGCGGTGCCGCTCGACAAGGGCGCGATGGCGCTCGATATCGGGCTGGAGTCCTTCCCGCTGGCGGTGCTGAACGCTGCAGCTTCCGGCCAAAATCTCGGCGGCAATATTTCCGGCACAGCCAAGGTCACCGGCCAGCTTGCCAATCCGGCAGCCTCCTTCAACCTGCGCGGTGCTGGTGTCCGCGCCGCAGCGCTCGATTCCGCAGGTGCCACGCCGCTGGAAATCAACGCATCCGGCAGCTTTGGCAACAAGGTCCTCACGCTTTCCTCCGCCACCGTCAACGGCCCGCAGGGACTGACGGTATCAGCCAGCGGGCGCTTGCCCGTTTCCGGCAACGGCCTTGATCTTTCCGTCCGGGGCGAGGCGCCGCTCGCGCTCGCCAACCGCTTCCTTGCCGATCGCGGCGCGCAGGCGGGCGGTACGCTGCAGGTCAACGCCACCGTTTCCGGCAACCTCAAGCAGCCGGCGATACGCGGCATGTTCTCGACGCAGGGCGCGGAGTTCGTCGATCCCGAAAGCAACACGCGCCTGCGCTCCATCGCCGTCATGGGCACGATCGACGGCGACCGCGTCACGCTGCGCAACGTCTCGGCCAACCTCGCCGCCGGCGGCGCCATCGGGGCTACAGGTACGGTCTCGCTCAATGCGGCAGCAAACTTCCCGGCCGATATCCGCGTCACGCTCAACCAGGCCCGCTATGCCGACGGCAATCTCGTCGTCGCCACCGTCAGCGGCGCGCTGGCCTTCACCGGCCCGCTGACGCGCGATCCGCTTCTGTCCGGCACGATCAATGTCGAGCGCGCCGAAATCACCGTGCCGGAAAGCTTTGCCGGCGGCGCGGCGGCGCTTGACGTCAAGCACATCCATCCGTCGAAGGGCGTCGTGGAAACGCTGAAGCGCGCCCGCGCCAATGACGGCACGCCGACACCGACCGGCCGGCCGAGCGTCGTGCGGCTGGACATCAGCGTGAACGCGCCCAATCGCATCTTCGTGCGCGGCCGCGGACTGGATGCCGAGCTTGGCGGATCGCTGCGCCTCACCGGTCCCGTCTCCAACATCCAGCCGGTCGGCGGCTTCGATCTCATCCGTGGGCGCCTCGGCATCCTCGGCCAGCGCATCACCTTCGACGAAGGTTCGGTGACGCTTGTCGGCGACCTCGACCCGTTCCTGAATTTCGTCGCCCGTTCGCAAGGCTCCGACATCACGGTCTTCATCACTGTCAGCGGCCGCGCCTCCGACATCAATGTCAAATTCTCCTCGCAGCCGGAGCTGCCGCAGGACGAGGTGCTGGCGCGCCTGATCTTCAATCGCGGCATCAGCGAATTGTCGGCCTTCCAGATCGCTCAGCTTGCCGCTGCCGCTGCCGAACTCGCCGGCGGCTCGAACAATTCGCTGATCGGCAGCCTGCGCGGCGCGACCGGCCTCGACGATCTCGATGTCGTCACAGACAGCGAAGGCAATGCCGCCGTGCGCGCCGGCCGCTACATCCAGGACAACATCTATCTCGGCGTCGAGGCCGGTGCCGAAGGCTCAACCAAGGGCACGATCAACCTCGACATCACCAAGGACCTCAAGGCGCGCGGCGCGGTCGGCACCGGCGGCGATTCCAGCCTTGGCGTCTTCTACGAAAAGGATTACTGACCGCTCGGTTTGTCGTATTCAGGTGATGACGGCCTGCAAATGATGGTCTTCTGCGCTTCCGGTGCTCACGTACAAAACGTACGCTCCGCTCCGGTTCTCGAAGACCATCATTTTCGGCGCGTCCTGACCTGAATCTCGACAAACCTAGTGACAGTTTCCATTGGAGCCATCCACCATGAACCTTGCCGCCGAAATGGGCCCCGGCCTGACCGGGCTCGAACAGCTTCGGGCGCTGATCGCTTCGGGCGGGCGTCCGCCCATAGCCGAAACGCTGGATTTCCGGCTGGTCCAGGTCGACGACGGCTTTGCCGTCTTCGAAGGCACGCCCAGCCTGTCGGTCTACAACCCCATCGGCATGGTCCATGGCGGCTACGCCGCCACGCTGCTCGATTCGGCCTGCGGTTGCGCCGTCCACTCGAAGCTCAGCGCCACCCAGGCCTATTCGACGCTGGAACTGAAGGTCGCCTATCACAAGGCGATCACCAAGGACACCGGACTGCTGCGCGCCGAAGGTCGCGTGCTTTCCTTCGGCCGCCGCGCCGGGTTTTCCGAGGCGAAGCTGATGGACCGCGACGGCAAACTTTATGCAAGTGCCACGTCGACGCTGATTGTGATGGAGCGGTAGAGGGTAGATCAACTCGGGCGATAAGGCAGAGCTGCCCCTCACCCTTACCCTCTCCCCGTAAGAACGGGGAGAGGGAGACTTCAACGTGGGAGCCTCATCCTTTCCCTGTAACGACGGGAAGGAAAGAGGTTAGCCGCAACGTCCACGACCCCCTCTCCCCGTTCTTACGGGGAGAGGGTAAGGGTGAGGGGCAGCGCCAGCTTCGAAAGCGTGCGCCCTATCCCTCAAGTCTCCACCGTCAGCTCCACCAGATCCGCGGCAAAACGCGTCTCAGCAAACTGGATCGGCCGCCCTTCGAGATCGTCATTGATCGCAATCGCCACCAGCACGATTGCACCGGGCGAGAGCCTCAAATTCTCCAGATCATCGGCATCGGCATGGCGCGCCGAGACCAGTGTCGAGCGGCGCAGATAGTCGTTCACGCCATAACGGGCGAAGGATGAGGTGATGGAACCCGTCTCGGCATAGGCTTTTTCAAAACCCGGAAAGCGTACGGCATCGAACCAGCCCGTCGCGCGCCCCACGCGCCGTCCGTCCGCTTCGCTCACCGTTTCCAGCCGCAGCACCGGCGCGCCCGGTTCAAGCGCCAGCGCTTCCGCCACGCGCGCACTGGCTTCCTCCTGTTGATGCCCCAGGAGTATGCCGCGCCGGTCGCGCGTCTGATGCTGCATGCCTGTTGAAAAGCGCGTACGCGCCGAGATCGGGTAGGCGAGGCGCTTGCGGCTTTCGATGAAGGTGCCGCGGCCCTGTTCTGCCCGCAGCACGCCTTCCTGCACCAGCGCTGCGATTGCCGCGCGCACGGTGTGACGGTTCACGCCGAAATGCTCGGACAGCCAGATTTCCGGCGGCAGCTTGTGCCCGTCGCCAAGCGTGCCGCCGCCGATGCCGTGTCTGATGCGGTCGGCGACCTGCCGCCACAGCGCGACCCCGCTGCGCCGCTCCATCCCGAGTTGACTGTCTTCCGAGCCCATTTTTTCACCCCGTCATCGCACCGTCATGGACAGGCGTTAGAAAGGGAGTATAATTTGTATGGTTGTATAGAGCAATAGACAAATTTTGCAACGGCGGACCGGACGATGAAAACAGACAGACGGCAGGAACGGGAAGAGGCGGCGGGCCGCAAGGCGGCGATGGCGGCGCTCTCCCTTGCTCCGGGCGACAGGCTCAAGGCATTGTGGGCTGAGGCCTGCCTGCCGCGCGAGGCGCAAAAGCTGCGCGGACCGGAAACCGGGCTCGTCACCGTGCGCGGACGCATCGGCGGCGGCGGCGCGCCGTTCAATTTCGGCGAGGCGACCGTCACCCGTGCCACGGTGCGGGTCGAGGGCGGTGCTGTCGGCCACGCCTATGCGCTCGGCCGCGACAAGGAAAAGGCGCTGCTGTCGGCCATCGCCGATGCGCTCTGGCAGGACGCTACGCGCCGCGCCGAGATCGAAGCCAGCATCATCGAGCCGCTGCGCGCGGAGCAGCTTGCTGCCGACGAAACGCGCCGTGCCGAGACGGCGGCGACGAAGGTCGATTTCTTCACCATGGTACGCGGAGAGGATTGATGGAAACGCAGGCAATCGACGGCGGCTTCGCCAATCCCGTATTCGATGCGCAGGCGGTGTTTCGCGCCGTCATGGATGCGATGGCCCGTCCGGGCACCATCCAGCCTTGCGGCGGCCTGACCGTGCCGCCGGCACCGTTGTCGCTGGTCGCCGGTGCCGTGGCGTTGACCTTCTGCGACAACGACACGCCGCTCTGGCTCGATCCCGCCCTGCAGGCCTCAGCCGCCGCAAAGCATTGGCTCGGCTTTCACAGCGGCGCGCCGCTTGCCCACACACCGGCGGACGCGCATTTCGCGCTCGTCTCCAGCCCGGCCGAGCTGATCGCGCTCGAAAATTTCGCGCAAGGCACGCAAGAGTATCCGGATCGCTCGACCACGCTGATCCTGCAGGTGACCAGCCTGTCTTCCGGCGAAAACCTGCTGCTCGAAGGCCCCGGCATCGAGAAGGCGGCAATGCTCGCGCCAACCCCGCTGCCGCGTCATTTCGTCGAGCAGTGGAAGCAGAACCGCGCCCGTTTCCCGCGCGGCGTCGATGTCATCCTGGCGGCGCCCGAAGGCATCGCCTGCCTGCCGCGCACCACGCGCATCAAGACCATGGAGGCCTGACCCATGTATGTGGCCGTAAAGGGCGGCGATGCCGCCATTTCCAACGCACACCAGCTTCTCGCCGACCGTCGGCGCGGCGACCGCTCCGTGCCCGCCATACGCCTCGACCAGATCGTCGAGCAGTTGGCGCTCGGCGTTGATCGCGTCATGGCCGAGGGCTCGCTCTACGATAGCGAACTGGCAGCACTCGCCATCGCCCAGGCGCGCGGCGACATGATCGAGGCGATCTTCCTCGTCCGCGCTTACCGCACCACGCTGCCGCGCTTCGGCTACACGCTGCCGATCGACACCGCCGCCATGCAGGTCGAGCGCCGTGTTTCCGCCACCTACAAGGATCTGCCCGGCGGCCAGCTTCTCGGCCCCACCTTCGATTACACGCACCGCCTGCTCGATCCCGAAATCGCCGCCGGTGCGCCGGTGGCGGAGCCCGAACAGCGTGAGGCGGAAGCCGGACGGATGCCGCGCGTCTCGGAAATCCTGGCCCATGAAGGGTTGATCGAAAGCGACGGCGAATTGCCGGAAGACCACGTCACCGGCGATCTCACCCGCGAGCCGGTCGAGTTTCCACTGGAGCGCGACCTGCGCCTTCAGGCACTGTCGCGCGGCGACGAGGGCTTTTTGCTGGCGCTCGCCTATTCCACCCAGCGCGGCTATGGCCGCAGCCATCCCTTCGTGGGAGAGGTCCGCATCGGCGAGGTCGAGGTCGAAATCGATGTGCCGGAGCTGCCCTTCGCCGTGCCGCTCGGCCGCATCCGCGTCACCGAATGCCAGATGGTCAACCAGTTCAAGGGTTCGGCCAAGGTGCCGCCGCAGTTCACGCGCGGCTATGGGCTGGTGTTCGGCCAGTCCGAGCGAAAAGCGATGTCCATGTCGCTGTGCGACCGCGCGCTGCGTGCCCGCGAGTTCGGCGAGGATGTCGTTGCCCCCGCGCAGGACGAGGAATTCGTCATCTCGCACTCCGACAATGTCCAGGCCACCGGCTTCGTCGAGCATCTGAAACTGCCGCACTATGTCGATTTCCAGGCCGAACTCGGCCTCGTGCGCGGCATGCGCGCCGAGCATGAAGCCCGCAAACGCGGCGACGATCAGGAAACCCGGGAGGCCGCGGAATGAACATCCAGGCAACGGATATCGCCACCTATAACTTCGCCTATCTCGACGAGCAGACCAAGCGCATGATCCGCCGGGCGATCCTGAAGGGCATCGCCATTCCCGGCTATCAGGTGCCTTTCGCCAGCCGCGAAATGCCGATGCCCTATGGCTGGGGCACCGGCGGCGTGCAGGTCACGGCCTCGATCATCGGCCCGGACGATATCCTGAAGGTCATCGACCAGGGCGCAGACGACACCACCAATGCCGTCTCCATCCGCGCCTTCTTCAAAAAGGTCGCCGACGTCGCCGTCACCACGGAGACGGGAAAGGCGACCATCATCCAGACCCGTCACCGCATTCCCGAAGCGCCGCTGCATGCCGGGCAGATCATGGTCTATCAGGTGCCGATCCCCGAGCCGCTGCGTTTCCTCGAGCCGCGCGAAACCGAAACGCGCAAGATGCACGCGCTGGAGGAATACGGGCTGATGCATGTGAAGCTCTACGAGGACATTGCCCGCCACGGCCACATCGCGACGACCTATGCCTATCCGGTGAAAGTCGAGGGGCGCTATGTCATGGACCCGTCGCCGACGCCGAAATTCGACAACCCGAAAATGCACATGTCGCCGGCCTTGCAGCTGTTTGGCGCGGGCCGCGAAAAGCGCATCTACGCCATTCCGCCCTTCACGAAAGTGGTCAGCCTCGACTTCGAGGATCACCCCTTCGAGGTCCAGACCTTCGACCAGCCCTGCGCGCTCTGCGGTGCCGAACAGGTCTATCTCGACGAGGTCATCCTCGACGATCACGGTGGGCACATGTTCGTCTGCTCGGACACCGACCATTGCGAGACGCGGCGGGAAGATGGGCATCGGGGACATTTGGCGCCGGAAGATGAAAGCCGCGCCAGCCCCTCATCCCCTGCCGGACCTTCTCCCCGTAAGGACGGGGAGAAGGAGGAAGCCCCAACGCTGACGCCCCCCTCTCCCCGTCCTTTACGGGGAGAGGGTAAGGGTGAGGGGCAGCGCCAAACGTTCGAAAAAAGCCGAGAGGCAGAATAATGACCGACGAACCGCTTTTCCGCGTCACCTCTCTCTCAAAATATTACGGCTCGCGCGTCGGCTGCGAGGACATCACCTTCGATCTCTGGCCGGGCGAGGTTCTGGCCGTGGTCGGCGAATCCGGCTCGGGCAAGACGACGCTGCTCAATTGCATGTCGACCCGGCTGATGCCGACTTCGGGCACCGCCGCGTACCGCATGCGCGACGGCACCTGGCGCGACCTCTATCGCATGAGCGAGGCGGAGCGCCGCTTTCTCATGCGCACCGACTGGGGTTTCGTCCACCAGAACCCGGCCGACGGCCTGCGCATGACGGTTTCGGCCGGCGCCAATGTCGGCGAGCGCCTGATGGCGGTGGGCGACCGCCACTACGGCAACATCCGTTCGACCGCCATCGACTGGCTCGGCCGCGTCGAAATCGGCGAGGACCGCATCGACGACCAGCCGCGCGCCTTCTCGGGCGGCATGCGCCAGCGCCTCCAGATCGCGCGCAACCTCGTCACCGGCCCGCGCCTCGTCTTCATGGACGAGCCGACCGGCGGCCTTGATGTGTCCGTTCAGGCGCGCCTGCTCGATCTCCTGCGCGGCCTCGTCACCGATCTGGGACTGGCGGCCATCGTCGTCACCCACGACCTTGCCGTGGCGCGGCTTCTGTCGCAGCGCATGATGGTGATGAAGGACGGCCGCGTCGTCGAAACCGGTCTCACCGACCGCGTTCTCGATGATCCCCGCGCCCCCTACACGCAGCTTCTCGTTTCATCGATCCTGCAGGTCTAGGCGCGTGATCCCGAAAAGTGGAACCCGGTTTTCGGACAAGATCACGCGTAAATACGAAAGAGACTAACATGCCCACGCCCGTCGTCGTTTCCGAAGTCGCCAAGAGCTTCACCATGCATCTGCGCGACGGCATAAAGCTGCCGGTCGTAGCCAATGTCTCCTTCTCGCTGAAATCCGGCGAATGTGCCGTGCTCGGCGGGCCGTCGGGTGCCGGCAAAAGCTCGATCCTGAAAATGCTCTACGGCAACTATGCCGTCGATGAAGGCCAGATCATCGTCAGCCATGGCGGCGAACTCGTCGATCTCGCCACCGCCAGCCCGCGCACGATGCTGCGGATCCGCCGCGACACGATCGGCTATGTCAGCCAGTTCCTGCGCACCGTGCCGCGCGTCTCCGCACTCGATGTCGTCGCCGAGCCCTTGGTGATGCTCGGCGAGGACAGGGATGGCGCCCGCGACAAGGCGCGCGAACTGCTTGCCCGCCTCAACCTGCCGGAAAAGCTGTGGCTGCTTCCGCCCGCCACCTTCTCGGGCGGCGAGCAGCAGCGCGTCAACATCGCGCGCGGCTTCATCACCGCGCATCCGGTGCTGCTGCTCGACGAACCGACAGCCTCTCTAGATGCCGTCAACCGGCAGGTGGTGGTCGATCTCATCGCGCAGAAGAAAGCTGCAGGCGTCGCCCTGCTAGGCATCTTCCACGATCAGGACGTGCGCGAGGCGGTCGCCGACCGCATCATCGATGTCACCGAATTCGCCGCCGGAAAGATCGCAGCATGAGCGGCAAGCTTTCGGAAGAGCCGCGCGTCCACCCGACTGCGGAGGTCAGCAACTCGACGCTCGGCCGCTACACCGAGATCGCCGACCGCTCGCGCGTTCACGAAACGACGCTCGGCGATTACTCCTACGTCATGCAGGATTGCGGCGTCTGGTGCGCGACCATCGGCAAGTTCGCCAACATTGCCGCCGCCGTGCGCATCAACGCCACCAACCACCCGACATGGCGGCCAACGCTGCATCACTTCACCTACCGCGCCTCCGACTATTGGGACGACGCCACCCATGAGGAAGAGTTCTTCGACTGGCGCCGCTCCAACGCGGTCACAATCGGCCACGACACTTGGCTCGGCCACGGCTCGACCATCCTCCCCGGCGTCACTGTCGGCGACGGTGCGGCGGTCGGGGCAGGGGCGGTCGTGTCGAAGGATGTCGCGCCCTACACCATCGTCGGCGGCGTGCCGGCCAAACCGATCCGCGAGCGCTTCGACCGCAAGACCGCCGAACGCTACCAGGCGCTCGCCTGGTGGGATTGGGACCACGCGCGGTTGCGCACGGCGCTTGATGATTTTCGGGCGCTGGATGCGGAAGCGTTTCTTGAGAAGCATGGCGGGTAGGGTCTTGGCATCTGGAGCTAAGCCGCTCCCCCTCTCCGTCGCGCTTCGCGCGCCACCTCTCCCCCGCTTTGCGGGGGCGAGGAACCGGCACTCGCCAACGTTGCGGCAACTCAGAGGTCAAGGCATCGCAGAACTTGGGTTCCTCGCCCCATGAAATGGGGAGAGGTGGCTCGGCGAAGCCGAGACGGAGAGGGGTCTTGCGGCGCCAATGCAATTGCTGCGAGCCGATGCCAGCAAATGCCTCAGGCAATCACCCTCAACCCCCACTCACATTCCACCCCCGCCCGCGCTCGCCGAACATGTCATACCCACCATCCTTGATCGCAACCGTATCCTCCAGCTTGATGAAGCCGCGCGTTGGATGCAGCATGGTCGTCTCCACCGACAGCACCATGCCGGCTTCCAGCGGCTTGCCGGCGTCGACGCCCTCATAGGCGACGGGGTGGTTGGTCATCAGGAAAGGCGCTTCATGGCTGATCAGCCCCATGCCATGGGCGAAGAAATCGGTGAAGGCTGCACTTGGTGACGCCTTCAGCGCCTTCTCGGCATGGTCGATCATGTCGCCGCCCAGCGTGCCGGCGCGGCACAGCGAGAATGCCGCCTGCTGCACCGCCTCGATCTCGGCCAGCAGGTCCTTCAACTCCTGGTCCGGCTCGCCCATCACGCCCATGCGGCAGAGGTCGCCGATATAGCCGTGAAAATTGCCGCCCGAATCCAGCGACAGCACCTCGCCTTTGCTCCATGTCTGGGGCGAGACGGCGCGGTTGTGGCTGGCGCCGAGGGTCAGCAGGCAATATTCGAACTGCAGGCCGCGATTGGTCTCCTCGCGGCGCAGCGCATCGACGATCTCCCGCTTGCTCGCACCGGCGCGCTGGCCCGTGAAGACCGCGGTCATCGAATCGGTGATCAGCTCGGAGGCTTGACGCAGCTTTTCCAGTTCCTGAAGCGTCTTGATCGCGCGCAGGCGCTCCATGGTCGAGGTCGCATCGATAAGTGTCGCGCCGGGCAGGGCACTTTGCAGCACGCCATGCGCGTCAGACGGCAGGAACGGCGGCTCGATGCCGATGCGCGCCTTGTCCTTGCCGATCGTCTTCAAATGCTCGGCCGCAAGCTTTGCCGCATCGGCCGAGCCCCATGTCGCGGTCTGCACCGTGGGCGTCCAGAACGGGTTGTTCTGGTGCTCGCCGCCCTCCATGCGGTTGCCGATATAGGAGGCGTGATCGGGCTTGCCCTTCTCATAGATCAGCACCGGCAGGTAGCGGCTGTGGCCGATCGCCTCCATGGCCGAAAAGAAGATGAATCTGTAGCCGCCCAGCAGATACTGGACATTGTGCTTCGAGGTCGCGACCAGCACGTCGATGCCGGCCTCGTCCATCAGCCGGTCGAGTTTTGCCTGGTCGAACGGAACCGTGCTCTGTTGAGCAGCAAGCGTCGCAATATTCATGACATTCCTCCCTGAATTCCTCCGCCGCAGACCGCTCTGCCGCCGGCCTTTCGGCTAATTCCTGATTCTAGGGCTCAAGCCCGTGTCGGCACCGGCAGGCGCTCGAAATAATCCTGATGCTCGCGCGCCACCCGCGCCGCTTCCTCGGCATTGCCGCTGGCGATGGCATCGATGATCGGCTGGTGGCTGTAGGCGATCTCAACCAGATCGAGCCCCTCCGTCAGCATGGTGATGGTCGTGCGCGTCTCGATCTGCAGCGACTGCCAGATGTTGAGCAGCAGTCGGTTCTTCGCCGCCTCCATGATCGAGCGGTGGAATTTCACCGAATGCTCGACCACGCCATGCGTGTCGCCGGCAATCGCCGCGTCGCGCATCAGGTCGACCTCGCGCTGCAGGTAGTCGAGGTCGCAGGCGCGCTGTGTGGTGGCGATGCGCGTCGCCTGTTCTTCCAGCGCGCCGCGCACGGTGTAGATTTCGCGCAGGCCGTCGCCCATCACTTCCGAGACATAGGTGCCCCGCCGCGGCAAATTGGTGACGAGGCCGGTCGCTTCCAGTTCGCGCAGCGCCTCGCGCACCGGGCCCTGGCTGGTGCCGAATTCCTCGGCGATGCGCAATTCGATCAGCCGCTCGCCGGGGTCGTAGTGCCCGCCGAGGATGCGCCGCAGCAGCACCTCCTTCAGCCGTTGCCTCAGCGGCGTGTTGACGAAGCCCGTATCCGGCAACTCCCCCGCCTTCACCTTGCGCATTTCGCTCATCGAATGTCCTGCCGAATCCATCTGTCACTGCGTTGCAGCATCTTATTTGGTCGGACCAGAGTTGACAAAGCGATTTTGATTTATCGATAATAGATAATCAAGGCCGAAGACGGCCAGCGCAAGAACCGGCGCAAACAGATCGCCTGATCTCTGGGAGGAGACCATGCTTCAAACCGTGGCAATGCCGGGCTCCGTGCCCGAAGCACAGCGATTCCTGTCGAGTTTAGAAGGCGCGATCATCCTCGCTGGCGGTACGGTGGTCATGCCGGTGCTGAACTACGGCACGGATGCTTTCACCAGCCTCGTCAGCCTGCGCAAGGCTGGGCTATCGGGCATCAGCATCGAAACTGGCAAGACCACCATAGGTGCGGCGACCACCCTTGCCGAGCTGGAAGACGAAAAGGCTCTGGCTTTCCTGTACCCCGCTTTGGACACCATCGCCTCGCCCACCATCCGCAACATGGCGACCGTCGGCGGCAATCTTTTCGTCAAGCAACCCTATGGCGACCTCACTGTGTGCCTGATCGCGCTGGGTGCGACAGCCGCCATTGCGGGTGCGGGGGGCGAGCGCATCGAGCCGGTCGAGCAGACCGTTTTAAGCGGCGTAAAGGCCGGCGAAATCGTCACGCAGGTCAGCTTTGCGCTGCCGGCGAAAGACGCGTTCAAATTCACCAAGGCGACGCGCAAGGCGTTCAACTCCGCCGCAATCGTTACCGTCGCTGCGGTCATAGTGCTGGAAGGCGGTGTCGTCTCTTCAGCCCGCATCGCGCTCGGCGGCGTGGCGAAGACGCCGGTACGCGCAACGTCCGTCGAGAAGGCTCTGACGGGAAAACCCTTTGACCGCGCGCATGTCGAAGCGGCCGCCCGGGAAGCCTTGAACGACATCGATCCGGCCGACGATGCCTATGCCAGCGCCTGGTACCGGGCGCGGGTAACGCCGGTGCATATCAGGCGGGCATTGCTCGGCGAATAATCGGTACCAGCGAAAACCATGATCCCAAAAAGTGGAGGCCGGCTTTTGGACAAGATCATGGTCAGCGAAAGATAAGCCACCGGGAGGGTAGCCATGAAGCATTCCGTCGTATCGCTCACCATCAACGGCGCCGAGCGTCAGATGCTCGCGGCACCCGGCACGACGCTGCTCGACGTGCTGCGGGAAAGCCAGGGGCTGACCGGCACGCGGCGCGGCTGCGAGCAGGGCGCCTGCGGCACCTGCACCGTGCTTGTCGACGGCAAGACGGCGATGTCCTGCATGCTGCCGGTCGAGACGATCGAAGGCGCGCATGTCGAAACCATCGAAGGCCTGACCCCGCCGCAAGGGCTGCATCCGATCCAGGAGGCATTCCTCGAAGGTTTCGCCACCCAATGCGGCTTCTGCACCTCCGGCATGATCATGGTCGCGGCTGCCTTGCTGGCGAAGAACCCTAACCCGGCGCGCGAGGATGTCGTGCGCGCAATCTCCGGCAACATCTGCCGCTGCACCGGCTACGAGGCAATCATCGACGCCATTCTCGATGCCGCCGTCAGGGTCAAGTCGGCCAGCCGCGCCGAAGCGGCGTGAGGGGACGGATCATGGAAAAGATCGACACCAGCTTCTTTGCCAAGGAACGCGAGGCCGAGCTTTCGGTCGTCGGCGAAAGCGTCCAGCGTGCCGATGCGCGCGGCCATGTCACCGGGCGCACGCAGTTCTACGAGGATGTGAGCTTCCCCAACACGCTGCACCTGAAAATGGTGCGCTCCAACCGCCATCATGCGCTGATCAAGGGCATCGACACCGAGGCCGCCATGAAGGTGCCGGGCGTCGTGCGCATCCTCACCCACAAGGACGTGCCCAACAACTGGTACACGATCCTCAAGCTCATCGGTGTCGGCCCCGATGACGAACCGGTGCTGCCGGAAGACCGGGTGCTGTTCATGGGCGAGCAGATCTGCGCCGTGCTGGCCGAGACGCCGCAGGCAGCCCTCGAGGCCGCGCGCCGCGTGGTGGTCGACTATGAGGACCTGCCACCCGTCTTCGATGTCGAGGACGCCATGACCTCCACGCCCTTCAAGAAGGACGGCACCAACCACTTCGTCTATGAGGGCCACAATTGCCGGCGCATCCGCTTCGGCGATGTCGACAAGGGCTTTGCCGAGGCCGACCACATCATCGAGCATCGCTACGACTCCTCGCCCATCGAACACGCGCCGACCGAAACCACCGGCTGTACGGCAAAGCCCGAGGGCAATGGACGCATCACCATCTATTCCAACACGCAGGCGCTCTATTTTACCCTCGACAATATGGCGCTCATCCTCGGTGTGCCGTTCAATAAGCTCCGTCTCGTCGGTGGCACGGTGGGCGGCGGCTTCGGCGGCAAGGTCGACGTCATCGTCGAGCCGATCGCCGCCCTGGGCGCCATGCTCACCAACCGGCCGGTGAAATATGCCTATAGCCGCGCCGAGGAGATGCAGGTGTCGTCGCCGCGCGCCGCCGAGCGCATCTACATCAAGGACGGCGTCATGAAGGACGGGCGCATCGTCGCCCGGAAAATCACGCTCTATGTCGATGCCGGCGCTTATTGCCGCCATTCCACCTATGGCACCACCAAGGCCGCCGCCCACATGCCGGGGCCCTATACGATCCTCAACGTCCATGTCGACGCTTACTGCGTCTACACCAACCGCACGCCGTCCTCGGCCATGCGCGGCTTTGGCGTGACCATCGGCGATTTCGCGCTGGAATCGCAGATGGACCAGATCGCGCGGTTTCTCGACATGGACCCGATGGAACTGCGGCTGCTGAACGCCTATCGCGACGGCGATATGAAGGCCCATCGCAAGAAGGTCGATGGCGCTGCATTGGTCGAGGTCATCCAGGCCGCCGCCCGCCAGACCGGCAAGCAGCTTGCGCCGCGCTTTGCCAAAATGTCGTCGATGACGAGGGAGGGCTGACATGGCGAGGCTGAAGGGCCGCGGCGTTGCGGCAGTGAACTATCCCACCGGCATGAACCTTGGCGGCGACCCGTCTCAGGCGCTGATCCATGCGACGACCACCGGCAGCTTCGTCATCACGCTGTCCTCGGTCGATCTCGGGCAGGGCATCAAGACCGTCGGCGCGCAGATCGCCGCCGAAACGCTGGGTGTGCCCTATGAAAGCGTCATGATCGACACCGCCGACACCGACACCGGCCCGCACTGCATGGGCACGTTTGCCTCGCGCGGCACGCACCGCATCGGCAACGCCATCATGATGGCGGCCAAGGAAGCGCGCGAAGTGATGATGAGCGTGGCGGCGACCGAACTGGAGGTCGATGCCGGCGATCTTGTCACCGACGGCAAGGGCCGCATCCATGTCAACGGCGCGCCAGACAAGGGCATCGCCGTGCTCGATGTCGCGCTCGCCGCCCATTTCAAGCATGGCAGGACAATCTCGGGACGCGGCATGTATCTCAAGCCGAAAAGCGAGGTCGTGCCCGAAACCGGTGAGATGGACCCGGATTCCTGCCAGGCCCACGCCTGCACCATCGCCGAGGTCGAGGTCGATGACGAGACCGGCGACGTCACCGTTCTCAAGATGACCAACGCCTATGAAATCGGCCGCGCCATGAACCCGGCGCTCGCCCACCAGCAGATCGTCGGCGGCGCCTGGATGGCCATCAGCCATGCGCTCTATGAGACGACGGAGCCCTATTATCCCAGCCGCGCGCACGGCCCGCTCGATTTCTCCGAATATCTGATGCCGGGGCCGGGCGACATTGCCGAGATGGATTCCGTCATCATCGAGCGGCCGTCCTCCAACGGTCCTTACGGCGCCAAGGGCATCGGCGAGATGACGGCCAATTCGCCGATCCCGGCCATCGCCAACGCCATTTTCGACGCCTGTGGCGTGCGCGTCACCTCCATGCCGATCACGCCCGAAAAAATCCTGCGCGGCCTTGATGCGCTGCGCGGCAACCCGAGCTGAAATCGAAAGGACGATGGAATGATCAAAGTCATGGCCCTGATGAAGCGCAAGGACGGCATGAGCTTCGACGACTTCCGCAAATGGATTCTGGAAGACCATGTAGCCTTCGCCCGCAACCTGCCGGGCATGCGCAAATACACCTCCAATGTGCTGCGCGCCGAGAATGCCGAAGCGCCTTTCGACGGCGTGTCGGAGATGTATTTCGACAGCGAGCAGGCCATGGCCGACGCCTTCGCCACTGATGCCGGCAAGGCTGCGGGTGGCGATGCTGCCGCGCATTGCTCCAACCGGTTTCGGATGGTGTGTGACGAGAAATTGCAGTTTTGAGGCGAAAAGCTGGCGCAGAGCATCAGTGCGAGATCGTTTCTATGGACCGTAGCTTCTCTGATGATTTCTTGCTAAAGCCAAGGCATGGTGCAGGGGCGAGATGGGAACGCTGCGGTCTGCAAAACCGCCATGAGCCGGTTCGACTCCGGCCTGTACCTCCAACTTACCTGATCTATTACAAGGTGGTTTCGGGCGTAAGATCGGGTGCATTTCCATGCCCTCACCACTAACCCAGGATCAACTCGACGCCTCCCTCGCCGCCGCCGGCTATCTTGCCGACGAGACACTGGTCACCGCGCTCTACCTTGCCCTTGAACTCGGCAAGCCGCTGCTGCTGGAAGGCGTGCCGGGCGTCGGCAAGACCGAGGTCGCCAACACGCTGGCGAAAATCCTCGATCGGCAATGCGTGCGCCTGCAATGCTATGAAGGCATCGATGCCTCGCGGGCGCTCTACGACTGGGACCACGCCCGCCAGCTACTGGCGGTGCGGGTGGCCGAGCGCGGCGGCAAGGTCGAGACCGCCGACCTCTACGCCCCGGAATTCCTCATCGAAATGCCGCTGCTGAAAGCACTGCGCAACGCCGGCACGACGGTGCTCCTGATAGACGAGATCGACCGCGCCGACGATGCCTTTGAGGCATTCCTGCTCGAATTCCTGTCCGACTTCCAGATTTCCATTCCCGAGATCGGCACGGTCAAGGCCGAGCAGCCCGTCGTCACCATCCTGACCTCCAACCGCACCCGCGAATTGCACGACGCGCTGCGCCGTCGCTGCCTCTATCACTGGATCGACTATCCCGACCGTGCCCGCGAGCGTGCCATCATCGAGCGCCATGCGCCCGGCATTGCGTCGGAAGCGGCCGAGCGGCTGGTCGAGGCCGTCGCCGCCATCCGCTGCCTGCCGCTGATCAAGCGGCCCGGCATTGCCGAAAGCATAGATTGGGCGCGCGCGGCGCAAGTGCTGCACCGCGACGGCACGCCATGGCCCGACGCGCTGAAGCGGTCGCTCGGCCTGCTGGTCAAGGACCAGGAAGACTTTGGCGTCATCGAGCGTGCGGGCGTGATATGAGCGCGACCGCACAAAGCCTTCCGGCAGCGCTCGGCGCCGACCTGCTCGCCGGCTTTCCCGCCGCACTGCGTGAGGCCGGCCTGCCGATCGATCCCGGCCGGGCGATGAACTTTCTTCACGCCGTACGCGTGTCGCGGCTTTCCGGCATCGGCGATCTGGCGCGCGCCGGCCGCGTCACCCTCACCGCCTCGCCGGAAGAATTCCCGCTCTACGATTCCGTCTTCGAGGCGTGGTTCGGTGCTGCGCCCATTGCCGGAATGGTCAAATCGCCGGACGAGCAGGAAAGCCCGCGCAGCGACCGTCCGCAGGGCAGCGACCAGCTTCTCGATCTGCTCGATGGCGATGCCGCAGGGCAAGCGGCTGCCGACGATCATGTGCGCAACCGCAAGAACTTCGCCCGCGCTGGTGAGGATGACCGCGATACACTCGCCCGCATGCGGCGCCGCCTCGACCGCCTGCCGGCAACGCGCAGCCGAAGCTGGCGGCCGGCCCTCGCAGGTCATCGCATCGACCTTGCGGGCACCATTCGCGCGGCGCGAAAAACCTTCGGCGAGACGCTGCGCATCCTGCGGCAGGCCCGCCCCGAACGCCCACGCCGGCTGCTGCTCCTCATCGATGTTTCCGGCTCGATGAAGGCGCAGTCGGAACCCTATCTGCGCTTCGCCCATCTCCTGACGCGGCAGCGGCCCAAGGTCGAGACCTTCTGCTTCGGCACGCGGCTGTCGCGGGTGACAAAGGTGCTGAAGCACCGCAACGAGGAGCAGGCGCTGGCCGGCCTCGCCGACATCGTCTTCGACTTCGACGGCGGCACCTTGATCGGCCGCTCGCTGGAGGATTTTCTCTCCGTCTCGCGCCACACTGCGCTGGTGCGTGGCGCGGTCGTCATCGTCTTTTCCGACGGGCTGGAGCGCGGCGACCCTAGCGCGATGGTCCATGCCGTCGAGCGCCTGTCCCGCCTCGGCCACCGGCTCGTCTGGGTCACGCCTCTGGCCGCCGATCCACGCTATCGCCCCGTCACGCGCGCCATGGCCGGCATCCTGCCCAGCCTCGATCTCGTCGCCGATGGCGGCAGCCTTGTCGCGCTGGAAAGGCTGGTCGGCGATCTCGCAGCGTTGGAACGGCGACCGCGCCGGCAGGCGGCAAGACGCTTTTCTACAGAGGTTCTTTCATGATCAAGATCATCGATGGTCATCACCACATCTGGCGGCAGGCCGATCTGCCGTGGCTGCAGGGGCCGATGGTGCCGCGCATTTTCGGACCCTACGAATCCATTCGCCGCGACTATCCGATCGAAGAATTCCTGGCCGACATCAAAAGCTCGAACGTCGAGAAATCCGTCTACATCCAGACCAACTGGGCCAAGACCGGCGCGGTCGACGAGGTCGCCTGGGTGCAGAGCGTGGCCGACGCGCATGGCTGGCCGCATGGCATCGTCGGCTATGCCGACCTGCTCGACGACAATGCCGGCGAGACCCTGAAGCACCAGGCGAAATTCCCGCTGATGCGCGGCATCCGCATGCAACTGCACTGGCACAAAAACGAAATGTACCGCTTCGCCGCCGATCCTGATCTCGCGAGCGATGCTCGGCTTCGCAAGAACATCCGGCTGCTGGCCGAGCATGGCTGGTCCTTCGACCTCCAGGTCTTTGCGTCCCAGATGAAGGGCGCGGCGAAACTCGCCAAGGACAATCCCGATATCACCTTCGTGCTGCAACATGCCGGCATGCTCGAAAACCTGTCGCCCGCTGGGCGAAAGTCATGGCGCGAGGGCATGAAGCGGCTGGCCGATCAGGAAAACGTGGTCAGCAAGCTTTCCGGCCTCGGCACCTTCATCCACCGCAACGACGCCGAGCATATCCGCGATGTGGCGACCGAGACCATTGCCCGGTTCGGGCCTGAACGCTGCCTGTTCGGCTCCAATTTCCCGATCGAGAAATTATGGACGAGCTACGCCGATCTCGTCGCGGCCTATCGCACGGCGCTGTCGTCCTTCCCGGAGACGGTGCAGAAGGCGGTGCTGCGCGATACGGCGCGGCGGGTTTATCAGCTGGGGTGACTGGCTAGTCGCATCGCAATCTCCCGCGTAGCGCCGCCCCTCACCCTTACCCTCTCCCCGTAAGGACGGGGGAGAGGGAGGCGTCAGCGTTGGAGCTTCCACCTTCTCCCCGTCACTATACGGGGGTCCGAAGGACGGGCGAGACCCGTGGCTCGCCCCGGTCGGTGCCGGCAGGCGGATGAGGGGCAGCGTAGACTTGCGAACCATCGAAATGCCGCTCAATGCCCCGCATTCCCGCCGTCCATCAGCCTTCTTCGCAGCGCATTGGAAATGTTGTCGAAGATGAACACCACGATCAGGATCAAGAGCACCATGTAGGCGACATTTGCCCAGTTCGAATTGGTGCGCATCGCTTCCCATAGCTTCAACCCGATGCCGCCGGCGCCGACGGCGCCGATGATGGTGGCCGAGCGGGTGTTGGATTCCCAGAAATACAGCGCCTGGCTGAGGAACACCGGCAGCACCTGTGGCACCACGCCGAAGCGCTGCACGACGACCGGCGAAGCGCCCACCGAGCGCACGCCCTCGCGCTGCTTGTCGTCGACATTTTCCAGCGTTTCCGAATAGACCTTCCCGAGCGTGCCCGTGTCGGTGAAGAAGATCGCCGAAATGCCGGCGAGCGGCCCCGGCCCGAAGGCGCGGGTGAAAAACAGCGCCCAGATCAGCATGTCGACCGAGCGCAGGAAGTCGAAGAAGCGCTTGGTCAGCTGGTTGGCGAAGAAATTGGGCGTGATGTTGCGCGCCGCGATGAAAGCCAGCGGGAAGGCGATAAGGGAGGCGAACAGCGTGCCGACAAAGGCCATGACGATGGTCTGCAACAGCTTCGTCCAGACATCGCCATGCTGCCATTGCGAATTGTTCCAGATGTTGTCGAAGGCAAGCGCCGCATTCGACATTTCCGGCTTGATCCGCTCGCCCGAGGTGATGAGCCCCGCCACCTCGGAGAACGATTTGCCCCAGAAGGGCGAGTTCGGGTCGAACACGAAGTTCGGCCAGCCTAAGAACCGGCGGCTGATCGACACGCGCTCCGGTGAAATGCGCGCCTCGCCGGCAAAGCCGAAATCGACCTTCACCTCATCCTCGCGCAACGTCGCCCAGCCGGGCAGCGCGCCTTGCGGCTTGGCGCCGTCGGGCTCCAGAATCATGGTCAGCGTCTCGCCGCGATGGTCGACGGTAACCAGCTTGCTGTCCGCGCTGACGCTGCCGCTGGAGCCGAAATCCACGGTCACCCTGTCGCCGGCCTGGGTCACCCAGTCCGGGTTCGGATTGTTGCCCAGCGGCGAATAGCGCGGATAGGTGATCCTGGCCTCGGTGCCGGTGAATCGGATCGTTGGCCGCAGATCGTAGGAATACCACTGCCGCGCATAGAGGTTGGCGCGCTCCCATTGGCCGCCGGCAATCACCGTGCCGATGGAGAAGAACCACCAGCAATAAACGACATAGAGCAGGCACCCAAGCGCCACGAATAGCGGCGTGTAGCGCTTCATGAGGGAGCGATGGAACACGTCCGGGTGACGGGTTTCGATCTCGGCAAGTTGTACGGCGGTCATGGTTGCCATGGTCAGCGTCCGAAATCGAAGGATTGCGCACCGACCAGCTTGCGGCGCAGCCATGCCGAGAACTGGTCTACGGTGACGACGGTGGTGAACAGCAGGAGGATGATCGCCAGCGTCTTGGCCTCATGGCCACGGCCGATCGAAAGCCGCAGTTCCTCGCCGATGCCGCCGCCGCCGACCGCGCCGATGATGGTCGAGGCGCGCACATTGATCTCGAGGCGCAGCAGCGCATAGGACATGAAGTTCGGCATCACCTGCGGCACGATGGCAAAGCCGACGCGCTCGAACCAGTTGGCGCCGACGGCGCGCAGGCCTTCCTCGGCCTTCATGTCGGCATTCTCGACCACCTCGTAGAACAGTTTGCCGAGCGCGCCGATGGTGTGGATGCCGACGGCGAAGATCGCCGGAATCGCGCCCAGCGACAGCACGGCTGCGAAGAAGCCGGCGATGACGATCTCAGGGAAGGCGCGCAGCACTTCCATATAGCGCCGCACGACGAAACGCAGCAGCCGGCTGGCAACGAGGTTCTTGGCCGCGAGGAAGCAGAGCATGAAGCCGAAGATGAAGCCGATCAGCGTGGAGAGTGCCGCAATGTTCAGCGTTTCCAGCATCTTGTAGAAATATTCGGGCACGTAGAAACCGGAGCCGAACAGATAGACGCGGCCTTCGGGATAATCGTATTTCAGGCTGCCGTCGAAATAAGGCGAGGGCAGGTCAAACAGCGCGCGCCACACTTCCCAGCCGTCACGGGGCAGCATGTCGCCGGCGAAATCGAAGAAATGCGGCAGGCGGTCGAAGAATTTTCCGGCATTGGATTCATTGGCGAACCACAGCGAACTGCCGAGTGCGATGGCAAGAGCGCCGACGATCAGGATCGAATAGAGACGCCGTCGCGAGGCCAGCTCGCGCCAATGCCGCTCGATGGCTAATCCCTCACTGGAAAGGCCAGTATGGACAGTCTGGCTCATGCCGCTTCCCACTCACGTCAGATTGCAAAAACGGCCGGGCATTTTTTATTGCCCGGCCGCCTTATAGGAAGGGTTCTTAGCCGCCGATCTGCGCCTTGCGGGCGTCGATGATCGGCTGGTAGAAGGCCGGCGTCACGTCGGTGTAGCTGGTGAAGTCGCCGCCCTGGATGGCAGAGAAGCAGGCCGGGTCGGACTTCGGCAGGTCGACCATGAACTGCTTGAACTTGGCCTTCATGTCGGCGTCGAGCGCGGTGCGAACGACGATCGGGCCGTTCGGGATCAGCGGCGAGCGCCAGACTTCATTGAAGTCCTTCATGTCGATCATGCCCTTGGAAACCATCTTGTGCAGGTTGCCCGAGGTGTAGCCCTCATCGAACGAGCCTACGCCCGAGCCGAAGGTGGTGCCGGCGTCGAACTTGCCGTCCTTGACGGCGAGAACGAGGTTTTCATGGCCGCCGCCGAAGCCGGTCTCGCCGAAATAATCCTTGACCGCGACGTTGCCGATATCCTTGGGCAGCGAGGTGACGGGGATCAGGTAGCCCGAGGTCGAATCCGGGTCGGCGAAGCCGAGCTTCTTGCCCTTCATGTCGGCCAGCGTCTTGATGCCGGAATCCTTGCGGGCAACCATGATCGAATAGTAGCCGGTTGCGCCGTCGGTCTGGACGGTGGTCAGGATCGGCTCGACCGCGTCTGCCTTGGCGAGATAGATCTTGGCATAGCCGGAAGCGCCGAGCTCGGCGTAGTCGAGCGTGCCGCCGAGCAAGCCCTGGATGACGCCGTCATAATCGGTCGCCGGGAACAGCTTGACTTCCTTGACGCCGATGGCGGCCGGAAGCGTGTCGGCGAGGCACTGGTAGTTGCGCAGGCTGTCGGCTTCGTTTTCGCCGCCGAGAATGCCGACGCGGAACACTTCCGGGCTGTCGGCATGAGCGACTGTGGCGCCGGCCAGAGTGGCGAGCGCAACCGCGCCCATAAGGGCTTTCCTTGGGAACATGGACGTGTCTCCTGTTAATTCCGATTGATATCGATGTGTCTTGTGCAGAATCGGCCCTTCACGCGGGCGAAACGATCACGGACGCTCAGTGGCCGGCGTAGGCGGGCTCGAGCGTTCCGGCGGATTCGAGTTTGCGCAGCCGCTCGGGGCGGATGCTGGTCGAGGTGATGGCCTCGGAGATTTCTTCGCCGTTGGCATCGGCGCCGTAGACGAGGCGCACGGCCTCGCGGGTGAGGCTTTCAGGCGCGCCGTCGAACACCACCTTGCCGCCCGCCATGCCGATGATGCGGTTGCAATAGCTGCGCGCCGTGTCCAGCGTGTGCAGGTTGGTGATGACGGTGATGCCTTCCCTTAGGTTGATGTCGCGCAGCGAATCCATCACCACCTTGGCATTCATCGGATCGAGCGAGGCGATCGGCTCGTCGGCGAGGATCAATTTCGGCTGCTGCATCAAGGCGCGCGCGATCGCCACGCGCTGCTGCTGGCCACCCGAAAGCGTGCCGGCGCGCTGAAGCGCGGTCGGCGCGATATCGAGGCGCTCCAGCGCTGCGATTGCCTGGGCGCGTTCCTCGTTCGAGAAGACGCCGAGCAGGTTCAGTGCGGTGGAACGGTGGTTGAGCCGGCCGAGCAGGACGTTGGTCAGCACATCGAGGCGCGGCACGAGATTGAATTGCTGGAAGATCATGGCGCAGTCGCGCTGCCATCGCCGCAATGTCGCGCCGCGATGGGCCGACACTTCCTCGCCCTCAAAAAAAATCGACCCCTGGGTGGGATCGATGAGACGGTTGATCATGCGCAGAAGGGTCGATTTGCCGGCGCCGGAACGGCCGATGATGCCGACCATCTGGCCCTGCTGGATTTCCAGCGCGACGCTGTCGACGGCGGTCTTCTTGCCAAATCGGCGCGAGACGTTTCGGATTTCGAGCATGGCGACTTTCCCGTTCGGCTGTTTCAGCCTCATGGGAAGAATTGGCTACCGGACCAACATGAAAGCGCCGTGTCAGTTCGATGTCAGTTTTGTTACGCTCCACAGCCGTGGCGGCAGTTTTTACCCGTTTTCAATCGATGAAATCGCCAGGAAAACGGGTTAAAGGCTTCATGCGCCGACCGGTGGAACCAGTCTGAAATCGGGAAGCTCGCGCAGCGCCAGTTCCGGCCCGGCGGGCGAATAGACAACGAAAAGCTGCATCGGCCCGTCGCCGGTGTTGGTGGTGGAATGGAACCGGCTTTCCGGCACATAGACGGTGCAGCCCGGCCCCACCTTCTGCACGACCGGGTTGCCGGCCTCGTCTTCGACCATCTGCTCGCCGCTGCCGGAAATGACGAAGATGATCTCCTCCGCGCCAGGATGGTTGTGGCGCGAATGGCCCTGGCCCTTCTGAAGATCGACGACGCCGCCGGAAAAGCGCGCAGCGCCATTCACCTCCGGAGCCACGGTCAGCGCCAGCCGGCCCCAGTCGAAGGCGAAGGTGTTCACGTCCTTCGGATAGACGAAATTGCGTTCCTTGCTCATAGACAAAACTCCTCCTCAGTTCTGGTTCGCGGCCGGCATCAGGGTCAGGCCCTTGAAGCTCGCCGTCTGGTCGCGGATCGCGGCTTCCGCCGGCAGCCGCTCCATCGAACTGGCGCCATAGAATCCATGACAGCCGCTGGCGTTTTCCAGGATGTGGCGTGCGTCCTCCGGCATGGAGATCGGCCCGCCATGGCAAAGCACGATGACGTCCTTGCGCGTCGAGCGTGCCGCCTCGGCGATCGCGTCGATTTCCTTGACGCAGTCGTCCAGCGTCTTGGCCGAAGTCGCGCCGATCGAGCCGCCGGTCGTCACGCCCATATGGGCAACGACGATGTCGGCGCCGGCCTTGGTCATGGCGCGCGCCTCGTCGGGATTGAACACATAGGGCGTGGTCAGGAGATCGAGCCCATGCGCCTCAGCGATCATGTCGACCTCGAGGCCGTAGCCCATGCCGGTTTCCTCGAAGCTCTGCCGCATATTGCCGTCGAACAGCCCGATGGTCGGAAAATTCTGCACGCCCGAGAATCCCATATCCCTGAGCTCGGCGAGGAAGCGCGGCATCAGGATGAACGGGTCGGTGCCGTTGACGCCGGCCAGCACCGGAGTGTGCCGGACCACCGGCAGCACCTCCACGGCCATCTCCTTGACGATCTCGTTGGCGTTGCCATAGGCGAGCAGCCCTGCCGCCGAGCCACGCCCGGCCATACGGTAGCGACCGGAATTGTAGATGATGATCAGGTCGATGCCGCCCGCTTCCTCGGCCTTGGCCGACAGGCCGGTGCCCGCCCCGCCGCCGACGATCGGCACGCCGCGCTCGATCATGTCGCGGAATTTTTCGAGGATTTTCTTGCGGGGGATTGCCGGCATTGGGGTCTCACTATTTTGCGATGGCGAGGAAGGCAGCCGTGGCCGCCTGCGCGAATTCGGGATCGTTGATATGCAGCGGCAGGCGCTCGATGCGCCGGTTCGGCGCCGGCTTCAGGCTCGTCTCTATGGCGTCGAAGAGTGCTTCGTCAGCTTCGGGATCGAAGAAGGCACCGCCCTCGACATCGAGCGCGGAAACACCTTTTTCGGGGATCAGAAAATGCACCGGCCCCTCGCAGGCGCTGAGCTTTTGGCCGATCCATTGGCCGATCTGGCGGCATTCATTCGCGGTCGTGCGCATCAGCGTCACATTGGAATTGTGCTTGTAGAACAGCCGCTCGCGATAGCGCACCGGCACGGTTTCCGGCGCCCAGAAATTGATCATGTCCAGCGCCCCGGCCGAGCCGACATAGGGCAACCTTGTCCGCGCAATGGCATCCAGCCTGTCCTCGCCGGCAGCCAGCACGCCGCCGAACAAAAGGTCGCATATTTCCGTCGTGGTGATGTCGATGACGCCGGCGAGCATCGAACTGTCTACCAGCTTTTCCATCGTCCGCCCGCCGGTGCCCGTGGCGTGGAAGACGAGGCAGTCATAGCGGTCGCGCAACTGCTCCGAAATCGCCGTCACGCAAGGCGTGGTGACGCCGAACATGGTGAGCCCGATCGCCGGCCGGCCATCCTCGATTTTTGCCGGCTTGGCCGCCATGCCGACAATCGCCTGCGCGGCGTTGGAGAGCACCACGCGGCTGATGCGGTTCAGCCCGGCGAGGTCGGTGATCGACGGCACCATGACGATGTCGGAGACGCCGACATAGGGTGAGACATCGCCCGAAGCGAGCGTCGAGACCATGATCTTGGGCAGGCCGAGCGGCAGTTCGCGCATGCCTGCGGTCACGATCGAGGTGCCGCCACCGCCACCGATGCCGATGATGCCGGCAATGTCGTTGCGCGTGGTGATGAAGCGCGAAAAGGCATCCGCCATCGCCGCAACCGCGCGGCCACGATCGCCGCTGGCGAGTTCCGCCTGGGTCGTGTCCGCGCCATGCAGCGCGACCTCGGCAGCGGAAATCCCGGCGTCGATTCCGGCAGGCGTCGTGCCGACATCGACCCGCACCGGCGCCGCACCCAGTGCCGCAATCCGTGCTGCGAGGTAGTCGAGCTCCTCGCCCTTTGTGTCGGCTGTGCCGACCACATAGATGCGCTTCACGGTCCCTCCTGCCGCGACCATTTTCCCCCGTCGCAGCCTGTCTCCGTCATGTTTCCGAACGGCTGATTCAACCATTGCAAATTTTTGAGACGCGCGTATCGTATTGACATGGCAGTCTCACGTCAACAAGCTGAAATCGTCGAAGAGGCCGAGCGCGGCCCCCGGGCGCGCACGCGCCGGCTCATGCTGGATACGGCAATCCGGCTGATGCAGGCCGGCGCAACGCCTTCGGTCAGCGAGGCGGCGGAAGCCGCCGGCGTGTCGCGTGCGACGGCCTATCGTTATTTCCCAAGCCAGGCCGCCCTCGTGCAGGCCGTGGTTGACGAGGGGCTTGGACCCATCCTCGACTGGCGCTCAAATTCGAAGGATACCGGCGAACGCGTCGCCGATCTCATCGGCACGTCGCTGCCGCGCATCGAGGAATTCGAGGCCACCTTCAAGGCAGCGCTGAAACTGTCGCTCGACCAGTGGGCGCAGCGCCAGGCCGGCACATTGGGCACGGAACCTCAGTTCAAGCGCGGCCATCGCGTCGAGCTTCTGCGCGAGGCGATTGCTCCGCTCAGCAACATGATTTCGCCCGCGGCAAGCGAGCGGTTGGCGCAGTCGCTTTCGCTCGTTTTCGGCGTCGAGGTGCTGATCGTGCTGAAGGATATGTGGGGTTTGGGCAGCGAGGAAACCCGCTCCGTCGCGCAATGGGCGGCTGCAGCACTGGTGCGCGCTGCAATCAGCGAGGGTGGTGCGGCGTAGAAGAGGCGGCGTTGGTCTGCATGAAGCGGGCTTGCAAATCTGGTTCTACCAGATTTGATGATTTGCTGTGCCGTTAGTGGTCTATGTCTATAACGAATTTCCATCGTTTTTCGACGTGGATAAGCCAGAATGAATATGAAATTCTTCTGAAGTCGTGCCGAGTTGAGCTCTGGTCCTCACAAAGAAACCACTTGACGGCAAAGCGCCAATTGGTAATACCAGATGCATAGGAGGAGCGGATTGGGCATCATCGCCTAAATCGGTTCAGGGCAGGTCGAGGAGGACCGCGACCCAAAGCAGCAGCACTGAAAGACTACCCGGAGCAGCGCCGCGCGCTGCCCGACCAAGAGGTAGAGTTGCGCACCACGGGAGGAACGCATAATGCGCAAGACATTGACCGGCCTGCTTGCCGGCATCGGCCTATCGCTAGCCTGCAGCACTTCGGCTTTCTCACAGGAACTGACCATCTTCTGGGCGGAGTGGGATCCGGCCAACTACCTGCAGGAACTCGTCAACCAGTATGAAGCCGAAACCGGCGTCAAGGTCACCGTCGAGACGACGCCCTGGGCCGATTTCCAGACCAAGACCTTCACCGAATTCAATGCCAAGGGCGATGCCTACGACATGGTCGTCGGTGACTCGCAGTGGCTCGGCGCCGGCTCGACCGGCGGTCACTATGTCGACCTGACCGACTTCTTCAAGAAGCACAATCTCGGCGAGGTCATGGCGCCCGCCACCGTCAAGTCCTATGCCGAATATCCCGGCAATAGCGGCAAGTACTGGGCTATCCCGCTCGAGGGTGACGCCGTCGGCTGGTCCTATCGCAAGGACTGGTTCGAGGACCCGAAGGAGAAGGAAGCCTTCAAGGCCAAATATGGCTACGAACTCGACGTGCCGAAGGACTGGAAGGCGCTGCGCGACATTTCCGAGTTCTTCTATCGCCCGGACGAGAAGCGCTACGGCATCGCCATCTACACCGACAATTCCTATGACGCGATGGCGATGGGCTTCGAAAACGCGCTGTTCAGCTATGGCGGCGAGCTTGGCGATTACACGACCTACAAGGTCGACGGCATCATCAACTCGGACAAGGCGGTCGCTGCCCTCGACGCCTACAAGGAGCTCTACAAGTTCACGCCTCCGGGCTGGGCCAAGACCTTCTTCGTCGAAAACAACCAGGCCATCACCGAAGGCCTGGCGGCAATGAGCATGAACTACTTCGCCTTCTTCCCCTCGCTGCTCAACGAGGCGACCAATCCGCACGCCAAGAACACGGGCTTCTTCGCCAACCCTCCGGGGCCGGATGGCGACCAGTTCGCAGCCCTTGGCGGACAGGGCATCTCGATCGTGTCCTATTCCAAGAACCAGGAAGAGGCGCTGAAATTCCTCGAATGGTTCATCAAGGACGATACCCAGAAGAAGTGGGCCGAACTTGGCGGCTACACCTGCTCGAAGGCCGTGCTTGAATCGGCCGAATTCCAGAACGCGACGCCCTACAACAAGGCCTTCTACGAGACCATGTTCAAGGTGAAGGATTTCTGGGCGGTGCCGGAATATGCCGAACTGCTCCAGCAGCTCAACCAGCGGCTCTATCCGCACATCGTCGGCGGCGAAGGCTCGTCGAAGGAAGTGCTCGACGCCCTGGCCGGCGACTGGAAGGCGACCTTCGCCAAATACGGCCGCGGTCAGTAAACACCTATACCCCTTGGAGGGGGTGCCTAAAGCGCCTCCTCCTTTTCTTTCGCCAGATCCATCAAGGCGCGGCAACAGCGTAGGATGCGGCGGATAAAATATCGGAAGCCTCTCGGAGGAGGAGAGTTTCTTGGCGACAGCAGTCATGACCACGCTCGATCAGCGCACGCGTGCAGCCAGCCGCGGCATGAGCGACATCTCGATCCGCAACCTGTTCATCATCCCGACGATCCTGTTTCTGATCGTCTTCAACATCTTTCCGCTGCTTTACTCGCTCTATTATTCCTTCACCGATTTCCGTGCTTCAACCAACGCGCCGGCCAATTTCGTCGGCCTGCAGAATTATCGCGAGCTTCTGAACGACCCCTTCATCTGGTCGAACTTCGCCATCACCGCCCAATACGTCATCGTCTCGGTCACGGGGCAGGTGCTGGTCGGTTTCGGCGTGGCGATGCTGCTCAACCGCGACATCCCCTTCAAGGGGCTGATCACGACGTTGCTGCTCCTGCCGATGATGCTGTCCATGGCCGTCGTCGGCCTGTTCTGGAAGCTGCTCTACGACCCGTCATGGGGCGTCATCAACTATGCGCTGGGCCTCGGCAATTTCGAGTGGCTGGCCAATCCCAAGATGGCGCTCTACGCGGTCGCTATCACCGATATCTGGATGTGGTCGCCCTTCGTCATGCTGCTGTCGCTCGCCGGCCTGTCGGCGGTGCCAAAGCATCTCTACGAAGCCGCCGCCATCGACCGCGCCGGCTCGTTCTACACCTTCTTCCGCATCACGCTGCCGCTGGTAGCACCCATCCTGATGATTGCCGTCATCTTCCGCACCATGGAGGCCTTCAAGACCTTCGATCTTGCCTACATCCTGAGCAGCCAGCCGACGACCGAGGTCATATCGATCCGGCTCTACAAGATGGCGTTCCAGGAGTGGCAGACCGGACGGTCCTGCGCGCTTGCCTACATCGTGCTGATCATGGTCATCGCCATCACCAACATCTACGTGAAGTACCTGAACAAAGTGAAGGAGCGCTGAGATGGCTGCAGTTCGCACCGGCAGCGAAATCGCGCTCAACCGCTTTGCCGTCGTCATTGTCCTGATCGTGACGCTGATCTTCCTGGCGCCGATCTACTGGATCACCTCGACCGCCTTCAAGCCGCGCAATCTGGCGACCACGATACCGCCGACGGTGGTCTTCGAGCCGGAGATTTCGCCCTTCGTGAAGCTCTTCACCAAGCGCGCGCAACTGCGCTCGGCCCCGACGCCGGAAGAATATGCCGCCGCCCCGTGGTGGGAACGTCTCGTCTTCGATGGCGGTGAAAAGGTTGTGCGTTCCGGCAAGGGCGAGGTCCAGCTTTCGGGCTATCCCAGCCGCTTCTTGAACTCGCTCATCGTGGCCATCACCTCGACCGTGCTCGCGGTCGGCATGGGCACCTTCACCGCTTACGGCTTCTCGCGCTTCAAGGTGAAGGGCGAGGCGGACCTGCTCTTCTTCATCCTGTCGACGCGAATGTTGCCGCCCGTCGTGGTGGCCATCCCGATGTTCCTGATGTATCGCGCCGTCGGCCTCAACGACACGCATTGGGGCCTGATTATCCTCTACACCGCTTTCAATCTCTCCTTCTCGGTCTGGCTCATGAAGGGCTTCATCGACGAAATACCCAAGGAGTATGAGGAGGCGGCCCTTGTCGACGGCTATACGCGCATGGAGGCCTTCTTCAAGATCGTCCTGCCGGAAGCTGCCACCGGCATCGCCGCCACCGCAGTGTTCTGCTTCATCACGGCCTGGAACGAATACGCCTTCGCGCTGATCATGACCAACCGCCGCGCCCAGACCGCGCCGCCCTTCATCCCGTCGCAGGTCGGCTCCGGCCTGCCAGACTGGACGGTGATCGCGGCTGGAACCTTCCTGTTCCTGCTGCCGGTCGCGATCTTCACATTCCTCCTGCGCAACCACCTGCTGCGCGGCATGTCCTTCGGAGCGATCCGCAAATGATCCGCAGCGATACTCTTCAGCGCATAGCCGAGATCGTCATGGTGCTGGGCATTATCGCCCTGTGCCAGCCGTGGAACCTGTTCCTGCATCGCTATGGACTGACCGTCATTATTGTCGGCCTGATAACCTTCATGTGCACCAACTGGTTCGGCTCCAAGGTGGTGACCGAAGCGGAAGGCCCGCGCGGCAAGGAGGGCCACTCGTGACCCAGATCGAGCTTCGCGGCATCCAGAAATTCTTCGGCGCCGTCCAGGTCATCAAGGACCTCAACCTCAAGATCGAGGACAACGAGTTCATCGTGCTGCTCGGCCAGTCCGGCTGCGGCAAGACGACGACGCTGCGCGCCATTGCCGGTCTGGAGACCATCGACGAGGGCGACATTCTCATCGACGGCCAGGCGGTGCAGCATCTCAAATGCTCGGACCGCGACATCGCCATGGTGTTCCAGTCCTTCTCGCTCTACCCGCACATGACGGTCTACGAGAACATAGCCTTTCCGCTGCGGGCGACACGCATGAGCCGCAGCGAGGTCGACAAGGCAGTGCGCGGTATCGCCGGTGTTCTGCGCATCACCGATCTCCTGAGCCGCAGGCCGTCGGCACTTTCCGGCGGCGATATGCAGCGCGTCGCCATCGGCCGCGCACTGGTTCGCCGGCCGAAGGCCATGCTGATGGACGAGCCGATCGGCGCACTCGACGCCAAGCTGCGCGAGGAGATGCGGGCCGAGATCAAGCGCCTGCATGTGGAGCAGGGCTCGACCACCATCTACGTCACCCACGACCAGGTCGAGGCTATGAGCCTCGCCGACCGCATCGTCATCATGCATGAAGGCATTCTCCAGCAGGTGGGTAGCCCATCGGAGGTCTATTCCTACCCGGCCAATCTCTTCGTCGCCCAGTTCGTCGGCAGCCCGGTCATGAACATCGCCAAGGCCCAGGTCTCGGAGGAGGCGGGTTCGGCCCGCGTCACCGTCGACGGCGCCGAAAAGGGCTTTGCTTTCCCCAATGAACTGCTCGGCAAGATCGACCGCCTCAAGGGCGCCAATGGCAGCCTGGCGCTCGGCATCCGCCCGGAAGGCGTCATGGTTGAGCATCAGGCGCGCGAAGGTTTCCTGCCGGTCGAGGCGCAGATCATCGAGCCGCTCGGCTCCTACGATATCGTCGACCTGAAGCTCGGCTCGCAGATGCTGCGCGCCCGCACGCGCAGCGGCTTCGTCGCCAGCGCCGGCGACAAGGTCTTCGCCCGCATCGACCCGACCCAGGCGCATTTCTTCGACACCAAGAGCGGCAATTCGCTCGGAGTTCGGCTCTGATGGCCCATATCCAGCTGAAGAACATTACCAAGAAGTTCGGCGCACACACCGCGCTCAAGGGCCTCGACCTCGAAATCCAGGACGGCGAATTCTTCGTCCTCCTCGGCCAGACGGGGGCCGGCAAGACAACGACGCTGCGCCTCATCTCCGGGCTTGAAACGCCGACCGAGGGCAACATCCTCATCGACGGCGTCGATGTCGGTCCGTGGGGGGCTGCCGAGCGCGACGTAGCGCTGGTGCTGCAGCAATATTCGCTTTATCCGCGCTACACCGTGCGCGAAAATCTCGAATTCCCGCTGAAGGCGAAAATCCGCCGCCTCGAGCGCGCCGAGATCGATGAGCGCGTCAACCGCGTCGCCAAGACACTGCGCATCGAGCATCTGCTCGACCGCAAGACCGACCGCCTCTCCGGCGGCGAGATGCAGCGCGTTTCCATCGGTCGCGCGATCGTGCGCAAGCCGCGCGTCTTCCTCATGGACGAACCGCTATCGGCGCTTGACGCCAAGCTGCGCGAGGCGCTGCGCACCGAACTCAAGAACCTGCAGGTCAATCTCGGCGCGACCTTCCTGTTCGTCACCCACGACCAGATCGAGGCGATGTCGATGGGCGACAAGATCGGCGTTCTCAACGAAGGCCATCTGGTCCAGGTCGGCACGCCGAACGAGATCTACAACAACCCGCTCAACACCTTCGTCGCCCGCTCCGTCGGCTCGCCGCCGATGAACCTGATCGAGGGCGCACTGCGTTCGGGCAAGGCCGTTATGACGCAGAAGAATTTCGAACTGCCCTTTGCGGGGGCGACCGGGACGAGCGCGGCGGAAGGGGATCGCCCGCTCGTCTTCGGTATCCGCCCGGAGGACCTGCATCTGGAAGCCGGCGCGCCGGTCGAGGCCAGGGTGCACGACGTCGAAAATCACGGCGTCGAAAAGATCCTGACCCTGCGCGTAGGCGACACCATGCTGCGCGCCACCGTTCCTGCCCGCACTAACGTCGCGCTCGAAGATGCGGTGCGGTTTGCCTGGAACCCGAACAAGGTCGTGCTGTTCGATCGCGCCAGCGGCGTCAGCCTGCGCCACGCCGGCTAGAGCGAGATGATTTCTCGTTGAATCGCTATCTCGCTCTAGCGTATTGATTCTGAGCCATGATCTTGTCCGAAAAGTCTGCAACTTTTCGGGTTCATGCTCTAGTTTTACGCCTCCAGCGCGCCCGATCGTGCATCAGCGCTGCGACGGTCGCCCACCAGCTTGACCAGATCGCCCCCCGCCAGTGTCGCGCGTGAGGACCGCCGCGTCAGGATGAAACCCGCCTGCGGCGCAAGCACCTCCACGCGCCCGCCTTCCTCGCCCGGCGCCGTGACGATCGTCGCAATGCGCTGGCCTGCCGCCACCCGGTCGCCCGGCTTGACGTCGTAGAGGACTGCACCGGCGCAGGGCGAGGGCACCATGTCGATATGATCGATCGGCGCGACCTCGCCCTTGAATTCCTTGGGCGTAATCACCGATTTGTCCTCGACCACGCCGCGCGCCACCAGCAGTCGATAGAGCCCCTCGGCGTCGGCCTCGGCATGGCCGGTGTCCACATCGAGAATGCCGCGATACTCCACCGTGGTCACGGCGCGCCGCTCCAGCTTTGCTTCCCCGGCCGGCAGTTGCAGATAGGGGTAGAGCGCGGCCTCATCGAAGGAAGCGCCGGAAGCGTCGCTCCACAAAATAACCGCCTCGACGCCCATGCAGGCAGCGCAGTCGGCCATCGCCGGCCAAAGTTCCTTTTGCACGTAGAGATAGGGCAGCCCCTCGTCGTCGCAGTGAAGGTCGAGCACGATGTCGTGCCCGAGCGACAGCTTCAGCAGCCGGGCCTTGAGCCGCTGGTCGGCATTCATCGGTCTGTCGTCGCCGGGCAGCAGGCCGGCGTCCGGCCGGGCAAGCAAGGGAAAGTCGCGATTGAAATTGGTCCGCGTGCCGAGATGGAAGCGGCCCTGCGCCGCGCCGAAAAACTGCTGAGCCCGGCCGACTGGATTGGCGCGCGGCACGATGGTCAGCGCGCCGCGCATCCGGCCTTCGGCTTGCGCCTTGCGCAGCTTCGGCATCAGCGCGTCGATCGCCACCACGCCGGGTAGTTCGTCGCTATGCAAGGCCGCCTGGATATAGGCCGACGGCGCATCCGGCGAAGAACCGGCGATGCGAAAAACGGGAAATTCATAGCTTATCGCGTCGTCATTGCCCTTTATCGTCTCGATCGTCTTCTGCATCATGCTTCCCGTTTCTTGCGGCGTTTGTCCTGTCTGGCGCTCCGCTTGCCACAATCGATTCTTCACGGACCCGGTTGAATCGAAGGGCAGCCTATGCACCTTATGACCCGCCTGCGCCCTTGTATCGAACGGCTGGGGGCCGAAGCAAGCCGAGAGAGCCATGCCTTCATCACGCGACCGCCTCGACACCATCCTCTCCCGACTGTCTGCCCGCGCTGGCGAGGAACGCGTCTTCACGAAACTCTATCCCGAGGCCGCCTGCGCAGCCGCCGACGCCTCGGATGCGCGCGACAAGGCCGGCGTCTCGCTCGGGCCGCTGGATGGAAAAATCGTCTCGATCAAGGATCTGTTCGACGTCGCCGGCGAGCCCACCCTTGCCGGTTCTGCCATCCGCCGCGATGTACCGGCGGCAGAGCGGGACGCGCTCATAGTGCGCCGCCTCCGCCAGGCCGGCGCGGTTATCATCGGCAAGACGGCCATGACCGAATTCGCCTTCACCGCCGTCGGCATCAATCCGCATTTCGGCACGCCGGGCAACGCCGCCGATCCGACCCGCATTCCCGGCGGCTCGTCTTCCGGTGCCGGCGTGTCTGCAGCTGAAGGCACCAGCGAAATCGCCATCGGCTCGGACACCGGCGGCTCCGTGCGCATCCCGGCAGCCCTCAACGGCGTGGTCGGCTTCAAGCCGACGGCAAGCCGCATCCCGTTCGACGGCGTCTTTCCACTGTCCTTCACGTTGGATTCGGTCGGCCCGCTGGCGAGCACCGTTGCGGATTGCGCATTGGCCGACTCGATCATGGCGGGCGGGGAACCAGCCACACTTACTCCCCTGCCGCTTGCGGGTCTGCGCATCGGCGTGCCGAAGGGTAGCCTCCTCGAAGGGTTGGAGCCTGCCGTAGCAAGCGGCTTTCAGCGATCGCTGAACTTGCTCGAGAAAGCCGGCGCTCGCCTGATCGATCACGCAATAGACGATCTCGTCAGCGCCATGATCGACGCCACCAAAGATGGCACTATAGCGGGCATCGAAGCAGCATCGGTTCATGCCGACTGGCTGGCCGACCCCGAACTGGCAGCACGGGTCGATCCGCGCGTCGCCGGACCGCTGGCGCGCCGCCTGTCGGTGTCCGCCGCAGCCTACATTAAGCTGATCAAGCGCCGCAACGAACTCGCCCGCGCCATGGACGCGCGCCTCGCTCCACTCGATGTCCTGGCGCTGCCAACAGTGCCGATCACAGCACCCGAAATCGCGCCGCTCGAAAACGATCGTGCGCTCCAGGACCGCGCCGACGGCCTTCTGTTGCGCAACCCGCAGCTCGCCAACCAGTTCGACCTGACCTCCATCTCGCTGCCCATGCCCGGCATGAGCCTCCCCGCCGGCCTGATGCTCTTCGCCCGCCACGGCGAAGACAACCGCCTTCTCGCCATTGCGGCGGTAGTGGAGGCTGCGCTGGGTGAGTCGTCTTCCGCAAGGTAGTGGAGGTTGTCCTGAACAATGGTCGGCAGCCCCAAGCTATGCGTTCTGCACCGTGGAAGCTCTTCTCCGTTCCGGCATGGATTCCCGACACTCTCCGCTCGTTCCTCGCTCACGAGGTCGAGAATGACGAATTGCAT